>WRJS01000103.1 GCA_009778475.1 Kiritimatiellota bacterium | reverse complement strand
GTTTTTTCGATTCCCCGGCTTCCCTTTTGTCCCTTTGGTCTCTTTTGCCCCCCCCGTCATCGTTACCCGACCCCCGCAAGGGGGGGGTGGGGGGGGGGGGCGCAAGGTTGCGGGACGTGACATTATCACATCCCGTAGGGGATGTATCTCTCGGTAGAAAAACGCCCCCCCTATTTCCCGCATCCCATAGGGATGCGTCTCTCGGTGCCGAAAGAGGCATCCCTACAGGATGCCATGATTTTTTTGCGCTCTTTTCTACCGAGAGGAGCATCCTTACGGGATGCTCGACGAGACCGGCATATATGGAGTGCCGTGGCTTGCCACCGCACTCCATATATGGCAACTCAGACAGGGTAATGGCACGCCACTGGGTTGCTTCGGGTCATTGCGTGACCCTCGCAATGACGGCGTGGCATAGTAATTTAAGCCAGGAGCGCAAGGCTTCTGCCTTGCAATACCGCAATGGACATTATTATTGTGCATTGGGGAAATCATTAGACCTGCTCTAAAACCGCAAACCGCGCGAAATACGCAAAAAATCACCCTCCGGTGTGGTAAAAAAGTTCATCCATTTTCGCGTCTTTCGTGTCTTTCGCGGTTCACTTCTGGTTGTGACGTTAAACCGGATTATGCATTTCAGTTGGCAAAGCGGCGGCATTTGACCCCGGCCTCTTTGAGGAGGGCCTCGGTCTGAGCGGTGAATGCGTAGTCGCCGCCATAGACAACCTCTCGGATCCCGGCATTGATGATGAGCTTAGCGCAGGTCAGGCACGGGCTGATGGTCACATAAATCGTCGCCCCCGCCAGTCGCGTGCCGTGGCAGGCCGCCTGGCAGATGGCGTTCTGCTCCGCGTGGACACAGATGCACTCGTCGAGGCTCGCGCCGGACGGGGCCGTCCCTGCGCAGCGCGCGCAACCGCCCTCGAAGCAGTTCCTCACCCCGCGCGGCGTGCCATTGTAACCCGTGGCGATAATCTGGTTCGCGAACACCACCACCGCCGCCACCTTGCGGCGGCTACAGTTCGCGCGCGTCGCCGTCACCCGCGCGATTTCCATGAAGTACACGTCCCAGCTTGGGCGCGGGTCAACCACCTTCGTTTTCTTGCCAGCCATACCGTAACCTTTCTGATTAAAAAAGCGCAACCAGTGTACGGTTTTGGACAGGTCAATTTCAATCTTTTTTTACCCACATTGCACACCCGCGTTTCACACACTGTAATCAAAGCCACCCCTGCCGACGTTTCTGCCGCAAGAATCTTATCTGCAATCTTTCATCGCTTCCGCTTGGAATCCGCAACGCGATTGTGCTATGATTTCTTTTTCGGGGAAACCATGAAGACCATTTATTTCGACAATAACGCGACGACGCGCGTCGCGCCGGAGGTGCTGGAGGCGATGCTGCCGTTCCTGGGCGAGCGGTACGGCAACGCGTCCAGTATGCACGCGTTCGGCGGGCGGGTCGCGAAGGACATTCAGGCGGCGCGTGAGCGCGTCGCGGCGTTCATCGGCGCGGACCCGTCGGAAATCGTGTTCACCAGCTGCGGCACGGAGAGCGACAACATGGCCATCCACGGCGCGGCGGAGGTGTTGGGGCCGCAGGCGCGGGTCGTCGCCTCGCGCGTCGAGCACCCGGCCGTGCTGGGGCCTTGCCGCCGCCTCCGCGACATGGGTTTCAGCGAGACCGAGGTCCCCGTGGACAGCGCGGGTCAGCTTGACCTTGATGCGTTGCGCGAGGCCCTCAAGGACGGCGCGCCGTCGATCGTCAGCATCATGTGGGCGAACAACGAGACGGGGGTCGTGTTCCCGATGGCGGAGATCGCGCAAATCGTCAAGGCCGCCGGGGCGGTGCTGCACACGGACGCGGTGCAGGTCGCGGGCAAGCTCCCGATCGACGTGCGCAGCGCCCCCGTGGATATGCTCTCGCTCTCGGGGCACAAGCTCCATGCGCCCAAGGGCATCGGCGTGTGCTACATCCGGCGCGGCACGCGCGTCAAGACGTTCATGCTCGGCGGGCATCAGGAGCACGGGCGGCGCGGCGGCACGGAGAACGTGCCGTACATCATCGGGCTCGGGAGGGCGGTCGAGCTCGCGGCGGCGGGCATGGAGGAGGAGAACCGCCAGATCGCCCGCCTGCGCGACAAGCTGGAGCGCGGCCTGCTCGCGACCTGCCCCGACGCGCGGGTGAACGGCGACGTGCGCAACCGCCTCCCGAACACCAGCAACATGAGCTTCGAGTACATCGAGGGCGAGTCCATCCTGATGCACCTGAGCGACCGCGGCATCTGCGCCTCGACGGGTTCGGCGTGCGCGGCCGGTTCGCTCGAACCCTCGCACGTCATCCGCGCGATGGGCGTTCCGTTCACGGCGGTGCACGGTTCCGTGCGCTTCTCCCTCAGCCGCTACAACACCGAGGCGGAGGTCGATACCGTCTTGGCGGAGCTTCCGAAAATCATCGCCAAGCTCCGCGCCCTCTCGCCCTTCTGCCAGAACGGGTGAGTGTTGTTAAAACGAGGAATTAGGAATCGCCGGGAGCGCAAGGCTTCCGCCTTGCAATTAGGAATTAGGCGGGGAGGCCGTCGAAGAGCGCGGTGGAGAGGTAACGCTCACCGGCATCAGGGAGGATGACGACAATCGTCTTGCCAGCGAACGTCTCCTCGTGCGCGAGCCTCACGGCCGCGAGCGCGGCCGCGCCGGAGGAGATGCCTACGAGCAGGCCCTCCTCACGGGTCAGGCGGCGGGCGAAGTCGAGGGCTTCCGCGCTGGCCACGGTCCGCACGTCGTCGAGGGCGGCCATGTCGAGCGTCTTGGGGATGAAGCCCGCGCCGATGCCTTGGATCGCGTGCGGGCCGGGGGTGAGAGGGGCTCCGTTGCGCGTCTGGGTGATGACCGGGCTTTCGGCCGGCTCGACCGCGATGACGCGGATGGCGGCGTTCCGCGATTTGAGGAATCGCCCCGTGCCGGAGATCGTGCCGCCGGTCCCGACACCCGCGACCAGTGCGTCCACCGCGCCGCCCGTCGCGGCCCAGATTTCGGGCCCGGTGGTCTGCTCGTGGGCCGCGGGGTTGGCGGGGTTCTCGAACTGCTGGGGCATGAACGTGCGGGCAGGGTCGGCCGCGGCGATCTCCCGTGCCTTGGCGATCGCGCCGCTCATGCCGTCCGCGCCCGGCGTGAGCACGAGCTCCGCGCCGAACGCGGCCAGCACGCGGCGGCGTTCGACGCTCATGGTCTCGGGCATGGTCAGGGTGAGGCGGTAGCCGCGCGCGGCGGCCACGGCGGCAAGGCCGATGCCGGTGTTGCCGCTCGTGGGCTCGACGATCGCGCCGCCGGACTTCAGCAGGTCGCGCTCCTCCGCGTCGCGGATCATGGCCACGGCGATGCGGTCCTTGACGGAGTAGGTCGGGTTGCGCGCCTCCAGCTTGGCGTAAACCACGGCCTTGGCGCCATCCGTCACGCGGTTGAGCCTGACCAGCGGGGTGTTGCCGATCGCGAGCGGCAGACTATCAAATGCGGTGTTCATACGCATCAGGTTACAGGATGGCGGCGGCGAATGGCAAGCCTATTCTCGAATTGTTTTTTGCGCCAGGTTCATCCCTTTTGCTTGTCGGTAGGGGGCGTGCATGGTAATATAATCATTTTCTGATAAAGGTGGAGTTGAAAGCGAGGGACACGCATGATGGGAACAGATATGACACCTTTCATTATGCGGCATAAAAAACAGAAATAAGATTTTTGCGATTCCTTGTCTTTTTTTGTGGCTTTGCGGCACATAAAACGGATATACTAAATCTTAATTGCAAAGAGAGAATTATGGAAAAAATCAAATTAGCGGAGTTGTTTTGTGGCGCTGGAGGCATTGGGCTTGGTGCTGTCTTTGCTAATTCGAGGATTGAAACACTATGAATCTACTGCGTAACCAATATGTGGCAAACGTACTTAATCGAAACGTTGATGGGAGCAACAAGGCGGGTTCATATATTCGCGCACTTGATTACCTCGGCGACATTTTGAGAGAGAAATCCCAAAAATATTCTTCAGTCACAGATGTCTTTTCGATTGATGATATTGAAACAAGCAAAGCACTTTATACATATGTCTGCGAGCAACAAGCGTTAGGCAAAAAAGGAATTTTCGCTAATGTTTCAAAGCCAAGTTACTGGGAACACAGGTTTTACTCATCTGCACTAAAAGATTACACTCGGTTTTTGCTAGAAACTCAAAAGGAACGCAAATGACTCTTCCGAAAAGGTTTAACCCTAACTAAGTATTTCTTGAAAAACATAGGCAGAAAATGGGGGTCGCATAATGGTTAGTGAAATACATATTGCTGAAGGATTGAACTGGGGACAGCGTACAGGGCAAGACCCTAATCAATCATATATTCCATTGCCGACGGCAATTGCGAAGAGTGATTTTTTTCCACCTGCAGGTGTTCCCTTTTCTGCTTTGACAGATGATGGATTCCCTTTCATTGGCGTGATGACACCGCCGAAGAAAAAGGTGGGCAAAGATGGGTACGCCATTGAATCATTTAACAATAAGAGTGAACTGGGAAAATATTTTCGACGTAGGCTAGGATTGCAATCAGGCGAGCTGGTCAAGCTAGAAGATTTGGACAGATATGGCAATCACTATGTGACCTTTACAAAAATTGACGAAGATGAATATTATATGCAATTTTCGCCTAGCAAGAGTAAGACTAGTGAAAATCTTGAAGGAGTTTCCAATCATTTTTTCAGCATTCGCAAGCAGTATACTTGCGTCCCTTTTAGAATAAAAAACCAATAATGAGGATTATATGCTGTTCCTGCCTAACCAACGTCAAGTGAGCATGTTTACGAATGAACCCTTCCATCTGCATCATTGACATTATGATAACGACATCACTCCTTTAGCTATTTTACGGTTGAATCGGCAAGGAGAGAATTTGAAAAAGTGAACCCGGCCATGACCATCGCGATTTTTCTTGAACAGGCAGTGCTTTCCTTTTGCGTGAAGGAGCGGCAGGTGCGGCGGCTGCGGGAGATGTTTCCTGCGGTGGCGTTCGTGTGGTGCCGCTCGCTGGGGGCGTTTCGGAAAACATTGCCGAGGGCGACGGTTGCGCTGACGAACACGTTCCGCCCGGAGTGGTTCGCGGATGCGCCGAAGCTGCGCTACATCCTCTGCCCTGCCGCTGGTCGCGACGTGCTGAACCCTGTGCCGCTGGAGCCGCCGCCGGAGGTCTATATCCATTACGGGACGTTCCACGGCCGGCTGATGGCGGAGACGGTCGCGGGGCTGATGCTGGCGTTCAACCGAGGTATCCTCCGCGCCTACAAGGAGCAGATGGCGGGCGACCTGTGGCCGTCCGCCGCGCTGTGCGAGACGGGAGAGGTGCGGGCGTTGCGCGGCTCCCATGCGGTGGTCGTGGGGTTCGGGAATCTCGGGCAGTGGATCTCCAAGACGCTCGTCGCGCTGGGCGTGCGCGTGACGGCTCTGCGCCGCACGCCGCCGCCCGTGCGCCCCGAGTGGTTCGGGCCGGGCGACTGCGTGATGTCCGCGACGTTGCTGGGCAACGTGCTGCCGTCGGCGGATCACCTGATTCTGGTGTTGCCGTCGGACGCGACGACGGACGGGCTCATCGGCGCACGGCAGCTGGCGCGTCTGCCGCGCCATGCGGTGGTCTATAACGTGGGGCGCGGCAACTGCATCGATGAGGCGGCACTGGCTGACGCGCTCGCGTCGCGCACCATCCGTGGGGCGTGCCTGGACGTGTTCGCGCAGGAGCCGCTGACGCGCCGCTCGCCGCTGTCGGCAGACCTGCCGGGACTGGTGCGTATGCCGCATGCCTCCGCCTACGGCGAGACGTACATGGATCTCTATGCGGATGAAATCATCCCCATCATCAGGAGCATCACGCGATGAACGCGACCTACACCGTGCGCTCGGTCGAGGAGACATGGGCGGTGGCCGCGCAACTCGCGCCTGTACTGACGCCGGGGCGCGTGATCGCGCTGACGGGCGACCTCGGCGCAGGCAAGACGACGTTCATGCAAGGGCTGGGGATTGCGCTCGGCATCCGCCGCCCCGTCACCAGCCCGACGTTCACGCTGTCCGTCGAATACCCGACGCCGCGCTTCAAGCTCGTTCACATGGACCTGTACCGCCTAAGCGGTCCCGACGACCTGCTGGCGATCGGATTCGCGGAGCATATCGAGTCCGGCGCGGTCGTCGCCGTCGAATGGCCCGAACGCGCGGCCGCCCTCATCCCGCAAGATGCCATCCACATCAGCTTCACGCTCACCGATGCGGAGGATGAGCGAATGATTGAGATAAGTAGTAAATAGCAGGATTGTAAATTCCACATCTTCTGTATGCGCCCCAAAGGGGGAATTTCAAATCACGGCTTCTTCTTCGGTCTGGACTTAATCGAGTTGAGGATGGCCGTGAAGTCGTCGGGGAGGGGGGCGTGGAAGCTGAGGGGCTCGCCGGTGATGGGGTGGATGAAGCTGATCTGCGTGGCGTGGAGCATCTGGCGCGGTGGCGGGATGGGCAGGGCGGCGTCGGCGGCGGGGCGGCCGTAGGCGAGGTCGCCCAGGATGGGGCAGCCGAGGGAACGCATGTGGACGCGTATCTGGTGCGTGCGGCCGGTCTCGATCTGGCACTTGATGAGGGTGGCGAGGGGGTAGCGCTTTTCGACGCGGTAGTTGGTGATGGCGACCTTGCCGTTGCTGGGGACGATGGCCATCTTGCGCCGGTTGTAGGGCTTGCGGGCCATGAGGTTTTCGACGCGGCCGTCGAGCGCCTTGGGGCAGCCGTGCACAAGGGCGAGATAGACCTTCGTGATGGTCTTGTCATGGAAGAGATCCACGAAGGCGGTCATGGCGGTCTCGTTCTTGGCGATGATGATGAGGCCGGACGTGTCTTTATCGAGGCGGTGGACGATGCCGGGGCGCTCGACGCCGCCGATGCCTTTCAGGTCGCGGCAGTAGTGGAGCAGGGCGTTGACGAGCGTGCCGGTGGGGTGGCCGCAGGAGGGGTGCACGACCAGCCCGGCGGGTTTGTTCAGCACGAGGCAGTGCGCGTCCTCGTGAACGATGCTGAGGGGGATGTCCTCTGGCTCGGGGTCGGCCGGCACAGGGGGCGGCACGGAAATCTCGATGATCTGTCCGACTCTGGGCGTCGCGCTGGCCTTGACGGGGGCGCCCTCGCAGGTGATGCGTTTCTGCCAGATGAGCGACTGGATGCGCGAGCGCGAGAACTCGGGGAACTGTTGCGCGAGCCAGACATCGGTGCGCCCGGCGATGTCCGCCGGGACCATGATGTTCAGGAAACGCTCCCCGGTCTCTTCCTCGGAGAACATCTCGTCGTCAAAAATATCCATCGGTGTCGTCGTCATTTTACTTGCACCGGGAACGGCCCTGCGTTTATCATAATCTCTTTTAAAAGGGTCAGGCTTGTAAATGAGTTGCGACAATCCATCGGTTTGCTGTGCACCCCGGACGCTCCGCGTGCGGGTCATTTTGTGGCGTGGCGTGTTGCGGCGTTTCTTCCTGTACGCGTTCAACCGTCGTTATGTGAAGCGTAGCGCCGCATCGCGCACGGGAGAGTGCAAGCGCTGCGGGGTCTGCTGCCATCTCGTGGCGAACAAGTGCGGGTGGCTCAGGCTGCACGCGGACGCGACCTCGTCGTGCCGCGTGTACGGGCTGCGCTGCACGCCGAACTGCTGGGCGTTCCCGATTGACGCGCGGGACATCGCAGACCGCGATCTCGTCGCGCCCCCCGGTGTCCCGTGCGGTTACAGCTTCCCTAGTGCGCGACCGCAACCTTCGCCCCCTTGACCTGACCGATGTCCGCGAGCAGCGCGTCAAACCACGGCGCGTCGATGTCGAACGGCTTGCCGCCCTTGATGCGCGGGAACTCGCACGCGCGCAGCTCGCCGCCCGCGTCCTCGTCCTGCCCGACCACGCCGCCGACGCCCGCCAGCGCGCACGCGACCGCCTTCTCCGCACACGCGCAAATCAGCTCCTTGTCCTGCGCGTTCGGCGCGGCGGCGCGGCTGTAGTAGCCGCTCTTCTGCACCATGGTCTTCTCCGCGCCGAGCATCTCGCCGAACTGCTTGGCGAACCAGCCGCCCACGTTCACCTTGTCGAGGCGCGGGTGCCCGAACGCGTCGCGCGGGACCTCCTCGCCCTTCGCCTCGAGCTCACGGATGATCGCATCGACACACGCGCCCTCGGACACGAAAATGTTCACGCAGTCGTGCGCGTCCATCACGCCGCGCAGACGCGCCGCCTCGGCCTGCGGGTCGAACGCCATCTCCGGCACGTACACCGCGTGAACCTCCTCGCGCCCGCGCGTCAGGCCGAACGCCGGAAGATAATCGAACGTGTCCAGCAGCCTGCGGTACGCCACGGCCGTCGCGGCGGTGAGCCACCCGCAGTTGCGCCCCATCACCTCATGGATGATGAGCATGCGCGGGTTCGCGGTGTTCTCCTTCACGACGTTCGCGAAGAACCGCGCGCCCTCGTCGGCCGCCGTCCACGCGCCGAGGCTCTGGCGGATGGGATAGACATCGTTGTCGATGGTCTTGGGCAGCCCCACGACGGTGAGGCCGTAACCGTTCGCCGCGAGGTACGCCGCGAGGTCGGCGGCCGCCGTGTTCGTGTCGTCGCCGCCGATGGTGTGCAGCACGTCCACGCCGTCCCTCACGAGCTGGTCGGCCGCGACCTTCTGCGGGTCCTCGCCCTCCTTGACCAGCCCGCGCTTCACGCAGTCCTTCACGTTCGTCAGCTTCACGCGGCTGTTGCCGATGGGGCTGCCGCCGTGCTGCGTCAGGAACAGCGCGTTCGCGCGCACCTCGGGCGTGACCCTGATGCTGTTGCCCTTCAGCAGCCCCATGTACCCGTTGACGTAACCGATGATCTCGACCTCCGGCGCGACGCGCGAATATTCCGCGATGAGATACCCGACCGCCGAGCTCAGGCACGGCGCAAGACCCCCCGCCGTAAGGATGCCGACTTTCTTCACTTGCTTGCTCATGGTAATTCCTTTCACGTAAAAGAGCGCAAAAGTATGGCGAAAATCGGGCGGGAAAGCAAGCGTAAAGTTCAGCAACTCGACAGTTCCCCGTGGGGGCAATGTTGTTTCTAAACACGATAGCTCCGCGCTCCCAATTTTCAACATGCCTCATTCAATTTTCAACTTGAAAAACCGCGCCTGAAATGGCATATTAAATCGCTTTAACAAACGGGCGGTTATCTCAGTTGGTTAGAGAGCCTGGTTTACACCCAGGATGTCGGGGGTTCGAGTCCCTCACCGCCCACCAAGTCTGGAACGTCCTATGCCGAACGAAGCGCGCACGCCGTTGTTACACCTGAAGCTGATTTCATGCAATGTGTTCCAGCGCGAGGCCTGCTGGTGCCTGGCGCGCACGCGGCATCTGGCGGACCCCGATTTTCTGGAGCTGGGCTTGCACGTGAACCCCTCGCGTCTGCGCGAACGCTTGCAGGCGCGCATTGACGCGGAGGACGCGGGGGACATCCGCCACGACGCGCTCCTGCTGCTCTACGGCGTGTGCGGCAACGCGTGCGTGGGGCTGGCCGCGCGCCGCACGCCGCTCGTCATCCCGCGCGCCCACGACTGCGCGACCGTGCTGCTCGGCGGCGCGGCGCGTTACCACGAGGTGTTCGGCGGCAACCCGAGCCGACCGTTCTCCTCCGTCGGTTATCTGGAGCGATGCGCGGAGGCGTACAGGACGGAGGGCGGCGCCGGCGACCTGGGCGGCACCTACGAGGACTTCGTCGAGAAGTATGGCGAGGACAACGCGAAGTACCTGTGGCAGACCCTCCACCCCGTGCGCGAGGGTGAGCCCGCGCTCTTCATCGACATCCCCGAGACTTCGCGCGAAGACGCGCTGGCGCGTGCGCAAGCCCGCCTCACGGCGGACGGTCGCGCGTTCGAGATCGCGCAGGGCGACATCGGGATGATACGGCGCATGATTGACGGCGAGTGGCACCCGCGCGAATTCCTCATCGTGCGCCCCGGAGAGACGGTCACCGGCGTCTATGACATGGGCGAGGTGATCCGCGCCGCTCAATGTTCAACGCCCAACGGGTGACGCGGAACGCCCACTGCGTGCGGCGTAACGCGCGGCGCGGGGCGCGCCGCGCCGCCCGCGCCCCCCCCCCCGGAAAAAAAAGTGAAAAAAAATGAAATTGGCTATTGACATCCGGGGTGCGGCTGTGGTATTGTATGCACCCTCTTGCGCCGACCAGGGCCACGCGGCACGGCGGGCGCGGGGGATGGATCTGTGAGAAGGGAAGCCTAGGCGCACCCCGGGGCGCAGGCCGGACGGCCGGCCCGGAGGGGGTGCGGGGAGACGAGAGAGGACATTATGCTTGTGAGCGGGGTCCGGACGATCAAAGATCAACAATGCGCGGCCGGGCACGCCCGGCCGCGGACGGAATTTTCTCTGAGAGTTTGATTCTGGCTCAGAACGAACGCTGGCAGCGTGGATTAGGCATGCAAGTCGAGCGGGCGGCCGAGAGCAATCAAGGCCGCCAGCGGCGGAAGGGCGAGGAGCGCGTGGGCAACCTGCCCGCGGGGCGGGGATAACGCCGGGAAACCGGCGCTAATACCGGATGAGGCGCGGCGCCGCATGGCGCCGCCGCCAAAGGGGGGGACCGCGAGGCCCCCCCCCCGCGGAGGGGCCCGCGCACCATCAGCTAGACGGCGGGGTGACGGCCCACCGTGGCTTACGGTTAGCCGGTCTGAGAGGACGACCGGCCGCACTGGGACTGAGACACTGCCCAGACTCCTACGGGAGGCTGCAGTCGAGGATCATTCGCAATGGGGGGAACCCTGACGATGCGACGCTGCGTGGAGGATGGAGGCCCTCGGGTCGTAAACTCCTGTCGTGGGGGGCGAGACGCCGGCGCGGACAATGCGCCCGGCGCTGACGGTACCCCAAGAGGAAGCCACGGCTAACTCTGTGCCAGCAGCCGCGGTAATACAGAGGTGGCGAGCGTTGTTCGGATTTACTGGGCGTAAAGGGCGCGTAGGCGGCCGCGTGTGTCGGGTGTGAAAGCCCCGGGCCCAACCCGGGAAGTGCGCCCGAAACCGCGCGGCTCGAGTCCGGGAGGGGTGGCCGGAACGCAGGGTGTAGCGGTGAAATGCGTTGATATCCTGCAGAACACCGGAGGCGAAGGCGGGCCACTGGGACGGAACTGACGCTGAGGCGCGAAAGCGTGGGGAGCAAACAGGATTAGATACCCTGGTAGTCCACGCCCTAAACGGTGCGCACTTGGCGCGGGGGGCTTTCACCCCCCCCGTGCCGGAGCTAACGCGTTAAGTGCGCCGCCTGGGGAGTACGGCCGCAAGGTTAAAACTCAAAGAAATTGACGGGGGCCCGCACAAGCAGAGGAGCATGTGGCTTAATTCGATGCAACGCGAAGAACCTTACCCGGGCTTGACATGGGGCTGCACGGCTTGCGAAAGCAGGCCTCCTTCGAGGGTGCCCCACAGGTGCTGCATGGCTGTCGTCAGTTCGTGCCGTGAGGTGTTTGGTTAAGTCCAGCAACGAACGCAACCCCTGCGCCGTGTTGCCATCGCGTAATGGCGGGGACTCGCGGCGGACTGCCCGTTCACACGGGAGGAAGGTGGGGACGACGTCAAGTCAGTATGGCCCTTACGCCCGGGGCCGCACACGTGCTACAATGGCGGGCACAGAGGGAAGCGAGGCCGCGAGGCGGAGCCAACCCCCAAAACCCGCCCCAGTTCGGATCGGGGCCTGCAACCCGGCCCCGTGAAGCCGGATTTGCTAGTAACGGCGCATCAGCCACGGCGCCGTGAATACGTTCCCGGGCCTTGTACACACCGCCCGTCACATCATGGGAGCCTTCTGCACCCGAAGGCGGCCTGCCAACCCGCGAGGGGGGCGCCCGCCTAAGGTGTGGGCGGTGACTGGGATGAAGTCGTAACAAGGTAACCGTTGGGGAACCAGCGGTTGGATCACCTCCTTTCTGAGGAGACAGGCGCGGCGGCGACGCCGCGCCGAGGTGAAGGCCGGCGCCCCGCGCGCGGCATGGTGCCCCCCCCGCCCCCCCCCGCCCCCCCCCCGGGCCGCCGCGCCCGCGGGCGCGGCCCCGAAGGGGGCGTGGCTCAGTCGGTAGAGCGCCGGCTTTGCAAGCCGGACGTCGCCGGTTCGAACCCGGCCGCCTCCACCAGCGCGGGGCGTGTAGCTCAGTCGGTTAGAGCGCGTCCCTGATAAGGACGAGGTCCCCGGTTCGATTCCAGGCACGCCCACCACCCCGCGAAGACGCCTAGGCCCCCCCCGCAGAGAGCATTTTCAGTTTGATCTTTGACAACAGCATGTCTGGGAAGAGAGAAGGGAAGCAACGTAGCGCGAGACAGGCGCGGCGGCGCCCGCAGGGGCGGCCGCCGGCCAAGCGCATACGGGCGCACGACGGATGCCTTGGCGTCACGAGGCGACGAAGGACGCGGCAAGCTGCGATAATCCCCGGGGAGCGGCAAACACGCATTGATCCGGGGGTGTCCGAATGGGGCAACCCCCCGCCCGTCAGGGGCGGGACCGCCGGCCGAATGAAATAGGCCGGCGGGGCGAGACCGGGGGAAGTGAAACATCTCAGTACCCCGAGGAGAGGAAATCAAAACAGAGATCCCGTGAGTAGCGGCGAGCGAAAGCGGGCCAGCCCAAACCGGGGGACACGTCCCCCGGGGTTGCGGGACCGCCACGCGGGACCGCGCGCGGCCAGGCGAACGGCCTGGAAAGGCCGGCGGCACAGGGTGAGAGCCCCGTAGCCGGAGGCCGCGCGCGGACCAGGCGGGATCCCAAGTAGGGCGGGGCACGTGGAACCCAGCCCGAATCCGTGGGGCCCACCCCACAAGGCTAAATACTCCGTGACGACCGATAGTGGACAAGTACCGCGAGGGAAAGGCGAAAAGAACCCCGGGAGGGGAGTGAAACAGACCTGAAATCGTGCGCCCACAAAGCTATGGGAGCCCGCTTCGGCGGGTGACCGTTTGCCTTTTGCATAATGAGCCCGCGAGTCACCCCGCGCGGCGAGGCTAACCGGAAGGGGAGCCGGAGCGAAAGCGAGTCCTAACAGGGCGCCGCAGTCGCGCGGGGCGGACCCGAAGCCCGTGCGAGCTACCCCGGGCCAGGCCGAAGCCCCCGTAACGGGGGGTGGAGGGCCGAACGAGTAACCGTTGAAAAGGTTTTCGATGAGCCCGGGGTTGGAGCGAAAGACTTATCAAGCCGGGTGATAGCTGGTTCTCCCCGAAATGCCTTTAGGGGCAGCCTCCGCCAACGCAGGGCGCGGGGGTAGAGCACTGACTGGCCTAGGGCCCCCACAGGGGTGCCGAATCCTGTCAAACTCCGAATACCGCGCCCGACGGGCGGGGAGTGAGGCCGCGGGGGCTAAGCTCCGCGGCCGAGAGGGGAACAGCCCAGACCGCCGTCTAAGGCCCCCAAGCCGCCGCTAAGTCGCTAAGGATGTGGGGCCTCGTGGACAGCCAGGATGTTGGCTTAGAGGCAGCCACCATTTGAACAGTGCGTAACAGCTGACTGGCCGAGAGGTCCCGCGCCGAAAATGATCGGGAGTCAAGCGGCGCGCCGAAGACGCGGGGACAGATCATATCTGGGCCGGTAGGGGAGCGTGGGCGGCAGGGGCGAAGCCGCGGCGGGAGCCGCGGTGGACCGCCGCCCAGCGATTATGCGGGCATGAGTAACGAAAAGGCGGGTGAGAATCCCGCCCGCCGGAATCCCGAGGTTTCCCGGGGCAGGTTCGTCCGCCCGGGGTCAGCCGGGACCTAAGCCGAGGCCGAAGGGCGTAGGCGATTGGGCATCGGGTGAACACTCCCGAGCCCCCCGGCGGGGCTTGACCGACGGGGTCAGCGGAAGGGCAAGGCGGAGGGCTGACGGAAAAGCCGCTTCCGCACGGAGGGGGCCGCGCGCAGGCAAAACCGCGCGCACACGGCCCTTGCCGCGCGGCGAGGGCGCCTTCGGGCGCCCGAGCGCCCCACCCCATGCCGACGAGAAAAGCCCCTAGGGACCCGCCGGGGGCCCGTACCGCAAACCGACACAGGTGGGAGGGTACAAGTATACCAAGGCGCGCGAGAGAAACCTCGTTAAGGAACTCGGCAAAATAGCCCCGTAACTTCGGGAGAAGGGGTCCCCCGAGAGGGGGCGCAGTGAAAGGGCCCATGCGACTGTTTAACAAAAACACAGCACTCCGCAAACGCGCGAGCGGACGTATGGAGTGTGACACGTGACCAATGCGGAAAGGTCAAGGCGAGGGGTTAGCCGCGAGGCGAGGCTCCGGACCGAAGCCCCCGTGAATGTCGGCCGTAACTATAACGGTCCTAAGGTAGCGAAATTCCTTGTCGGGTAAGTTCCGACCTGCACGAATCGTGTAACGCTGTGGGCGCTGTCTCAACGAGGATCTCGGTGAAGTTGTAACGCCGGTGAAAATGCCGGATTCCCGCGGAAGGACGGAAAGACCCTGTGAACCTTTACTGTATCCTGGCACTGCGTCCTGGTCGCCCGCGCGTAGCATAGCCGGGAGCCTTGGAGGCGCCCCCCTCGGGGGGCGCGGAGGCGTCAGTGAAATACCGGCCTCGGGCGGCCGGGGCCCTAACCCCGCGCCGTGGAGCCGGCCGGGGGACAATGCCAGGGGGTCAGTTTGACTGGGGCGGTTTCCTCCCAAAACGTAACGGAGGAGTTCGACGGTGGGCTCAGCGCGGACGGCAACCGCGCGCGGAGCGCAAGGGCAGAAGCCCGCCTGACTGCGAGGCCGACAGGCCGAGCAGGGACGAAAGTCGGACCTAGTGATCCGGCGCTGGCTCGTGGCAGCGGCGCCGCTCAACGGATAAAAGGTACTCCGGGGATAACAGGCTGATCGCCGCCGAGAGTTCACATCGACGCGGCGGTTTGGCACCTCGATGTCGGCTCATCGCATCCTGGG
>WRJS01000102.1 GCA_009778475.1 Kiritimatiellota bacterium | reverse complement strand
CTTTGCTAGCCAATCGTTGCGGGCTGTGACACCCTACTCTCTAACCATGTCCACCTGCCCCTATCTCTAGGGACGCGCAACAGGATACACCAAACCCCCGCCCCGCGCAAGCTCGAAATGCGGGGCGGCGGGGGAAATCAACGGGGCGCAAGGCAATGCCCTGCATTTATTCTGACTGGCAAGGCGGAAGCCTTGCGCTCCCGGCGCCCTCCATCTTCGGCTCGCGGGGACGCTCGCCCTCCATCGCGTCTAACGGCTCGCGGGGACGCTCGCCCTCCATCGTGCCTAACGGCTCGCGAGGACGCTCGCCCTCCATCGTGCCTGACGGCTCGCGAGGACGCTCGCCCTCCATCGTGCCTGACGGCTCGCGGGGACGCTCGCCCTCCATGCGTCTGACGGCTCGCCCTCCATCGTGAAATCTGTGTTTTACAGGACACGAGTATTCCGTAAAACACAGGCTTCGATCACCCGCATTCATGCGCCTGTGTTTGACAAGAAATTCCCCCTGCACAAGGCACTTGCAGGAAAACAGCGGATATGCTATATTATCTGAAATCTATAGGCGGCGAAGCGCATGATTGCTCGGGCTTAAGGACAAAGGAGTGAGGTATGGATTTCAATACGAGTGAACCTGACAGGCGGAACGTGAAGACGGACATGCTGATGTCCGCGTTGCTTGCGGTGGTGGCGGTCATAGTCTATGGCTCAACGTTGACGAAGGGCGTGTTCCCGGGGGAGTCGGCCAGCTGGATGGCGGTCGTCAGCGGCTTCGACAGCCTGGCAGGGCCGGTCCATCCGCTGTTCACCGCAATCAGCACGTGGCTGAGCGGGCTGCCGTTTTCCACGCTGCCGGTGCGGCTGAACACGTTCAGCATGTTGTGCGCGGTGCTGGCGGTGGTGCTGCTGTACCGCGTGACGGCGTTCTTCATCCGGGACATGACCACGGAGGAGGAGGCGTATGAGCGCGCGCCGCGCGTCTCGGCGATGGCGGGCGGGCTCGCGGGGCTGGCGTTCCTGTTCTCGATGCCGCTCTGGGCCGCGGGGACGCGCTTCCAGTACCAGAGCTTCGACGTGCTGTTCCCGCTGCTGGCGGCGCAGATGCTGGTGTATTTCTCGCTGTACCGCTGGCGCGTGTTCCTCGTGCTGTTCGCGGTGATTTTCGGCGTGGGCGTCGTGGAGGCCCCGGCGTTCATCCCCGGAATGGGCGTGCTGTTTCTCTTCGCCATGTTTGTGTTGTGGCGGACGAAGGCGATGTCGTATCAGCTCTTGGCGTGGCTCTTCGGGCTGATCGCGTTGGTGTTCGGCCTCACGTTTTACCTGACGGCGCGGGGCTTTTTCCGCACGGAGGTGTGCGCTTCGCTGGGCATGGAGACCGTTGGGCAAGTGATGCTGCAGATGCTCAAGATTGCCGTGCAGCAGGTCTCGGCGAGCTGCAAGCCAAAAGGCATGATCCTGTTGCTGCTGCTTTCGGGCGCAGCACCGTGGCTGACAGCGCTGGGGATCGCGTTCCGCGGGCTGAACAACGAGCGTTCGATAAGCCAGTACGGCATGCATCTCGCGCTGGGCGTGCTGACGCTCTGTGCGCTGAGCGGGACGCCGCTCTCGCCGTGGAATGTGCATCTGGAGTCCAGGCAGGGGATACTGCCGGTCGGGCAGTATGCGATGGTGGCGATGACGGCGGGCTACGTGTTCGCCTACCTGTACCTGCTGCTCAAGGTGCGTTCGCACAACCGCACGTATGAGGTGTCGCGCAGGGTGCGCAAGTGGGGCGAATGGCTGGGCGTGCTGTGCACCTACCCGTTCGCCGTGCTGGTCATCGCCATCTCGCTGATGAACACGCTCGAGAACAGCAGCAAGCGCGGCCTGTTCGCGGACCACTGCGCAAGCGAGATCCTGAAACGGATGGGCACGCGGACGTGGCTGGTGACCGACGGGATGCTGGACGCGCACCTGCAGATCATGGCGAAGGAGCAGGGCGTTGAGCTGAACCTGCTGTGCCTCCCGAAGGAGAACAACCTCCCCTACCTGCGGAAACTGTGGCAGCGGATGGAGGAACAGCAGATCTTCTCGGAGGCGGATGCCCAGCCGATGCGGAACACGCTGTTGGGGCTGGGCATGTTGCCGTTCATCCATGACTGGTTCGAGCAGGACGACGCGGTTGAGACGAAGGTCGCCGTCTTCGGTTTCCCGGACCTGTGGTTCTCGAAAGGGCTGGAGCCCGCGCCCGATTTCTTCATGTTCTGCGGCACCCGCGACAAAAAAGACTTCCTGGGCAAGCCGCTCTTGAACGAGTACATGGCGTTCTGGCAGGGCATGGACGCGCACCTGTCCGTCTCCGGCAAGCGCAACAGCGATATGCGCTATGCCGCGAACCGCCTCCGCAAGGAGCTGCGCCGCCACATGGGGTTTGTCGCGAGCAACCTGGGCTTCTTGCTGGAGGAGCTGGGCAACGACAAGGACGCGCTTGCCGCATACAATTATGTGAGCAAGAGCATCGATGCCGATAACATCTCCGCGCTCTTCAACCGCTTCGAGATGGTCCGGCGCGACTCTGGTGCGACGAAAGCCCAGAAGGATCTCATCGAGAAAGAGCTGCGCGAGTTCCTCGAGCAGCTTCAGGGGAAACGCTACAGCATGTGGTCGCTCTCCCGCTATTACGGTTACGTCCGCTCGCCGGAAATCTTCGTGCAGATGGCCGGTCAATGGGCCGCATCCGGGCACCCGGACGCGGCGCGGCAAAGCATCAAGATGACCATTGAACTGCTCCCCGAAGAGCAACGCCAGGCAGCCATCAGGGCTTTCGCCAACACACTTATCGCGATTGGCGACACGACGGAGGCGGAGCAGACCTACAACAACATCCTCAGGGACGACCCGAACGACCGCACGGCCATACGCGGCAAGGCCCGCCTGGCGATGCTGGAAGG
Source organism: Kiritimatiellota bacterium (assembly GCA_009778475.1). Taxonomy (GTDB): domain Bacteria; phylum Verrucomicrobiota; class Kiritimatiellia; order RFP12; family UBA1067; genus WRJS01. The sequence goes on along the minus strand of WRJS01000102.1, from coordinate 12,112 downwards.
CGCATTCGACAAGGCGAAAACGTTGCTCGAGCAGATCACGAACTCGGAGGACCGGTCTGGCGCACTCGCCGTCGAGTGGGCGACCATCCACCTGATGAACACGAACGTGGTGCAGGCGCGCCTCACCCTCCAAGAGGCGACGGACCTGAACCCCAAGAACCTGCAGGCGTTGTCGATGCTGGCGTTGTTGCAACTCCAGCAAGGCGAGCTCGACGAGGTGGACATCCTCCTGAACCGCATGAGGAATGCCGCAGGGACGGACGATAACTATTTCCTCCTCATCACGCGCGGGCAACTGCTCCTGCGGCGCCTCGCGGACCTGTCCCGTGAACCGCTCCCGTCCGAGCGTGTCGAGCGCAACCCGGAGGAGGCGCGCGCCAAGAGGCTCATGGCGCTCCGCACACAGGCGCGCGAGGCGTTTGCCCGCGCCATGATGTTGCGCCCCGATATCCATGGCGTGAAGGACATGGTGCTCCAGCTGGACATCGAGTTGAGCGACACGAAAAACGCCCAGCTTCATGCGCGGCAGGTCTTGCGCCAGAACCGCGACCATGCGCTCGCGAATTATGTGATGGGCTCACTCCGCTTGCAGGAAGGCGCGTATGGCGAGGCCGAGGACTTCCTCCGGCGCAGCGTGAACACTGGCGGGACGCCTGCCGCGCTGAACGACCTGGCGGAGGTCTTGCGCCGCATCCGGCGGCTGGACGATGCCGAGAAGTTCGCGCGTGAGGCGGTGGCGAAAGCGCCCAAGCTCTACATCGCGTGGGAGACGCTGGGCTCTGTCCTGTTGGAGGCGAACCGCAATCTCGACGAGGCGGAGGATTCGGTGAAAATGGCGTTGAGCCTCCTCGATTCCGGCAACTCGCCGATTGTTGACCCGCGCGTGAACATCACGCTGGCCCGCATCCAGTTGAAGAAGGGCGACATCGAGCGCGCCCGCGCGACAATCCAGAAAATCGAGGCGCAGAAGAGCGAGTTGGCGCGCTTCGACCTGGACGTGCTGGCGAAACTGCGGGAAGAGGCAAAGGCGTTCCAGCGCTAGCCGGACGCGCAAGGCAAGGGAGTGTGATATGCGGAAAACGCTTTGCATACTGGGGCTCGTTCTCCCCTTTTTCCTTCATGCGCAGGTGCGCTGGGGCGGCGGCACGTCGCCCAACAGCGTGGTCTCCGCGAAAGGCTTGCCGTCGTCGTTGGATGACGCGACGCTCGTGTGGGAAATCAAGCTCGGCACGCACCAGTATTCCATCCCGACGATCGACCGCGGCCGCGTCTATCTCGGCGTGAACGACGGCGGCGTCACGCGCGACGGCTACCGCCCCACCGGCGGCGGGTCGGTGCTGTGCGTCGAGCTCGCCACAGGCAAGACGCTCTGGGAGCTCCCCGTCCCCCGCGTCGCGAACGGCACGCAGCACCCGTACTACTTCGACCACTGGAAATGCGGCATCTGCTCCGGCCCCGTCGTCATCGGCGAGCGCGTGTACGTCGTCAGCAACCGCGGCGACGTCCTCTGCCTCGACCGCAACGGTCAGGCGAACGGCAACACCGGTCCCTTCACCGACGAGGTCGCCTACATGGGTCTCCCCGACGGCGCGGCCCTCCTGCCCACCGACGGCGACATCATCTGGCGCTTCGATATGCTGAAAGAGTGCGGCGTGATCCCCCACGACACCGTCGGCAGCACCATCCTCCACGTCGATGGCCTGCTCTACGTCTGCACCTCCAACGGCGTGAACAACCACCACGAGAAACCCCTCGCCCCCGACGCGCCCACGCTCATCGTCCTCGATGCGCAGACCGGCCGCCTCGTCGCCCGCGACCGCGAGGACATCGGCACGAACCTCCTCCACGGCAACTGGTCATCGCCCTCCTACGGCGAGGCCGGCGGCAAGCGCCTCATCTTCTTCGGCGGCGGCGACGGCTTCATCTACGCCTTCCACGCCGTCGAGAACCCGGACCCCGGCAACGTGCAGACCCTCAAACGCGCGTGGCGCGCCGACGCCAGCCCCGAGCATTTCCGCGTCCGCGACGGTCAGCCCGTCCCCTACACCACATGGACGAACAAGCAGCCCTTCGGTCCCTCCGAACCCATCGGCACGCCCGTGTTCCACGAAGGGCGTGTCTATGTCGCCATCGGCCAGAGCCCCGTGCACGGCCTCGGCGACGGCTGCCTCTCCTGTTTCGACGCGGCGACCGGCGCCGTGGTGTGGCGCTCGGAAAAGCTCAACCGCTCCCTTGCCACCGTCGCCATCGCCGACGGCATACTGTACCTCCCCGACGAGGCCAACGCCCTCCACGCCTTCGACCTCGCCACGGGCGAAACCCTCTGGACGCACGACGCCAAGACCACCGTCTGCTACGCCAACGCGCTGGTCGCCGACGGCAAGGTTTACCTCGGCACCGAGCGCGGCGACTTCTGGATCCTCAAGGCCGGGCGCGAGAAGGAAGTCCTCTTCCAGTCCCGCCTCCCCAGCCCCCCCATCACGGCCGCAGCGGTTGACGGCCTGCTCCTCCTCCCCCTCCAGAACCGTCTGCAGGTTTACCGCGCGGGCAACTAAAGTCATTTAAATTGATGCTGTCGCGTATATGGCGTGCGGTGGCTTGCCACCGCTTTCGCTACGACGAATCGCCGCCGTAGTGTCGTTTGTGCTTCCGTGGCACGGGGGCTCTATGCGCCCCCGAAGCGGCAGCAACCCGCCGCACGCCACATAAGGGGCATTGCCCGCGCACCTTGCGGATAGTCAAATTTTGCCTTTTACTTCCGCCCGGAACAATGCTATTATTTAATATTTAAACCTGTGCCGTGTTGTACGTGAGCGGTACAGATGTGAAACGCTAAACTGCGCGGTGATGCGCACGGAGATATGTGAGATGAATTGGTTGAGTGTGTTCGACGCGATCGTCCCGCTCCTGTTCGGCTTGGCAGGGGTGCTGGGCGGCTACGCCTTGCGCGGCCTGGTCGGCCGCTGGCAGGCGGGCGCGATCGAGAAGAAGGCCCAGCTGAAGCTCGAGGAGATGGATGTTGACATCAAGAGCCGCCTGAAGGAGGCGGACATCCAGGCGCGCGCGGAGGTCGTGAAGGCGCGGGAGGAGTTCGAGAAAAGCACGAAGGCCCGCCGCAAGGAGCTGCAGGACATTGACGACCGCCTGACGGTCCGCGAAGAGAACATGGACAAGAAGGCCGTCTTGCTTGACAAGAAGGATCAGGCCGTCGCGCAGAAGCAGGAGGACGCGCTGAGCAAGGCGGAGCTGCTGCGCCAGCGGCAGGTCGAGCTCGACAAGCGCCTCCATGAGGCGGACACGCGCTTGCAGAAGCTGGCGAGCATGACCACCGAGAGCGCGAAGCGGGAGGTCTATCAGCGTGCGGAGCAGGAGGTGAGGAGCGAGGCGGGCAACCTCATCCGCCGCCTGCTGGACGAGGCGAAGGAGACGGCGGACCGCGAGGCGGCGCGGATTGTGTCCATGGCGATCCAGCGTTATGCCGTGGCGCACGCGAGCGAGACGGTGACGGCGACCATCCAGCTGCCGAGTGATGACATCAAGGGGCATCTCATCGGGCGCGAGGGGCGCAACATCCGCGCGCTGGAGGCGGCCACGGGCATCACCATGCTGGTGGACGACACGCCCGAGGCGGTGGTCATCTCGGGCTTCGACCCCGTGCGGCGCGAGGTCGCGCGGCAGGCGCTGGAGGTGCTCGTCGCGGACGGGCGCATCCATCCGGCGCGCATCGAGGAGGTCGTCAGGGATGTGGCGGAGAACATGGAGAAGACGATTCTGGAGGCCGGCGAGGTGGCCGCTTACGCGGCGAAGGTGCAGGGCGTGTCGGCGACGGTGTTGCAGACGATGGGGCGGCTGAAGTTCCGCACGAGTTTCTCGCAGAACGTCCTGCGGCATTGCGTCGAGACCGCGCACCTGATGGGGATGATGGCCGCGGAGCTGGGCGCGGACCCCGTGATGGCGCGTCGCGTCGGGTTCTTCCACGACATCGGCAAGGCGCTCGACCACGACATCGAGGGGGCGCACGCGGCCATCGGCGCGGAATTCCTCAAGCGCCACGGCGAGAGCGACGTGGTGGTCAACGGCGTGGCCGCGCACCACGGCGACGTTCCGTCCGACGGCGTGTACGGCGTGCTGTGCGCAGCGGCGGATGCGATCTCCAGCTCGCGCCCGGGCGCGCGGAACGAGAACATGGCGCTGTACGTCCAGCGCCTGGAGAAGCTGGAGGCCATCGCCAACAATTTCCCCGGCGTGAAGAAAACGTTTGCGGTGCAGGCCGGGCGCGAGGTGCGGGTGCTGGTTGACCCGGCGCAGACGACGGACAATGACGCGATGGTTTTGGCGCGCGACATCGGCCAGCAGATCACGGCGAACCTCCAGTTCCCGGGGCAGATCCGCGTCGTCGTCATCCGCGAGATGCGCTGTGTGGAGTATGCGAAGTAAACGGAAAGGGTACCGGTGAAGATTTTATTAGTGGGCGACATTGTGGGGAATCCAGGGCGGCGCGTCTTCTGCGAGGTGGTGCGCAGGCTGCGCGACGAGAATGCCGTGCAGGTGGTCATCGCCAACGCGGAGAACGCGGCGGCCGGGAACGGCATCACCGTGCCGCTCGCGCATGACCTGTTCAACGCGGGCGCGGACGTGCTGACGCTGGGCGACCACGCGTGGGGGCAGCGCGAGCTGGAGAGCACCATCGCGGGCGAGAAGCGCCTCCTGCGCCCCCTCAACTTCTCCGCCTGCGCCCCCGGCCAGGGGAGCGTCACGATACAGACCTCGCTCGGCCCGCTGTCGGTCGCGAACATCGTGGGGCGCGTCTTCATGACCCCGGCGGACTGCCCGTTCCGCGCGATCGACGCGGAGCTGAAGAAGCTGCCGGCCAACGCGCCCATCATCGTCGATTTCCACGCGGAGGCCACGTCCGAGAAAATCGCGATGGGGCATTACCTCGACGGCCGGGCCGCGGCGGTCGTCGGCACGCACACGCACGTGCAGACCAACGACGCGTCCATCCTCCCGAAGGGCACGGCCTACATCTCGGACCTCGGCATGACGGGTCCCTACGTCTCCGTCATCGGCCGCGAGATCGCGCCCGTGACCAAGCGTTTCACGACGGGCGTCCCCGCCAAGTTCGAAGTCGCCGCCGGGCCGTGCGTGCTGGAGGGCGCGATCCTCGACCTGAACACCGCCACGCGCAAGGCCGTGTCCATCACCCCCTTCCGCGTCCGCGAGCCGATGCCGACGTAAGGCGGCGCGGGCTGTATGCGCCCCTTTAGGGGAATCCTTGCCAGCGGATTTGACCGTTCTATTTTGACAGGATGAACAGGATTTTGCAGATTGACAGGATGATGTTGTTTTTTATTTTTTGCCTCTGCGGGCAGGGATTCCCCAAAAGCCCGATTGTGTACGCCCCAATGGTCATCGGCCGCCATTGGAACCACCCCGTCAGCCATCTGGCAACATCACGTTAAACGACTCTATAAACTAAAAACTAAAAACTAAAAACTGTAAACGCCCCCCTCCCATGCCACCGCCCGCAACAACCCGCGTCTATTCCATCTCCGAGCTCACGCAGCGGATACGCGCACTTTTGGAGGACGAGGTCGGCACGGTCTGCGCCGAGGGGGAAATCACCAACCTCAAATGTTACCCCAGCGGCCACCGCTATTTCAGCCTGAAAGACGCGGGCGCGCAAATCAGCGCCGTGCTGTTCGCCGGGGCGCACGCGAGGCTCCCGGCCGCCCTCGCCTTGAAGGACGGGCAGAAGGTTCGCGTGCGCGGCAACGTCACCGTCTATCCCGACCGCGGGCAATATCAGCTCATCGTCCGCACCGTCGAGCCCATCGGCGCGGGCGACCTCATGCGCCTGTTCGAGGAGACGAAGGCCCGCCTGCAAGCGGAGGGGCTGTTCGCGGGCGAGCGCAAGCGCCAGCTCCCCATGCTGCCGCAGCGCATCGGCATCGTGACCTCCCGCGCGGGCGCGGTCATCCACGACATCCTCACCGTCCTGGACCGCCGCTTCCCGAACCTGGACATACGCCTCGCACCCGTCAAGGTGCAGGGCGCGGAGGCGGCCGCCGAAATCGCCGCCGCCATCGGGCTGTTCAACCGCATGGGCAAAGGCGGGGCGTGGTGCGCGGATGTGCTGATCGTCGGGCGCGGCGGGGGAAGCATCGAGGACCTCTGGGCGTTCAACGAGGAAGCCGCCGTCCGCGCCGTGGCCGCATCCGGAATCCCCGTCGTGTCCGCCGTCGGGCATGAGACGGACTACACGCTGTGCGACTTCGCGGCGGACGTGCGCGCCCCGACCCCCTCGGCCGCGGCGGAAATCGTCATCGCGCCGAAAGCCGAGTTTGAGGCGACGCTCCGCCGCCGCGCCGAGGCGCTGCGGCGTGCGCTCACGCGCCATGCGGAGCAGCTGGCGCAACGCCTCGACACGCTCGACCTGCGCCTGCGCCACGCGCCGCGCCAACAGGCGCAGGATGCCCGCGCGCGCGTGGGACAGGCCCGCGCAAAACTGGACGTGATGCGCGAGCGCAACGTGCGCAACGTGGAGGCGCGCCTGCAGCTGGCCCGCCAGCGCCTTGCGCAAGCCCGCGCGACGCGCCTCGAGCGCGGCCGTGCCGCCGTCGCGGCGCTGGCCCGCCAGCTTGCGCTCCTGAACCCGCTCACCGTGCTGGAGCGCGGCTACAGCCTCACGCGCACGGAAGACGGCAGGCTCGTGCGCTCGGTTACGGATGTCGGCACACGCCCAGAGGTTCTCCTCACGCAACTGAAAGACGGCGTGTTGCGCAGTCAAGTCGAACCCCCTCGCGCGGATACCGAGGGCATTGAGCAACCCCTCTGATGTTAAGCAAAAACACCCTGCTGCAAAAAATCTCCGCGCCTCTGCGCCTTTGCGCGAGGTTCAAACCGCTTGACTGGCTCTACCCGCGAGACTGCCCCGAATGCAACGCCCCGTCCGACCGCGAGGGCCGGTACTGGTGCTGGAGCTGCTTCCGGAAAATCGAGCTCTTTGCGCAACACGGCGGGTGCGACATCTGCGGGCAGCGGACCGAGGGCGGCGTCGCGCACAGCTTCGTGTGCGGCGCGTGCCTCGCGCAGCGGCCGCGCTTCGACCGTGCGCGCGCCGCAGCCGACTTCACCCACACCCTGCGCGAGCAGATCCACGCCTTCAAATATCAAGGCGCCATGTGGATGCGCCACGACCTCTGCGACGTGCTGGAGGGTGCTGCGCGAACCCATTTCCATGTCGCGACGGTTGATGTGGTGATGCCCGTGCCGCTGCACCGCCTCCGCCGTCGGTCGCGGTCGTTCAACCAGTCCGCCCTGCTCGCAGAGGAGCTCGCGCGGCGCATCGACAGACGGTGCGACGCGCAATCGCTCGTCCGTGTGCGCGACACGGCCACGCAGACCAAGCTCAACGCCGCGCGCCGCCGCGAGAACATCGCGGGCGCGTTCGAGGTCAAACGCCCCGAATGGGTCGCCCAGCGGTGCGTCCTGCTCGTGGACGACGTGATGACGACCGGCGCGACGCTCGACGAATGCGCCCGCGCCCTGAAATCCGCCGGTGCGCGCACCGTCTGGGCAGTCACCGTTGCGCGCCGGAAAAGCTGAGCGCGTGATGATGCCGAGAGCGCAAGGCCTCCGCCTTGCATTATGCCGGGAGCGCAAGGCTTCCGCCTTGCATTTATGCCGGGAGCGCAAGGCTTCCGCCTTGCATTCATGCCGGGAGCGCAAGGCCTCCGCCTTGCATTATGCCGGGAGCGCAAGGCCTCCGCCTTGCATTCATGCCGGGAGCGCAAGGCCTCCGCCTTGCATTCATGCCGGGAGCGCAAGGCCTCCGCCTTGCATTCATGCCGGGAACGCAAGGCCTCCGCCTTGCATTCATGCCGGGAACGCAAGGCTTCCGCCTTGCATTTATGACTTGACAAGTCGTAAGCCTTCCGTTCCCGAAATTTAGGGCTTCCCGTAATTTCTGCCTTGCAATGTCTGCGGGAAGAGGGTACAGTGTTGCGCGTCACGGGTTCGTCCCGTGAGCTTGCAGCGCGAAGGCTGACACTTCCTTCGCACGATGTTTTGTACACTTGTGCAAAACATGCTGTACGGAAACGACCAAACCCTGCGGGCGGCGGGATTAAAGTTGCCCACAGATGTTTAAATCAAAGTGTGTAGTACGGGGTACGTTTGTTTTTTACGGCGTACCTCTGAAACACTATGTTTTGGTTTGGGCGCTTGGTCGTGCCTCGTACGGTGCATGGTAATCGGAGGCGCCTTTTTTATGCCCTGCCGGGGCGGCACACCTCTTGGACGGCAGGGCTGGGACAGGAAAGGCGGGAATATCTCATGCAAAGGCACAACGGCCGCAAAGGGAGTACCTTTACAGACCTCTGCGCCTCTGCGCGAGAAAAAAACGGGTGTTTTTAGTTCCCGTGCCGCAGGGGTTGTGGTACACTGGTGTTACTGATCCCTTTGTGGCGGGAATTCGACAAACCAAAGGTAAGGGATAAAATTATGAAGATGGACAAGTCAGCTATTTTTGTGTGCGGCGCGGCGTGCGCGCTGGCGGCGGCATCTGCGGCGGCGGAGGTGCCGGACTACCTGCTGCTGGACCGCGCGATGCGCGGCTTCCAGAGCGGGGTTCAGACGGACGCGGTGTTCGGCAGCTACTACGGGGACCTCTACGGGGCGAGCCCTTCGGCCGCGCGTAACTTCGCGGTCATGTTTTTCTGGCACGCCTCCGGCGACATCCGCGCGAGCCTCTACGCGCCGTCCGGGCAGGGGCAGGGCAACCCCCCGCCGCCGCGCGGGGGCGGGCCGGTGGAGCGCCTGAGCATCACGGAGTTCCGGCTCGGGACGACCTCGTTCCTCTTCAAGGTCGAGTGGCCGCTCACGCAGGAGTTCCCGCTGGGGACGCTGGATTTCCTGACCACGCCGGACCTCACTCTTTTGGAGTACGGGTGGAGCCATCTGGGGGATATCCCCGTCATCCCTTCCCAAGGGTATGCGGATATCGAAATCCTGTTTGAAGACCTCCCGCCGCTCTACATGGAGGACTTGGAGTTTTTCCAGAGGGGGTTCTTCATGTTCCGCGTCTCTGAGCCGGGCGAAGAGTGGCTGGGCGGGGGCGGAGGGGGGGACAAGGACGACGACGGCGACCCGCCCGGCAACCTTGACCCCAAGGCGGTCATTGGCGGGGACTCCGTTTTCCTGCTCCCGACCATTGGCCCCGACGGCCTCATCTCGGACAACAGCGTCACCTGCACGTTTGACGCGACGCCCGGGGAGCAGTACCTGATTGCGGTGGACGCTTGGATTTTTGATATGCAGAGCATGACGATGCCTTGGGCGCTCGAGAACAACACCGTCATGTCGTGGGACATCACGGCGCCGGACGGGCAGACGATGACCGGAAGCATAGACGCCTTGGGCGCCTGGCTCAGGTATCAGGAGAACGGGCCTGCCGATATCCGCCGGGACTTCATCCTCTTCACCGCGCCGGAGCCGCCGCCCGGCCCCACGCTCCTGGCCGCAAGCGGCACGGCCCAGACCACGGTCCGCCTGGATCTACAGGAAACCCCCCGGTTCATCAATTTCCCGGGAATGATGAAGGCGACGCAGATACACATCACGCTGGAGCAGTACAACATGCCGAACATGGACCTCCCGGCCATCGGCAGCACAGACCTCCTGAACCGCTCGAACGCAGTCATCAGCGCGGGCGGGACAGCCTACATCACGGGCGACCCTCACCCCCCCGTGCTTTCAGCGCGGGTCAGGGGCGAGGACAACTCGGCCCCCGCCCTTGTCGGCCAAGCCCGCTGGCGGCTGAGGATTGAGACCGAACGCGGCAAGCGCGGCACGCGGGACAACAGGACCTACCCTGCGGGCGGCGGCTTCACCCCCTTTGCCAACCAGTTCCACATCGCCGTCAACAACCTGCACAACCCGCTGCACGAGACCCTGATGAACGGCGAGCTCATCGGCGGGAAGTGCTTCCTTGATTACGAGATCAAGGGGGATTTCATCGAGCGGACCGTCAGCGGCACCTTCCCGTTCTTCATCCGCGGCCTGAACCCGGCAGACGGGTACGCGCGCGCCTACATCAACAGCGCGGTTGACAAGACCTTCAAGCCCTACGCGTGGGCGATCTTCAAGCACGAGACGCGGGACGGCGCCTACGTCTATAACCAGTTCAACCCGAAGGGGACGTACATGTGCATGCCGAACTGGGGAGACCCCGACGGGTGGGGGATCTGCCAGATCGACCGCAGCGGGAATAAGCCCAAAGGCTTCACCACCACCGAAGAGGTTTATAACTGGAAGACGAACGTCCTCTCCGGAAACCTCGTCCTGCGCGAGAAGCTGAAAATCCACAAGGAGATGCTGAGGAAAATCAAGAGAAGCTACCCCAATCACTGGGTGGAGCCGCCCGCGACCGTCATGTTCAGCAACAAGGTGTGGAACGCCGAGCAGCTCGCCGTCACCGTCCTCTACAACGGTGCGGCGGGGGTTGAAACGACTCTGGTTAAAACGAACGAAGCCCTCAATCTTTGGGCACCTATTCAAAGTCCGCTCGTGTTTGACTATAAAGCGGCTGCGACAAACCGCTGGTCGTTCAGCGACAACCGCACCAACTACGCCTACAAGGTCTCCCTAGAGTTCGACCCCCAAACGCAACCGCCGGCGGTCGAATAAACAGAAAGGATAAAACCATGAAAACGAAAGCACTCTTCTTCATTTCTCTCGGTCTGCTCATGACCTTCGCAGCAGCCGAAGAGAAAACCGTACGCAATTACACCATGGTTGACCGACAAAATGGACTAACTTCTACGCTACTCAGCATCGGGACGACATCTCTCACCTTCTCTGTTGAGTGGTCACGTGATATGGATATGCCAGACAGATGGTTCTACCTTATGGGTAAATTCGATTTAGCTGAAGCGTGGAATACTCTAGTAATCATGGGTGTTGATCCAACCAAAGGGAAAACCATATTTGAAATTCCGTATGACGATTTCACATGGTGTCGTGATGAAGATTCAAAAGCAAAACTTGAAAAACAGGCCTTTTTCAGTGTCGAAATTCCTGACCCGAATGATACGAACGGCTGGATAATAGAGGAAGTGCGGAAAGAAATGGAGGCGGAAAAAAACGCGGAAAAAGCGGCGCGTGAAGAAGGGCAAGCGCACGTCGAAACCACCGCAGGGCAAACGCCAGACATGAACGGCGGGCAAAGCGGGGAGGTTCCGCCGGAACCGCCTCACCCCGACAAAACGGAGGGCGAACGTCCCCGTGAGCCGAACGCCCCCGTTGGCCATGCGTGGCTCTACCTCGCCATCCTGCCCCTCGTCCTCGCCGCCCTCTGGCTCCTGCGCAGGAGAAAGGGATGACGCATTATGCCGGGAGCGCAAGGCTTCCGCCCTGCATTTATGCCGGGAGCGCAGGGCTTCCGCCCTGCATTTATTACTTGGCAGGGCGGAAGCCCTGCGCTCCCGGCATTATGCGCCGCCGACGGCGGTCGAATAAACAGAAAGGATAAAACCATGAAAACGAAAGCACTCTTCTTCATCTCTCTCTGTCTGCTCATGGCCTTTGCGGCAGCCGAAGAGAAACCCGCACGCAATTACTCGTTTGTTGATATGCAGAATGGGCTGACCTGCCAATTACTGGTTGTCGGGACAAACTCATTCACCTTCTCCGTCGAATGGACTCCCGATGTGGAGTTCCCAGAGGGGTTATTATGTTTGATGGGCAATTTCGATGTGGATACGCCTTGGTGGAGTTATTTACTGGATTTAGGCCTTAACCCAGCCCAAGGGAAAGCCACGTTTGAAGTCCGGTATGATGCGCTTCCCTGGTATGCATGGGAAGACGACAAGGCGAGGCTTGAACAACAGGCGTTTTTCCATGTCGTGGTACCTGACCCGAATGAGGCGAACGCTTGGATAATAGAGGAAGTGCGGAAAGAAATGGAGGCGGAAAAAAACGCGGAAAAAGCGGCGCGTGAGATGGGGCAAGCGCACGTCGAAACCACCGCAGGGCAAACGCCAGACATGAACGGCGGGCAAAGCGGGGCGGTTCCGCCGGAACCGCCCCACCCCGGCAAAGTGGAGGGCGA
>WRJS01000101.1 GCA_009778475.1 Kiritimatiellota bacterium | reverse complement strand
AGCCTGCGGCTGCCACCCCTCCAAAGGAGGGGAATCCTGCGCCGAAATTCCCCTCCTTTGGAGGGGTGGCAGCCGCAGGCTGACGGGGTGGTTCTGACGGGGTGGTCCCCCGGCAAACGCGACAACATCAATTTAAATTACTATACCTTCGCCCCCTTTGCACCTTGCGAGTTCCCCCATGAATTTGGAACGTTTCAAAATTGCGAAAGCGAATGAGATAGCGCGGTTGCGCGGGCAACCGGTGCCATTGCCGCTCGGTGCGCCGCGCACGCATTTCCTTGCGCCGCGTGCGGAAGGGGGACACATCCGCGTGATTGCGGAGTACAAACGCGCGTCGCCGTCGCGCGGGGTCATTTGCGAGCGATACACGCCTGAAGACATTGCGGGCATCTACACACGCGGCGGGGCGTCCGCCATCTCCGTGCTGACGGAAGAGACTTATTTCAACGGCCATCTCGATTTCCTGCGGCGCGTGGCGGCACGGACGGCGCTGCCGCTGTTGCGGAAGGATTTCATCTTCGACGAGGCGCAGGTGCGCGAGACGGCGGCCACGCCGGCTTCCGCACTCTTGCTGATTGTCGCGCTCACGCCGGACGCGGCTCACTTGCGCGACCTGCGCGTGCTGGCGGAGTCGTTCGGCATGACGGCGGTCATCGAAGTGTTCGATGAGCGCGAGCTGGGCATCGCGCGCACCGCAGGGGCGAGCGTTATTCAGGTCAACAACCGCAACCTCGAAACGCTGGCGGTGGACGCCACGGTCACGCAACGGCTCGTGTCGCAAAAAGCGGCCGGTGAATGCTGGATCGCGGCCAGCGGCTACGAGACGCGCGCGCAGCTTGACGCGCTCGCGGGCTACGATGCCGCACTCGTCGGCACGGCGCTGATGGCAAATGATGACCCGGAAGCGACGTTACGAAAATTGACGCAATGACGGGCGAGAGGGACGTTCGCCTTTGGCGCGGCGGAGCGGCGTACCCATCGCCTCTCCCTTCCCCCTCTGTTGCCGCCCGAAGACCGCAGGACACGGGCGGGGCCGCCATTCCGGTGTGGCTCGTTTTTGCTGTAAAGCTCTGGCTTGTCATGCGGAGGGGTTTTCTGCTATCCTTAAATGCCTAAGGAGTGATTGGCCCTCAACCGGGGCAAGGAGAAAATAAGTATGGCATGGTTTGAAAAAGCGGCCGAGGCACCAGCCCGTATGCCGACCGAGGCGGTCTGGACGGTCTGCCCGTCTTGCAAGGCCTACATCGAGAAGATGGCTTGGAACGCGGCGGACAAGGTTTGCCCGCGCTGCAATTATCATGAGCGCCTCGGGTGCCGCGAGCGCGTGGCGCTGCTGGCTGACGCGGGGAGCTTCAAGGAAATCAACGCGCAGGTCACCGTGCGCGACCCGCTGGCATTCAAGGACGCGAGCGGTGCGTATGCGGACAAGGCGAAGGCGACGGCAGCGAAGCTGGGCGTGGGCGAGGCCGTGCTGACTGGCACGGCCATGCTGGACAACATCCCCATCGTGCTGGGCGTGATGGATTTCAAGTTCCTGGGCGGCAGCCTCGGCAGCGGCACGGGCGAGCGCATACGGCTGGCGGCGGAGAAGGCCGTCGCGCTGAAACGCCCGCTGATTCTCGTCACGGCCTCGGGCGGTGCGCGTATGCACGAGGGCATCGTCTCGCTCATGCAGATGGCCAAGACCTGCGCGGCCATCGCGCAGCTGAAAGACGCGGGACTGCCGTACTTCGCGGTACTCACCGACCCGACCACGGGCGGCGTCTCCGCGAGCTACGCCATGGTGGGCGACCTGAACATCGCCGAACCCAAGGCGCTCATCGGTTTCGCCGGCCGCCGCGTCATCGAGCAGACCATCAAGCAGAAGCTGCCGGACGATTTCCAGACGGCGGAATACACGCTCGCGCACGGGTTCGTTGACCACATCGTCCCGCGCAAAGAGATGAAGGCGTTCCTCGCGAAGATGCTGCGCTACGCGGGATGTGGAAAAACGGACGGTTAAATGTTACACAGAGAACCACAGAGAAGCCACAGAGGTTCACAGAGGTTACAAAAAAAATCTCTGTGAAACTCTGTGTCCATCTCTGTGAAACTCTGTGTAAGAAAAGAGAGAGATTTTTATGAAGAAGCAGACACCCTGGGACATCGTTCAAATCGCACGTCATTCGGAGCGCCCGAACATCGGCGACTACATCCGCCTGATGTGCGAGGATTTTGTTGAGCTGCACGGCGACCGCCTCTTCGGCGACGACCGCGGCCTCATCGGCGGCTTCGCGACAATCGGCGGCGAGAAGGTCATGCTGATCGGCCACCGCAAGGGACGCACCGTCGAGGAGAACATCGAGGCGAACTTCGGCATGGCCAGCCCCGAGGGCTACCGCAAAGCCATGCGCCTGATGAGGCTGGCGGAGAAGTACCGCCTGCCCGTCGTGTCGCTCGTGGACACCCCCGGCGCGTACCCCGGCAGCGAGGCCGAGGCCCGCGGGCAGGCCGAGGCCATCGCCCACAACCTCGAATTCATGTCCACGCTAAAGACCCCCATGGTCGTCGTCGTCACGGGCGAGGGCGGTAGCGGCGGCGCGTTGGGCATCGCGGTGGGCGACCGCATCCTGATGTTGCAGAACGCCGTCTATTCCGTCATCTCGCCCGAGGGTTGCGCGTCCATCCTGTGGCGCGACGGCACCAAGGCCGCGCTGGCCGCGGAGACGCTGAAAATCACGGCCGACTCGCTCATGGGCTTGGGCATCATCGACGCGATTATCCCTGAGCCCCCCGGCGGTGCGCACACGGACGCGGCCAAAACCGCCGCGACGGTCAAGAAGGCCGTCCTCGCGCAACTTGCGGCGCTAAAGAAGTTGCCCGTCGAAAAACTGCTCGAGCAGCGCTACGCGAAGTTCGCGAAGATGGGGCAATAGTTTTTTTCTTCCTGCAAATCCAGTTTGATTTGGGGGGGGGCGGAGGCGGCAGATGATAAGCATTTTGAGAGGAGAAACGGTATGGCATTGACAGTGGCGGACTTGAAGGGTTTGACGGTGGGCGCGTGTGTGTCGGGCGGGCTGGACAGCCGCACGATCGCGAAGGTGCTGGCGGAGGCGGGCGTGAAGGTCGTCGCGTTCTCGGCGGACCTCGGGCAGCCCGACGAGAAGGACATCAACGACATCACGCGGCGCATGGCCCCCTGCGGCGTGGAGACGTTCATCGTCGATCTGAAGGACGCGATGGCGGAGGCCTGCTTTCAGGTGATCGAGGCACAGGCGATGTACGACGGGGGTTATTGGAACTCCACGGGCATCGCGCGCACGGTGACGGTGCGCGGCCTGCTGCCGGAGATGAAGAAGCGCAAATGCACGGTGCTGGTGCACGGCGCGACGGGCCGGGGCAATGACCAGATGCGCTTCGAGCGCTACACCAACGTGCTCGCGCCGTCCATGAGGGTGTATTCGCCGTGGCGCGACGCGGCGCTGCTCCAGCAGTTCCCCGGCCGCACGCAGATGGTCGCGTTCCTCGCGAAGCACGGCATCCAGGCGTTCGTCGGCACGAAGAAGAAATACTCGACCGACGCGAACCTCGCAGGGCTGTCGCACGAGGCGGAGGACTTGGAGAGCCTCGAGACGTCCATGCTGATCGTGCGGCCCACCATGGGCGTGTGGCCGAAGGACGCGCCGGACAAAATCGAGAAGCTTTCCGTGCGTTTCAGCAAAGGGCGCGCGGTGCAGGTCAACGGCAAGGACGTGTCGCCGCTTCAGGCCATGCAGACGGCGAACAAGCTTGCCGGGCGCAACGGCATCGGCATGAAGCACGCGCTCGAGAACCGCATCATCGGCACGAAGAGCCGCGGGGTGTATGAGGCCCCCGGCATGGAGCTGCTCGCCACGTGCCTGCGCTACGTCTATCAGGCCACCATGGACCGCCGCGCCGGGCTGCTGTTCGGGCAGCTCTCCAAGCTCGTCGCGGACCAGATCTATGACGGCCGTTACTACGACCCCGCCACGCAGGCCGCGCGCGCGGCGATCGGGGTGTTCTCGAAGCACGCCAGCGGCACGGTCGAGGTGGGGCTGTACAAGGGCAACATCTTCTTCAACGCGCTCACGGGCTGCAAGGCCTCCATCTACAACGAGGCCGACTCCTCCATGGAGGCCAGCGACGGCCTGAACCCCGTGAGCTCGCAGGGCTTCGCGGAAATCCAGAGCGTCGAGGCCATCGCCCTCGCCAAGGCAGGGCAGATTTAGGGTGGCTATAACAAACCGGATTAGCATTGTTGCAGATTCAGCAACACCCCGCGAGTGTCCTGTCAAATACAGATGACAGGATAGAGGATTATCCTGTTTGGATAGACGTGATATGGAGGGCGAGACAGGGGACCCCATTGGTGCGGCGTGCGGGTAATGGGGCAGGAAACCGCAATGTGTCTAACGGCTCGCGAGGACGCTCGCCCTCCATGTGCCGGGAGCGCAGGGCTTCCGCCCTGCAACGTGAAATCTGTATTTCACACAGGACACTAGCGTCCTGTAAAATGCAGATAACGATATGCGAACGCAAAGACAAGGGCGATCTCGATAATATGGCGTGCGGCGGGGTTCTCCCCCTTTGGTGGGCGCAGACAGCCGTTGCAGTTCAGTTTGTGCTGTCGTGGCACGGGGGCAAGCGCCCGTGCTGAAAACGGCGGCAAGCCGCCGCACATCCCGTTGGGCGCCCCGCGCCCTCCCGGGGGTGGATCATAATATTGAAATTTTCACGCCAAAAAAGTTTCTTTGGGGCTTGACTTCGGGCGGCGCATAGGATATGCTTTGGCGCGTATAAACATTGGGTGTCGGGTTTGTTCAAAGGTGTAACACGCCTGACCGAAACAAGGGAGACGTTATGATGCAGAAGCATTGCCTGTTCCGAGCGGCCACAGGGCTGCTTGCGTTGGGTCTTGCGGCTTCGGCCACAGGACAAGATCTGAAGCCTGTCCCGCAGGAGGATGTCGCGAAGCTGGAGGGCCTGATCGGCTCGCAGCTGAGCGCGAAGCCTTCCAAAGCCCGGAAGGTGCTGGTGTTCTGGCGCTGCGAGGGGTTTGTGCATGGCTCGGCGATCGAGTACGGCAACAAGGCGCTCGAGGTCGCGGCGGAGAAGACGAAGGCGTTCACCGTCGATTTCTCGCGCGATTACGAGGCGCTGCGGCCGGAGAACCTGGCGAAGTATGACGTGGTCGTGCTGAACAACACGACGGGTCTGAAGACGCACGGGCAGGACGGCCACACGTTCATCGAGCCGGCGTTGCTGGACTTCGTGCGCTCGGGCAAGGGCATCGCGGTGATTCACGCGGGCGCGGACAATTTCAACCAGGCGCATGAGGCGGCGGAGATGGTCGGCGGGCGTTTCTGGGGCCACCCGTGGGGCAGCGGCGGCACGTGGGCGTTTAAGCTGGATGAGCCGGGGCACCCGCTGAACAAGGCGTTCGGGGGCAAGGGCATCAAGTTCAGCGATGAGATCTACCAGATGTCCTCGCCGGCGTACAACCGCGCGAAGCTGCGCGTGCTGGTGTCGCTGGACCTCTCGGATGAGGAGACGGCGAAGCAGGGCGGGATGAACCGCGGCAAGCTGGCGCCGCTGTTCGCGGATGATTATGCGGTGTCGTGGGTGCGGCCGTACGGGAAGGGGCGCGTGTTCTACACGTCGTTCGCGCACGATCAGCGCGCGTTCCTCGACAAGGCCGTGCTGTTCCACATCCTCGACGGTGTGCAGTATGCCATCGGCGACCTGAAGGCGGACGACACGCCGGCGGGGTTCACGAATGCGGAGCTGGCGTGCGTGAAGGCCGCGACGCTGGAGAACGGCAACGAGGTCTATGCGTACCTTCAGGACATCATGGCGCACACCTATAACGAGAAGGTCGATGCCGCGAACAAGGCGAAGCTTGAGGCGCTCCTCGCGGATGCGTCGGTGTCGGCCTATGGCAAACAGGCGTTGCTGCGCGTGATGATCGCGTTCGGCGCGCCGAAGGATTTGAAGCCCGTGCTGGCTTGCCTGAAAGACCCTGTGACCCGTGACTGGGCGGCGACGGTCTTGGCCGGCGCGCCCGCGAAGGAGGCGGATGCCTTGATCATGCAGATGCTTCCGGGCGCGGACGCGAACCAGCGCATCTCCCTGATTCAGGCGCTTGCGGCGCACGGTAACGGCGACGCCATCAAGCTGTCGCTCAACGACAAGGAGCAGGCGGTCGTGGCCGCGGCGCTGGCGGGCCTCGGGCGTATCGGCACGGAGCAGACGCTGGCCGCCCTCGACGCGGCGAAGGTGGCGCCGGAGCTGGAGAACACGCGCCTCAACGCGGTTGCCGCGTGCCTCGGGAACCTCGCGCCGAAGGGCAAGGCCGACCGCAACAACACGGCGCAGAAGGCCGCGCGCAAGTATTACGACCTGCCCAACACCCCGGCCCCTCTCCGCGCGGCCGCGGCCAAGGCGCTGCTGCTGCTCTCGACTGAGGATTTCTTTGCGGAAGGCATGAAGGACAAGGACGCGATGGTGCGCGAGACGCTGATCCGCGCGGCGGATGCCGTGCCGGCCGCGTCGCTGGCGGCCGCGCTGAAGGGCGCGACGCCGAAGGATCAGATCGCGATCGCCACGAAGCTCGCCGCGCGCGGCGAGACGAAGAGCGTGGCGGCCGTTGTGGGTCTGTTAGGCTCGGAGCATGAGGAGGTCGTCTGCGCGGCCCTGCGCGCGCTCTCGAAGATTGGTGCGGCGGAGCAGGTCCCGGCGATGTTCGCGTTGCTCGCGAAGGGCGGCGGCGCCGGGAGTGCGGCGAATGAGGCGCTCAGGGACATGAAGGCCGGCGGCGTGGCTGACCAGTTGCTCGCCATCGCGAAGGCCGACGCCGAGCAGACGGGCCGCGTCCTCGACATCTTGGGCGAGCGCATGGAGTCGAAAACCATCCCGGTGTTCGAGACGTTCATCAAGTCCGACAACGCGAACGTGCGCAAGGACGCATGGAAGGCGCTGGAGAAGATCTGCAACGACGAGACGTTCCCCCAGCTTGCGGCGTGGCTGCCGCTGGTGAAGAACGACGAGATCAACAACGCCGAGAATGCGCTCCGCCGCGTCGGGCGCAACGCCGACCCCGCGGTCCGCACGAAGGCGATTGTGGAGACGTGGGGCAAGTCCCAGGCGCCGGCCAAGCGCGTGCTGGCCTCGCTGATGAATGCCGCGTCGTTCCAGGATGCGTCGTTCGTGCCGCTGCTGAAAGGGGCGCTGGGTGATGCGAGCAATGAGCTGCGCGAGACTGCGATCAACACGATGGGCGACTGGTCGAGCATGGAGCCCTTCCCCATCCTGAAGGACGCGGTGGTGTCCCAGACGGACGACAACCTGAAGAAGAGGGCCATCCGCAGTGCGCTGAAGCTCGCCGGGGCGCAGGCCGGCGGCGAGGCCCGCGCGTGCTACATGGACCTGCTGAAGATCGCGCCGGATGATAACGCCCGCATGACGACGGCGGACTCGCTCTTCACCGTCGAGGGGCTGGACTTCTTCACGACGTTGCAGGGGATGTTCAGCGACGCGACGCACGGCGCGGCCGCCAAGAAGCTGTACGTCAATTACTACGACCAGAAGATCAAGGGGCAGGCGGGGAATACCGCTGGCGCGGAGATTGACCCGAAGGGCTGGAAGGGCAAGGCCTCCCACGCGGGCAACGATGCGGGCAGGGCGTTCGACCGTGACCTGGGTTCGCGTTGGAGCTCCAACACCGGCTCGAGCAAGGGCATGTGGTTCGAGCTCGACCTCGGGCAGAGCACGTTCGTCTCGGAGGTGCTGCTGGACACGGAGAATTCTGCGGGCGACACGCCCAACGGCGTGGAGGCCTTCGTCTCCGAAGACGGGAAGTCGTGGAGCGAGGTCGCGAAGGTTGACGGCGATCAGGTCAACAACGGCGGCCGGGGCAAGACCAAGATTCAGATGTCCGCAAAAGGGCGTTACCTGAAGTTCGTCACGCTGGGCGGCCGCCCCGGCCTGCACTGGTCCATTCACGAGATTTACGTCAAGGTCGGGCTTGATGAGAAGAAGGTTGCCGCGATTGGCGCGGAGGCCGATAAACTCCGCTAACACTCATAAAAACAAACAGGAGATTTGAGCAATGAAACTTTCACGTAGAAACTTCCTTCGCGGGAGCTCGGCCGTTGCGGCCGTCTCCGCATTCAACATCGTCCCGGCCAGCGTGTTCGGGCAGAACGCGCCCAGCAACCGCATTGTGATGGGGATGGTCGGCGTCGGCGGGCAGGGGCAGGGCAACATGGGGGCCTTCCTCGGGCAGAGTGATGTCGTCGTGCGCGTCGTCTGCGACGTGAACGAGAAGAAGATGGCCGACGCCAAGCGCAAGGTGGATGACCGCTACAAGAACAGCGACTGCCAGATGACCAAGGACTTCCGCGAGGTCTGCATCCGCAAGGACATCGACGCCATCATGATCGGCACGCCCGACCATTGGCACGCCTACATCGGCACGTTCGCCGCCCGCAACGGCAAGGACATCTACGGCGAGAAGCCCTTCACGCACGACCTGCGCGAAGGCCGCGCCCTCGTCAACGCCGTCGCCCACCACGGGCGCGTGTGGCAGACGGGCAGCCAGCAGCGCTCCGACGGCGAGATGCGCCGCGCCGTCGAGCTCGTGCGCAACGGCCGCATCGGCAAGGTCGTGCGCGTCGAGGTCGGCCTGCCCTCGGGCGGCCGCGGGCCGAAGGCGGACCCCAACGCGAAAGTCCCCGAAGGTCTGGACTGGGACTTCTGGGTGGGCCCCGCGCCGTTCCAGCCGTTCCAGAACGTGTACGATTGGAACTGGCGCTGGGTCAACGACTGGGGCTGCGGCCAGATGATGGACTGGATCGGCCACCACGCCGACATCGCGCAGTGGGGCCTCGGCCGCGACCTGTCCGGGCCGGTCTCGATTTCGGGCTACGCGCCCTTCGAGCCGGAAGGCATCTACGACTCCTTCAAGAGCTACCAGTACACGGGTGTTTACGACGACGGCGTCGAGATCACCGTCGGCGACGGCTCGAAGTTCCGTGGCGGCGCGAAGTGGATTGGCGCGAACGGCGACTGGGTGTGGGTTGACCGCGGCCGCTACGAGGCGTCGTCCCCGCGGATTTATGAATCCCGCATCGAGGCTGGCGAGCTTCGCCTCCGTAGCCCGGGGCATCACCGCAACTTTATCGAAGCGGTCAAGGCGCGTGACACCACGCTGACCCCGGCGGAGGTTGCGCACCGTTCCGCCAGCGTCGGGCATCTCGGCCAGATCGCCATGATTACCGGCCGCAAGATTAAGTGGGACCCCGTGAAGGAGGAAATCCTCAACGACCCCGGCGCCTCCGCCATGCTCGGGCGCACGCCGCGCGCACCGTGGTCGCTGACGTAAGGAAAAGTGTTTAGTGAACAGTGGTCAGTGGTCAGAAACCGATTGCCTTCGAAGGCAACAAATACTGACCACTGATCACTAACCACTAGCCACTCAAATGCTACTCGCCATTCAGGACCTCCGCGTCACATACACCGTCCAAGGCCGACCGCCGTTTGTCGCGGTTGACGGCGTTTCCTTCTCGGTCAGGGCGGGCGAGTCGTTCGGCATCGTGGGCGAGAGCGGCTGCGGCAAGACCTCGCTCGCCAAGGCCGTGATGGGCATCCATCCCCCGTCCGGCGGCGCCGTCCGCTTCGAGGGCGAGGACATCACGCGCATGACCGCCGCGCAATTCAAGGCCTACCGCCGCGCCGTGCAGATGGTGTTTCAGGACGCGACAGGCTCGCTGAACCCGCGCATGACCGTGCGGCAGACGCTGGAGGAGGCGCTGCGCGTCCACAGGATGCGCCCGCCCCATCAGATTGGCGCGCGCGTCCTCGAACTGCTCGACCGCGTGGGCCTTCCGCAGGACACGCTCGACGCATACTCCTGCGAGATCAGCGGCGGGCAATGCCAGCGCGTGAGCCTCGCCCGCTGCCTCGCGCTCGAGCCGCGCCTCATTATCGCGGACGAGCCCGTCAGCGCGTTGGACGTCTCCGTGCAGGCCCGCATCCTGAACCTCATCCGTGCGCTCCAGAAAGACTTGAACCTCGCGGTGATTCTTATCTCGCACGACCTCGCCGTCGTGCGCAACATCTGCGACCGCGTGGCCGTCATGTACGGCGGCACGTTCGTGGAAGAGGGGTCGGCCGCAACGGTCATGGAACATCCCCGGCACGACTATACCCGCACCCTCCTCGCCGCCGTCCCCGATGTCACCCGCGCGTTGAAAGGGAGGGCAGTGGGGTGCGAGAAGGAGGAAAGGCGATGAAACATTCCGGGTACAAGGCGCCGTGGGGGAAAGCCCTCAAAGTCACATCGGTGGCGGTCAGTCTGCTCTCGGCGGTCGTGATGGCTACTGTGTGTCTGCTTGTCCCGCCAGGGTGGGCGAAAGGTGTGTCAGTCATGCTTGTGTTGCTCACGATTGTTCCGTGCGCATTGTTCACGGTCCGCGGGTACACCCTCACCGCGAATGAGCTGTTGATCCAGCGCCTGCTGTGGGAGACCCGCATCCCCCTGCAAGGGCTGAGGTCCGCAGAAGTTGTTCCAGAGGTTATGACGAAGGGTGTCGTCATCCGCACGTGCGGCAACGGCGGGCTGTTTTCGTTCACCGGCCTCTACTGGAGCAAGCCGCTCGGGCACTTCCGCGCCTTTGTGACCGACCTCTCAAACCCCGTCGTCCTGCGCTTCGACCGCCGTACCGTCGTCATCTCCCCGTCCGCCCCCGAGGCATTCGTGCGGGACATCAGTACCGTTGCGCCAGTTGCATAAGGTCGCGCCTGTTCGAGGTCTCTTCGTTAATTCCGAATTGCCCTCATGCGGTGGAATCTGTTAAACTTGAAACTATTTTTTTGCGAAGGAGGGTTAAGTGATGAGTGAAAATCAAACGGCAGCGCCGAGGCGGCGCGGGTGCGGCTTCGGGTGTCTGCTGATGGTCGCTATCGTTTTCGGGATGGTGATGCTGATGCTACTGGCCGGTATCATCGCCCTGACGCAGGGGGGAGGCCAAGGCGAACCCGGCGGGGCGTTGCGGGGGCTCTTCGCCCGCACGATGGGCGCGGATGACGTCGGCGAGGATGAGGCGCCGTTCATGGTGGAGATGTGGTCCTCGGGAAAAGGCGACGTGAAGGTCGTGCGTATCCCCGTGGAGGGGCTCATCATGCTGGGCGAGGGCAGCATGTGGCGGAGCGGCAACGCGAATACCGTCCTGCGCTCCATCCGCCGCGCCACGCATGATGAGGAGGTCAAGGGCCTAATCCTCGAAATCAACAGCGGCGGCGGCGGCATCACGGACAGCGACATCATCTATCGCGCACTGCTGCGTTTCAAGGAGGCGAACCCCGACCGCATCATCGTGTCCATCTTCGGCGACACCGCCGCCTCGGGCGCGTACTACATCGCGCTGGCGTCTGACCACATCCTCGCGCACCCGACCACGCTCACGGGATCCATCGGCGTCATCCTGCAATCCTACAACGTTAAGGAGCTCGCGCAAAAGCTGGGCATCCAGGACGTGACCATCAAATCCGGCGAGAACAAGGACTTGCTCAACCCCTTCAAGGAGATGCCCCCCGAGCAGCGCGAGATGCTGCAAAGCGTCATCTCCGCCATGCACAGCCGTTTCGTGTCGCTGGTGGCGCAGCACCGCAAACTGCCGAAGGAGGTCGTCGAGCCGCTGGCGGACGGGCGCGTCTTCGCAGCCGAGGAGGCGTGGAAGCACAAGCTCATCGACGGCCTTGGCTACGCCGAGGACGCGCAGGCAAAAATCGCCGAGCTGCTCGACGCGAAGGGCGGCGTGAAAGTCTATCGCTACGGCGAGCACGTCACGCTGATGGACCTGCTCTCCCGCCCCGGCTTCGGACTGCAACTCGATTTGAAGCGCCTGTTGCAGAACGATGCCGACAGCCCGAGGCTGATGTATCGGTGGAGTTTTTAGTTGTTCGTTTTGAGTTTCGACTGGAGCCGACTGATGGCGACTGAAATCGATTGAAATCGAAATTGTCGAATCACTCGAATCATCATGCACTCTTGGCATCCTCCCGTCACCACCTCCTCCTCCGTCCACCTGCTGGGAGTCTGCGGCGTGGGCATGGCGGGGGTGGCGCATTTGCTGGCGCGTCGCGGGTGGCGGGTGAGCGGTTGCGACGCGGCGCCGAACGCGCTGGCGGGGTGGCTCCGCGCATCGGGCGTGGCGGTCGCGGAGGGTCACGCGCCGGAACACCTGACCCCCGACGTGAGCCGCGTCGTCATCACCCCTGCGGTGTCGGCGGGCAACCCCGAACTCGTTGAGGCGCGCGCGCGCGGCATCTCCGTTTTCCGCCGCGGCGAGGTCTTGGCGGACATCCTCTCGGGGTGCGAGGGCGTGGCGGTGTGCGGCTCGCACGGCAAGACGACGACCAGTTGTTTCACGGCGCACCTGTTCCAAGACCTGGGGCTTGAGCCGGGCTGGTGCATCGGCGGTTTCACGCGGCGGCTCGGCGCGGTGGCGGAGATAATGAGGAATGAGGAATTAGGAATTAGGAATCAAGTTTTAGTTGCCGAAGCCGACGAGAGCGACGGGTCGCTGGCGCTGTACCACCCGAGCGTGACGGTACTCACGGGCATCGACTGGGATCACATGGAGCATTTCAGCGGCGAGGAGGATTTGCTCGACTGCTTCCGCGCGGTCGTGCGCCAGACGCGCAAAGGCGTGGCGGTGTGCCACGACCATCCGAGGGCGCGGCAGTTGGTCATGGAAATGGAAGGCAATCCGGAAGGAATATCCAATATCCAACAAGGAACATCCAACGTCCAAATAAAATGCGCTCGGAAGGGAGACCCAAGAAAGGAGGACAGGCATTCTTGCCTGTCGCTGGAGGGCGAGCGTCCCCGCGAGCCGAAAAACACCCTGCCCGTGCTCACCTTCGGCTTCTCCGAAGGCGCGGACGTGCGGGCAACCCATGTGCGCGTGACGGCAACGGATGCGGCGTTCGATGTGTGCTATCAAGATGAGGGCAAGTGGCGCGTGACGCTGGGCGTGTCGGGGCGGCACAACATCCTCAACGCGCTGGGCGCGGCGTGTGCGGCGTTGCTCATGGGGCAATCACCCGAACGCGTGTTCGCCGCGCTGGCGGGGGCGTGCGCGGAACTTCCGGGGCGGCGCTTCGAGACGGTCTGCGAAAAGGAGGGCGTGCGCGTCGTCGCGGACTACGCGCACCACCCGCAGGAGATTAAGGCGGCGGTCGCGATGGCGCGCGCGCAGAACCCGAAACGATTGGTGGTCGTGTTCCAGCCGCACCGCTACTCGCGGACGCTCGCGCTCGGGGCGCAGTTCCCCGAAGCGTTCGAGGGCGCGGACGAGGTCATCCTCCTGCCCGTCTATGCCGCATCCGAAAACCCGCACGATTTCCCCGGCGGGGAGAGTTGCGATTTGTATGCGCACTTCCGTCGCTGGGCGCGAATGAGGAATGAGGAATTAGGAATTAGGAATGGAGGGCGAGCGTCCCCGCGAGCCGTGCTTTGTCCGCCTAACCTCACGGTCTCTCTCGCCCGCTCGCAGGATGAGGTGCAGGGCTATCTCTCTCGGACGCTCCGCGCTGGCGACTTCGTGCTGATCGCCGGGGCGGGGGATGTGATTGAACTCGCGGATCGGATCAGGAATGAGGGATTTGGAAATAGGAATAGGGAACTGGCAATAAGGGCTCAAGGCGTGGACGTGACCCCCGACGGCGCGTTGTCGGCGTGGTCGTTCTACGGCGTGGGCGGCGCGGCGCAATGGCGCGTGGAGGTCGCGGGCGAGGCGGCGATGGCGGCGGTGCTGAAACATTGCGCGGAACACAACGTGCCGTGGCGGATGTTCGGCGCGGGCGCGAACACGTGGGTCAGCGACCTGGGCATGGACGGGTGCGCGATCCGCTGGGCGGACGGCGCGTGCCGCGAGTTGACGGTTGCGGAAAATGGCGAGGTGACGGTCGGGTGCGGATGGCGCGGCCCCGCCCTGCTGGAGGCATTGACGCAAGAGGGGCTGTCGGGGCTGGAGTTCCTCGAAGGTGTACCGGGGAGCGTCGGCGGCTGGCTCGCGATGAACGCCGGGGCGCACGGCGGCGAAATCAGCGCGCGCGTCAAGTGGGTGCGCTGCCTTGATGCGGACGGCGAGGCGCACACGCTCACGCCCGATGCGTTAGGTTTTTCATACCGCCACTGCGAGGGGCTGAAAGGGCGCGTCGCGGTGTCGTGCTGCCTCGCGCTCGGGCGGTCGGACAGCGCGACGGTCAAAGCGCGTCGGCTCGCCATCCGCGAGAAACGTCTCCCGCTCGCAGGGCTGCGCACCGCAGGGTCGGTTTTCCGCAACCCCTCTGGCGACACGGCGGGGCGATTGCTCGACGCGGCAGGGTGCAAAGCCCTCCGTATCGGCGGCGCGTATGTGACGGACTTCCACGCCAACATCATCGCCGTGGACTGGTCATCGCGGGCCTCCGATGTGCTGGCCCTCGCCCAGCAGATGCGCGCGCGCGTTGAGCGGGCCAGCGGTGTCACGCTAGAGCTTGAGATTTCCGGGACAGGGTTGCTTTCGCGTGGAGACGCAAAGGCGTAGGGTTTTTATAGAAAAAATATTGCGGGGCGGCGGGATGTGGACGGTGGAAGCGAGGGACTACAGGATTACGGGACTACGGATAGGGACGCGAGGACCCGAGGGGACGCGGTTCAGCCGTAGTCCCGTCATCCTGTAGTCCCAAGGTAGCTCGGGTTATATGCGCCCCTTTAAGGGAATTCCTGCCTGCATCAGGCCACGGGCGGGAACGCCCGTGCGTCGTGCAAGATTGGGCGGAGGCAGCGTGCGGGGACACCCGCGCTCCATATTGTTGTGTTATGAAGTGCGGCGGCTTGCCACGGGGGGCTAGCCCCCGCACCACGAAAACACAAACCTGACTACTGTGGTAGTGTCCTGTAAAATAGAGATTTCACGATGGAGAGCGAGCGTCCCCGCGAGCCGTCAGGCACGATGCAGGGCAGAAGCCCTGCGCTCCCGGCACATGGAGGGCGAGCGTCCCCGCGAGCCGCCGCAATGCGTCTAACGGCTCCCGGGGGCGCTCGCCCCCCACATCAACCCCTCCCCCACCCCTAGCGAAAGCTC
>WRJS01000100.1 GCA_009778475.1 Kiritimatiellota bacterium | reverse complement strand
CCTTGACGGCGACGAGTGGAAATACAGCGGCGACCCGCGCAAGTACAGCACGGCCGGCGATTTCCTGCCCGACGGCTGGAAGCGCCAGTACGGCCTCACCGTCACCAACCAGTACGCCACCAAGGCCGCGGCCGGCGGCATGACCTACTTCGAGAAATACATCCACGGCTGCGACCCCCGCGTCGCCGACACCGACGGCGACGGCGTGCCGGACATCGACGAGATCCCGCACTCCCCCGGCAGCGACCCCACCGACCCCGACGACGGCGGCGACCCCGCCAACTGCGTCACCGTCAAGTTCACCGTCGGCGACCCGAGCTCCAGCCAGTCCGAGCGCTGGGACCTGTACATCACCAACGACTCCAGCGGCAAGACCCGCCACGTCTGCAACTACGGCTACGGCACGGTGACCTCCCAAGAGCACCCCCTCGTCAAAGGCAAGTCCTACACTTACAAACTCGTCTGGACCGACACCAACCGCGGTGCCTTGGGCGCGGATTACGACTGGCAGTTCCTCATCAATGATTCCACTGCCACAGGTCTGCTCCCTGCACTCTATGGTACGGGCTTCTTCCACCTCGAGGACCCCGACGGCCTGCTGACCCAACTGTACAACGGCGACGACGTGAACATGGCGAAAGGCAAGACGGGGAAGATTTATGTGCCGTGTGTGATTGAGGCCTCATCGCCCGTCGCGGACAACTCCCCGCAGAGGTTCAGCGGGTTTAAGACAAACTTCGGAGACCCCTGCTCCCAAGAGACCCCGGGACAGGCGTTAGCGGTTTTCTACAGCGAGGTGGAGAACCCTGATTACTCCATAAAGGATTTCTCCGTCGATTTGAATGTCTGCGGTTTCCCTGATTCGATGTTCGGCTCTTCGTTTTACGCATACTGGTCGAAAGTTGACGGGCCGAACTCCGGCAGCCTGAGCCAGTCCGTCGGCAAGGCGGTCACGTTCCAGAACCCCAAGGACGGCGGCCTCTACAAATTCGAGTGCGACCTTGTCGGCTCTGGATACCCCGTGAGCGGCGCGAACGTCCTGCTCCCCCTCGGCGGCCCCGATGTGACGGATTATTTCATGAGCGAAGTGGCGCGGTATGATGCGTGGTACATTGAGTTGCGGAATAGAAGTTTTGAAAATACTTCACTACAGCCAGAGATACAAGCTGCATTATTTCTATACTATTTTAGAGGTACAATGAGAGATATGGGGCATAGCGGTGACGATTATGTGTCTGGTAACTCCCCCTGCAAACGTTACTGCAATCACACCGTGACGATTTCGGAACATGTATTCGGAAAAGACCAGATTGGCAATTTTCTTTATGCGTATTGTTGTGCAAAAACATGGTTAAACTTAAGACTAACCCAATTCGCTTCACACGTGTTTCATGTGTTGAGGAAAGGGGGCAAACTTGACGATCCCGAGGACATCGCCTCGATGGCGGCAGGGTATCAGCTTGGCATGACCCCCAACGCGGATTTCAAGACCATCCTCGAGACGTGTGGTACGCCCATTTCCGCAATGCAAAGCGAGTCTGCGAAAAGGGGATGGCCTTCTACGGATGTCGGAGCTGGGAGAAGCGATTATCCTGCATATCTCCCTCCGTTTTAAGTTTCTTGTTGTATGAAGTCTGTTTATCATGTAATGTGTTAAAATTGGAAGGAGAGATTATGAAGAGAATCAAAGTTGTCATGATGCTTGGTTGTATAGGAGTCACGGCGTTTGCGGGTGACACGAACTTTGTCGCCGCATTTGATACCATCTGGCAAACGCATAATGCGACAAACATTTTGCTGTTTGTCGAAGGGAATGTCACCACGAATGTATCCCCCGAAGTGCTGTATGCGAGAGGCACGGTTGCGCTAACATTGCAGGGATGGAGTGCGGGTGCTACGAATTACTGGGAGCAGTCAATACAAATGCTTTCCACAAATAACACCTATTCTGAAATCGGCAGGACAAATGTCATCAGGCAAATGCGGGCGCTACAAGGGATTTTTGTAGAAATCGCCAGCACTAATCCTCCTACGTGGAATACCGATATTCACGCAAAGTTTTTTTCAATACCACTAACGCCTGACTTGGATATATTGGAGGCAATCGCAAACCTGCCACCAGCCGAAAATCCATAGGGGTAATTTATGATGCGAAGAATCAGAGTTGTCATGATGGCTGGATGTTTGGGCATCACGGCGTTTACTATCGTAACTGGCGCAGGGGATGACGGACTGGACAACTGGAGAAACGCAATCTCAACCAACGACTTCAAGAAAACGCTAGTTAGTGTCAAGTCGCTTCAAGAGGACTGGCCAGCAGTCCACTCTGTGAAGCACAAGGAGAACAAAGACGAGGCCAAGGCGCTTGTGCAAACTGGCTATCGAAATATGGCAAGGACTTTCTGGCAAGGACTTGAAAGTTACGAAAAAGTTCTCCAAGAAATGTCCCCCGAAGCGTTCTGCGAAGCAGCGGATGCTTTGTTGGATGTGCGTAACCGTTTCCTGAAACACCCCAGCTACGTCAACTATTTCTTAATAGACTCAATAAACCGTGTAATCTACATCAACCTTGGTGAACGGCTGGCGATGGTTGGGGATGTGCCGACCTGTTATGACAGGCTAGTGGAGCGTCTTGCCGAGTTCCGATGTGATTTGTCAACGATTGGCAATCTTGTTAGTGTGGAATACGGCTCCGACAGGTTTTCAATGGCAACCATCGAAGAGATGCCGTTTGAAAAAAAACTTGATGCGATTGGTGTGGCGATTGGGCAGGATATGAGTTTTCTCTTTTTGCCCCAAGACATACACAATATGTATGGGTTGCGGATATTGGAGAAATGCAGCTTGACCGCTTTGTCGCGTCGCCTTGCCCTCTCTGACCACTGCATCGGCGCATCTTTGCCTGCACTGCTCTCTTTCCGAAGAAAAACTATGGTCTTCACGGCAACAGATTCATTCCCTCAAATTCGTGCCGTCCTCGGAGATGAAGTCTGGCTCCCCCCTACTTTGTTGCCAGGGAGACACCGAGCGGTTATTGAGGCCAGCGATTTTTTAACTGCGATTCGCTCCGAACACTGGAGGGAAAAGCTATGTTTCTCCGAATCGCCAGCCTTTTTCGCGAAAGGACTTGTTGAACAACTTGAAAGAGAGGAAGCCGAACGAGAAGCGAAGCGAGAAGCTAGCCAGAAGTGAGTCTGGTGAATTGAGTTGGGGTAAAACCTTGAAAGTGGGAAGAAGAGTCTTAATCGGCAGTGGCGCAATCATCGGCATGGCGTATTTCGCTCGTTATTTGCTCGGGGTGTTGCTGGGGGTCGGGATTGTGGCAATTCTTGTCATCGCCTCTTGCGTGTACAACCCCAAGCAGGATGTCACGAATCCCGCCAGCCAGCATCTAGCCCGCAGTGTGCTGAATGAGTGTAAGATAGGGGAAAGACGATTGAAGCAGGTTCTTCACGGGTACCAATCTATGCCAGATTTTCACGGGGGCCACTTTGGTGCGTATGCCATGGAAATTTCGGATGTGGATGTTTCAACCCTGACTCCCGAGCATGGATGGGTCCGGGGAGATCGGGTGAACGGTGAAATTGAAAATGCTGTTTGGAATGTTCTCCGATGGACTAAAAACGTGAAATGGTTCCCGTCAGAACGGGAAGTGAAATCAGCGGACATATTTGTCTATTCGCTTCCTTGGGATTCGCTCGCCTTCCCGCTGGTACTCGTCCGCCTATCGGACAAGATGGTGTTTTACGCTTATTCCCAAACATGACCAAGAACAAGCCATGCGTTTCCCGCCTGAATCGGACCGACACCAACCGCGGCCCCCTCGGCTCCGATTACGACTGGCAGCTGCTCATCGACGACACCGCCGTCCCCGGCGTGCGCCTCGACCGCTACGGCTCCGGCAGCGTCTATGTCGTCGAGGACCCCCAGAACCTCCTCACCGTCCTCTACAACGGCGACGCCGTCAACATGGCCAAGGGCAAGACGGGCAAGATCTATGTGCCGGGGGTTCTGCTCAGCATTTCGGAGCCAATAGTGACATTGCTTGATACGCCCACTTTCACCATATCGGCCATTGCAGAGAATGGGCTTCCTGCGAGCGATTACGAAATCGAGATAAGACGCATGGGCGATAATGAGCCTTGGTACAAATGGTATGAAGGCTCAAGCAAAACGTTCACGCCTACTGCAAGGGCTGCTGGGTTTTACGAGGTCAGGGCTTCCGCACTTCTCAACGGCACACGGGTCTATTCGGCGAAAAAAGATTTTGACGTATATTTCCCGAAGGTTGAGAATTTCATGTATGAAGCCGATTTGCAGCCTACGTTTAATGCGATGTGGACAACGACAGAGACAGAGACAACAACCACGCAAAGGCGCGAACATGGGTGCTACATCACGCTCAACACCACTAATGGGATGTACGGTACTATTGCGCATGCCAGCGGTCCTTGGATGGAAAATGACGAACTGGCAGGGATGATATTGCCTGCCCAGAACTTGAACCTTCCTTTCACTCCCAGCCCCACGGGCATGGCGGTCTATGTGGTCGGGTGGTTTCACACGCACACGCCAACGACGTATGTCACCTTCGCCGAACGCTCAGTTGGTCCTAGTGACAAAGACAAAGAGCATGCTTCTACCAATTCTTTGCCAGGAATCGTTTACGACTATCTCGAAGACCCATCCATCCCAGGGAAAATACCCGCTGGACACCCGTTAGGCATGGGTAAAAAACTTTATCCGATAACACCACCCGAAAGGAGACTGAAACCATGGAACATGGACTGATACGAAAAATCATGTTGATAATCACGGCAATCACGATGCTGTTGCTGTTGTTTGTGATGAACACTGAGAAACGCTCAACGTTAGACGGCAACATCAAAGACGAGTGCGTTAATGTCGAAAATGTCCGCGTTGAAAATGCCGATGTCGAAAGCACTAATCCTGAACGTGTCCATGCTGAAAGCACTAATGCCGAAAACATGGGTACAGGAGATGAGGAACAGCCAACATTAGCGGCGCTTATGGCAAAATCCATAGCTTCTGCAACAGAGATGGGGATTACATCCGACTCCCCTGAAGTCGCCGAATATGTGAAAATCGCCCGTGCGAAGGTCTGGCCAGATGGCAAAATATCAGACGATACCTTTGTGCCAACCACAGTGATAGTCCAGGGCGAAAACATCTTAGTGGTATTCGGAAGGTATCCTCCCCCGAAAAAAGGTGAATCCTCTTCTTCCAAAATCCTGAGACGCCCTATGAGTCAAGGGGAGATTAGCATACCAAGAACTCTTCTCCTTGAAGCAGAAATCAACGTCATTATAGACATTAAAGCGAAGACCGTGGTGCGGATAGACCGAAGTCAAGGGTAGGCGTATGGCGAAAAAGAGGCTGATGTCATGGTAACAAAAAAAAAGATGACAGTCGTATTGGCAGTTACGGTAGCCCTGATACTATTGTTGCTGCGTGTCTTGATTATTCAGAGGCATATAGCGACTACGGGACATTTCGGTGTCGAACACATTACCAACGCTACCAGCCTCCATGTTGAAAATACCAGCACCGAAAACAAGAATACTGCAAGCGGAATATCACCAGCGTTGGCTGCGCTTGTGACCAACTCCATAGCATCATCAACGGGTATTGGGGTTGCCCCCGATTCCGCAGAGGTCGCCGAATATGTGCGGATTGCCCATGCGAAAGCCAGTCAAGTAGGTGGGAAACCAGATGATATTGCCGTGGATAATGTGGTAATCAAAGGCGAAACCATCATAGTATCCTTTTTGCATCGTTCCCTTGCCTCCCTAAAGAAGGTAGAGTTCATTGAAGGTGCGAGGTATCCAAAGGGTGAAGGAGAGTTGATGACGCAGGGGGCTACTATTTGGGGTGCAACCGTCACTATAGACATTAAAACAAAAACCGTGTTAAGGGTAGATCAATGAAGGGGATGTTAGCGGTATTAGTGTGCGTGGCGGCGATGGGGCTTCGCGCCTCCACGCCTGAAGAGACAAGCCCCATTGAGTCTGTTGAAGCCTATTGCAAGATACTTGAAGAGAATTTTGGCAATCCAAATTCTCAACTTGTGCGCCATGCGATAGAGCGGATTTATGATCTTGATGGAGGAGATTTGATGTCGCGTGGGAATCAGGAAGCCCTTGGCTGGGTGCGGAAATTGTTACGGGAAAAAGCCCCGGGCATCGCCCCTTTCAAAACAAACCGGGAGTTCGTTGCGTGGGCGCAGGCGTTGCCCGGCGGGGACGTTCTGAGCCCGAGATTTTCCATGACGGCTCCCCTGCGGTACCTGATTGCGAAAGGGGATGAGCGGGACATTGATTTGATATGTATCCCGAACTGGAGAGAAAAGTTGGCAATGCGAGTGTCAGGCACTAATCTCATCAATTATCATTATGCGGAGTTTTCCCATGATTATGAAAACAATTCCCATGATGCCGTCAAGTCAGGCATGTACGACATTGTCCCGTCGGTCACCAATGCGGGGCCGCAAGCCGCCTACGTCCTGGAAATCCTGCGCCAGTTCTGGATGAAGATGGACCCGCCGACGGAGAAATACTGGGGTACGATTAAGGATATGTCGCAAATCCCCCCCGAGCTGCTGACCATGGTGGTGTGGTTCGACGCGGGCGGCAACCCCGTGTGCAACGTTGACCTTGCGGAATACGGCCTGACCATGCCCGAGATCGACCTGCCCCCGAAAGTGAAAGACGAGATACTGCGCAGGTCATCCGGGAGCGCAGGGCTTCCGCCCTGCAATGCTGGCGATGCAGGGCAGAAGCCCTGCGCCCCCGGCACGGCCGCCCCGTGGAGAACCCTCCTGCTCATCGCCCTCATCACCCTCGGCGGCGGCGCAACGGCGGCATGGCGTCGCATGAGAAAAAAATGAAACGGGAGAAAGCCTTCCGCACCACCGCCCCCCATATCCATTCCGGCAACGGCAACCCCGCCGACAACGGCGGCTTCATCAACGTACGTCGGGAAAGACCCCCGGTCGAACAAACGCCTGAAATTCCATGAGGATGCGGAAAGGTTTAGAGTGTTTGAAAAAGTGCCCCAAACGCCCCCGATCTGCTGACCATGGTGGTGTGGTTCGACGAGGACGGCAACCCCGTGTGCAACGTTGACCTTGCGAAATACGGTCTGGCCATGCCCGAGATCGACCTGCCCCAAAAAGTGAAAGACGAGATACGGCGCAGGTCATCCGGGAGCGCAGGGCTTCCGCCCTGCCGACAAGAGATGCAAGGCGGAAGCCTTGCGCTCCCGGCACCTCCCTGCTCATCGCCCTCGTCACCCTCGGCGGCGCAACGGCGGCATGGCTTCATTCCCGCAATCATCCTGCGTTAAGGGGACGGAGGGAGCAAGGAGACAGAAGGGACACAAGGACACCGAGAAACACCTTTGCCCCTTATGTTCTTTTGCCCCTCTGCTTTCTTCGTCCCGCTGTCTTGTCGTCAAGCCGTCACCTCAAACCCCAGCGCGGCGAACTTGCCTTTGAGCGCGGCGGTGGCGTTGGCGAGCGAGACGCGCGTGGAGGTGAATTCGCGGCGCATGGGGTAGCGGCTGCGCTGGGCGTCGAACGCGGCAGCGCGGGCGGTGGTGTCCGTGACGCAGGAGGTTTTCAGGCGGTCGGAGTCCGCCGCGATGTCGTACACCTGCGAGACAACCTCGCGCAGCACGTCCTCGTCCGTGCGGCCCGCCGCATCCGCATGGCACAACGGCACGGGCGGCGGCGGAAGGGTGAAGGGGCAGGCCGCGGGGCGGCGGAAAAATTCGCAGGCCTTCTGATAGACGATGGCCGTGCCGTTGACCTTGCCCTCGTAGGAGTGGCCTGCGATGTGCGGCGTGGCGATGTCGGCCCGCGCGAGGAGGTCAGGGCGATAGGACGGCTCGCCCTCCCAGCAGTCGATGACCGCATGGGAGACGCGCGTGCCGAGCGCGGCAATCAGCGCGTCGGTGTCGGCGACCGCGCCCCGCGCGGCGTTGATGAAGATTGCGCCGGGTTTCATCTGCCCGAAACGCGCGGTGTCGAGCAGGTGCCACGTGGCATCCGCGCCCGTCTTTGTCAGCGGGGCGTGGCACGTCACGATGTCCGATTCCGCAAGGATCTGCTCAAGGCTGACGAACGTCTGCGCCTCGCGGTCGCCCGGGTCGCGTGTGCGCGGCGGGTCGTTCGCCAGCACGCGCAGCCCCAGCCCCGCCGCATGACGGCACACGCGCCGCCCGACGTTGCCTACGCCGACGACGCCCAGCGTCTTGCCCTCCAGCGTGAACCCGTGACAGCCGCCGAGCCACAGCAGCGCGGCGGTCACATAGTTGGCCACGCTCTCCGCGTTGCACCCCGGCGCGGCCGTCCACGCGATGGCGCGCGCGTCGAGGCAAGGGATGTCGATGTGGTCCGTGCCGATGACGCCCGAGCCGTAGAAGCGCACGGCCGAGCCGTCGAGGAGGCGCACGTTGACCTTCGTGGTCGAGCGCGTGAAGAGCGCCTCCGCGTCGCGCACGTCATCCGCCGCAATCAGCCGCCCGTCTTTCAGCGTCACCTCGCCCAGCGTGCCGAATGCCTCGGCCGCGTAAGGCATATTCGTATCGCAAACAATCTTCATGAGCCTCTACCGTCAATCGATGAAGCAAAGAGTATCGCAGGAAACGGCGGCGCTGGGAAGTTTAAAAATCAGAATCCGCGTTTCGCTCGTGTTTTCTGCGGTTGACGAAAAAAATCCTTGAATGTCCGCTGCCATCGCTCTAATATGGGACGTTATGAAAACGTTCTCGCTTTTTTCTGCTGTCGCGCTCGCGCTCACCGCGCACGCCGCCGAATATTTCGTTGACCCCGCCAAGGGGCTTGACACAAACCCCGGCACGGCCGCCGCGCCGTTCGCGACCGTCCGCGCCGCAATCAAGGCCGCCGCGCAAACGGGCGGGGACACGGTCACGCTCAAGGGCGGAACTTACCGCGAGGCGTTCTCGGTGGCGGGCGTCACCGCCACGGCGGAACGCCCGTTCGTCATCCAGGGCGCGGCGGGTGAGCGCGCGATCGTCACGGGTTTCGAGCCGGTCACAAGCTGGCAGGACGCGGGCAACGGCGTTTACACCGCCGAGGTGCCCGAGCTCATCAACGGCCTGTTCGTGGGACTCGCCGCGCAGCCCGTGGCCCGCTGGCCGCGCACCCACGGCGGGTGGATGCCCTTCGGCGGCGTGGACTCGAACGCCATGAGCTTCGCCGCGCTCAACGGCCTGGGCGACATCCCCGCCATCCAGGCCATCGCCGAGGACCCGCGCTCGGCGCAGATGCTCGCCTTCATCTGCCAGCCCAACGTCTATAACACCTACCCCGTCAAGGCGATTGACTTGAAGGCGGGCAAGGTGTCCGTGACGATGCCGCGCTGGTGGCCCATCTACACGGGCAAGGGCGACACCTTCGCGCTCCAGAACCACCCCCTGCTCGTGGCCGCGCCGGGCGACTGGTCCTGCTCGCTCAAAGAGGAGGGCGGCAAGGCGCACACCGTCCACTTCAAGCCCGCCGCGCCCGCCGACCTCACCCGCACCTGCTACCGCACGCGCGGCAACATCGTCAGCCTGCGCGAGTCCTCCGGCGTGGTCATCCGCAACCTCGAGGTCAGCGGCGCGGGCCGCACGGGCATCGCCGCGTGGAAATGCCGTGACACCCTCATCGAGGGCTGCACCGTGCACAACGCCTTCGCCGACGGCATCGAGACGCGCCTCTCCGCCAACATGACCGTGCGCGGCAACATCACCGTCAACAACGAGCTCAACGGCATCTGCGTCGCCTCCACCGACGGCGCGCTCGTCGAAGGCAACGAGGTCTGCTTCAACCAGATGGACGGCCTGCGCGTCATGGGCAACGTCAGCGGCCGCCCCGGCGCCGAGCCCGACAGCACCCGCGTCACCGTCCGCCGCAACTACGCCCACCACCACTACCACCTCAGCCACCCCGACAACATGCAGACCTTCCGCGGCGTCACCCGCCTCGCCATCGAGGACAACCTCTTCCTCT
This sequence comes from Kiritimatiellota bacterium, assembly GCA_009778475.1. Taxonomy (GTDB): domain Bacteria; phylum Verrucomicrobiota; class Kiritimatiellia; order RFP12; family UBA1067; genus WRJS01. Next base: position 5,130 of record WRJS01000100.1, on the reverse strand, counting down.
ACGGCGGCCAGAACACCATGACCGAAGAGAACACCGACAGCGCCATGCGCGGCAACGTCAGCCTCTTCACCTCCGCCTACATCACCATCTTCGGCCACGGCAACGCCCACCGCTGGGTTGTCGAGGGCAACACCTTCGGCCACGGCGGCTGGGGCGCCTTCGCCATGGACGGCTCCGAGGACCACACCTTCCGCGCCAACCTCTTCATCGGCACCGGCCTCTCCATCCTCCCCGACACCAAGAGCGACCACAACGCCTTCGTCACCCGCCCCTACGCCCCCGCCATCCTCTACACCGGCTGGCGCGGCCACAACGACCTCGCCGCCGCCCGCGCCGCCACCGGCACCGACGCCCACTCCATCGCCCTCCCCGACGCGCCCTTCAAGAACATGCCCAAGGCCTTCGGCCTCTACGAGCGCATGGACGACCCCGGCAACCTCGCCACCCCCGCCTACCTCCCCCTCCGCACGCGCGGCGGCGGCGGCGGCACCGTCGCCAAGCCCGCCGACTTCGCCGTGGGCGACAACATCGAGGTCAACGGCGACGGCGCCCTGCGCAAGGTCACCGCCGTGGACGCCAAGGGCATCGCCTTCGCCCCGCCCCTCCCGCAGCCGCCCTTCCGCGACGCCTACATCCTCAACTGGGGCGCCGGCACGTCCGCGCAGCTCGACCTCGGCATCGACCCCGCGCACCCCCTGATGACCGCCGGCCCCGGCGGCGGCCGCGCCGGAAGCCCCCTCGACATCGCCGCCTTCCAGCGCGGCGAGCTCCTGGAGAAAGGCAAGCGCACCCTCCCCGCGGTCCCCCCCGACCTCCGCGCCGCCTGGCCCGACCCCAACTTCTACATCCCCCCCATGCACGGGCGGTAGCGCCCTGTAGGACACATTTTGCGTGATGTGTTTGTGTGGCGTGCGTCGCCCCTCCTTTCGTCTCCTCACGAAGGGGGTCAAAAAATGGGGCCAATGCGCGAATGATTGGTGTTGACAATCCGGGCAAGATAGGGGAAACTGGTTGACTATGTTTTTATTGTGCTGGTGGGCATTTGTGCGTTCCCCAGTCAGGAGGTTATGTGGAGACTATTGAGGTGATGCGGCATAGCGCCGCGCATGTGATGGCGGCGGCAGTGTGCCGTCTGTTTAAAGATGTGAAGCTGGACATCGGGCCGTCAACGGAGGACGGCTTCTATTACGATTTCGATTTGGAGCACCGGCTCGCGCCGGAGGATTTCCCGCGAATCGAGGCGGAGATGAAGGCCGTCATCGCGGAGGGGCTGCCGTTTGAGCGCGCGGAGGTCTCGCGCGAAGAGGCGGCGAAAATTTTTGCGAGCCAGCCTTACAAGCTGGAGCGCCTGGCGGATATCCCGGAGGGCGAGGCGGTGTCGCTCTACTCGTGCGCGGGGTTCACGGATTTGTGCCGCGGGCCGCACGTCGCGACGACGGCTCAGGTGGGCGCGGTGAAGCTGATGTCCGTGGCCGGCTCGTACTTCCGGGGGAGCGAGAAGAACCCGATGCTTCAGCGCCTGTACGGCATGGCTGAAATGACGCGGGAGGCGCTGGACGCGACGCTCGCGCGCATCGAGCAGGCGAAGCTGCGCGACCACCGCAGGCTGGGGCGCGAGCTGGATCTGTTCAGCATCAGCGAGGACGTGGGGCCGGGGCTGGCGCACTGGCACCCGAAGGGTGCGCGCATCCGCGTGGCGATCGAGGATTTCTGGCGCAGGGAGCATTACCGCGCGGGCTACGAGATGCTCTTCACGCCGCACGTCGGGCGCGCGAAGCTGTGGGAGACGTCGGGTCATCTGGGCTTCTACAAGGAGGGGATGTTCCCGAAGATGGAGGTGCCGGAGGGCGAGGGCGAGCATGCCTCCGTCGAGCCTTACTACGTCAAGCCGATGAACTGCCCGTTCCATATTCAGGTGTACAAGGCGCACAAGTATTCGTACCGCGACCTGCCGCTGCGCTGGGCGGAGCTCGGGACGGTCTATCGCTACGAGAAGGAGGGCGTGCGCCACGGGCTGCTGCGCGTGCGCGGGTTCACGCAGGACGACGCGCACATCTTCTGCACGCCCGGGCAGATTGAGGGCGAGGTGCGCTTCACGGTCGCGTTCGCGCTGCGCATCCTGCGGCGGTTCGGTTTTCAGGACATCACCGCCTATCTCGCGACGCGCCCGGAGAAGGCGGTCGGGAAGCCCGAGCGCTGGGAGCAGGCCACCGCGTCCCTGCGCAACGCGCTGGAGGCGGAGGGCGTCGCCTATCAGGTGGACGAGGGCGGCGGCGCGTTCTACGGCCCGAAGATCGACATGAAGATTAAGGATGCGCTGGGGCGGCCGTGGCAGCTCGGCACCGTGCAGTTCGACTTCAATATGTCCGAGCGCTTCGACCTGACGTATGTCGGCGAGGACGGCAAGGAGCACCAGCCCTACATGGTGCACCGCGCGTTGCTCGGCTCGCTGGAGCGGTTCTTCGGCATCTTGATCGAGCATTACGGCGGCGCGTTCCCCGTGTGGCTCGCGCCCGAGCAGGTGCGCGTGCTGCCCATCACCGCCGGGCAGATCGACTACGCTAAAAGCATCGCGGCCAGCCTGCGCGAGGCGGACGTGCGCGTGGGCGTGGACGACGACAACGAGAAGCTCGGCGCGAAGATCCGCAAGGCGCAATTGGAGAAGGTGCCGTTCATGCTCGTCGTCGGCGGGCGCGACGCCGAGGCCGGCGTGGTGTCCGTGCGCAGCCGCGAGGCCGGCGATCAGGGCGCCATGACGCTGGAGGCATTTCAGGAGATGTTCAGGAGCGCGTTAAACGCGTAAACAACAAGGGAAACAAAAGCCGCCCTGCGGCGAAACAAGAGAGGTGGGTTATCGCTTCGTTCACTCGAGTAAACTTCAAAATCAAAGCCCCGACCGTCCGCGTGCTGGATGTCGCCGGGCAGATGCTGGGCGTCATGGCAACCCGCGAGGCGCAACGCCTTGCGGATCAGCAGGGGCTCGACCTCGTGGAGGTCTCGCCCAACGCCGAGCCGCCCGTGTGCAAGATCATGGACTACGGCAAGTTCCGCTACGAGGAAGGCATCAAGCGCAAACAGGCGCGCAAGAACCAGAAAACCGTCCATATCAAGGAAGTCAAGTTCCATGCGAGTGTGGACACCAACGACTTGGACCACAAGTTGCGCCAGATGAAGGAGTTCCTTGGCGACGGGCACAAGGTCAAGGTCACGCTCCAGTACCGCGGCCGCGAGAACGCGCACAAGGAGCTTGGCGTCGAGGTCGTCAACAAGGTGATAGAGGCCTGCTCGACGTTCGCGGTCACGGAACAGCCCCCGCGGCTGCTCGGGCGCACGCTCGGCTGCCTGCTTGCCCCGCGCCCCGTGAAGACCAGCGGTAGCCAGCCCCAGCCGCCGAAACCCGAGCCGCCCAAACCCGCGCCCGAGGCGACCCCGTAAGGCTGAACGTCCAAGGGAACATTCAGCATCCAGCAAAGGTGACCCCGTTGGCGCGACCGCGGCCAATGGGGCATAAGGACATCTAACGTCCTAGTTGGGCTAACCTTTGGGGTATAGTCGTTTAACGTGGTATCGCCTTAATATGGAAAGCAGTGGCTTGCCGCCGCTTTTGTTGCGGAGGGGGAAATGAAACAGGCGTGAGAATCTTTCCGTTACAACGCTCTTCTCGCGGCAAGATGAACAGGATATTCCTGACCGGTCACTTTTTGCTTTCTGCTTCCCCATGTTACCCTCGCCTCTTTTTTTGAAAAAAACACTTGCGGGCGTGTACCGCCTTATGCTATCCTCCTGTTGTCTTTAATGGAGAAAGGTTGTTTATGAGTCATCAGGAAAACGGGCGGGTAAAGCATCTCAGGCTGCGTATGCCGATGGAGCTCTATTGGCAGCTGAAGAAGGATGCCGCGTTGCACAACGAGCCGCCCGCGACGCGGGCGCGCCATATCCTGTGCGACACGCTGATGGATGTCGGCCTGACCAAGAAAGACTATGCGGCCATTGAGCGGGCGGTGAATGACAACTGGAAAAAAATCCGGGGAGAGGCGAACGATGCTAACAACACGAACGAATCCAATTGAAGAGATGGTCGTGCCGGTGCCTGACTACATTGACCGTTTCCTGACGGCCCTCGCCGAGGGGACGGGCAAGGCCAAGGAGGACATCGCCCTCTTTTTTTTGCTCAAAGAGGCGGAACACGCCTCTCCGCAGGATGCGCCAAGCGGCGAGGATTTCGGAACGCTTTAAGCGGGCCCCGCGGGTGCGGGGCTTCTTAAGAACGGAACAAAAAGTTTTGGAGGGTTACACCTATGAAGACGGTTGTTGTATGTTTGTTGGGATTGATACTTCTTGTTCTACTTTTGAATAGTGGTATTGGTTTATTAGCAATTGGGGGATGTGCTATGAAAAATTATATTGAGGAGGTTGATAAAAAGGAGAAAGCAGAGGTTGCAAACCGGCATAAGAGTTTGTCATCTGTAATAAAAATAGCAGCTGAAGTTGCTGACGCCATTGATGGTTCATTGGCGGGAACTGAAATTCAAGAACGGGAGAAAAGGCGATTCAATCAATTCATGATCAAATGGGAAGCGGGTTCTACAGGCGATATGCAGGTATCATACTCGGAGACCGTGTTGAAGGAATTGATGAATGCTTATGTTGGAAAGGTTAAATCCAAAAATTCAACAGTCCGTGATTGGATTGCAAGTGGAGAAGCCAGGCCATGTGTATTTCAAGATGTTAAAGCACAGGAGTTTCAACTGGTTGATGCTTATTCATTTGGTGGAAATGGGGTTGGAATATTATATACCCGCTTGGGGAGTGAATATAGTGGATATATCATTCTCAGTAAAACCGGGGGAACGTGGAAAGTTGATAAAACTTTTGGACAGTTCAATAGGGTCCAATTGCTAAATGTTAAAAATAAGGGTTATGGAGACGGGCCAAACCACATGGAATGGTTATCCAAACAGAGAATGTAACTATGTCAACAACCGGGTTTCAGGATGGAGGGCGAGCGTCCTCGCGAGCCGTTAGGCACATTGCGGCTCGCGGGGGCGCTCGCCCTCCATCCCCCTTGGCCACACGCCGCGCCCATGGGGTCTCCTGTCTCGCCCCCCAATTAGGACACCAACCAGAGCG
>WRJS01000099.1 GCA_009778475.1 Kiritimatiellota bacterium | reverse complement strand
GGGGAGGGACTGGCGGCGGGAGGCCTCGTTGATGTCGCCGAGGCGGGTGTGGGTGGCGCGCAGGGCGGCGTCGGTGAAGGCGCGGTGGAAGTAGTGGGAGTAGCCGCCGACGGCGCCGGAGAACTCGAAGCCGTCGCGGGCGTTCATGACGGCGGCGAAGGCGGCGTTGGTGGCGGTGAGGAATTGCTCGGCGACGCAGTTGGGGGTGTCGAAGGCGCCGGAACTGCACCCTTGGGAGTAGAGGAGGTAGGGGGTGGCGTTGGTGAAGGCGCTGAGGGCGTTCTGGTTGGGGGCGAGGGCGAAGGGGATTTTGAAGCAGGTGGTCTCGGAGGCGTGGCCGAGGTGGCTGACGGCGGCGTAGTCGCGGTTGAGGAAGGCGAGCGCGTCGGCGGCGGTCCAGGCGAGGGCGGGGCCGTCGTAGAGGGTGCGGGAGGTGTCGAAGGGGTGCGTGGTGAGGGCGTTGGCGAAGCCGAGCGTGGTCATGCCGTAGGCGGTGCTGCCGAGGCGGATCTCCTCCATGAAGCCGGTGGCGTAGGCCGTGCTGCCGAAGTCCACGCGCTCGGCGATGAAGGCGGCGGGGGCGAGCTCGGCGGGGGCGGCGTGCTTGTGGCGGAGGGTCTTGCGCACGGCGTGGGCGAGCTTCCCGGGCGTGTCCACGGGGAAGCGGCCGACCATGACGTGCGCGGCGAGGTCAACGTCCCGGCCGTCGTCGCCGTCGGTGCGCTCGCCGTAGATGCCGTTGCCGTTGCCGTCAAAGGAGCCGTTCAGGCAGCCGTAGTAGATGGCGTCGGCGGGGATGTCCCCGACGCGCGGGCCGCCGGACTCCGTGACGGTGACGCGGAGTTTCTGCGCGGGCAGCAGGTTGAACGTGCCGACGAGCAGCAGGTACTGCACGCCCCACTGCGCGTGCGCGTCCTGCATGAACGCGCGGATCTGCGCGGGCGGGTTCGGGCCGCCGTAGTTGGCGTAGATCCAGTCCGTCGCGACGATTTTGGTGGTGAAGCCTTCGCGCTCGCGCACGGCGCACAGGTCGTCCAGCCCCCACGCGGGCGGGGGGTCCGCGAGGAGCGAGGGGTGCGCGATGACGAGGTAGGTGAACGTCCCCGGCTCCAGCGGCGACACCACGTTGAGCGCCGCCGCCCCTGCCGCCGCCCGCCACGCGACCTCCACCGCCAACGCATCCGCCGCCAGCAGCACGCCGCGCACCGGGTTGTAGCGCACGGGGCTGAGGCGGAGGGAGAGCAGCGTGCCGCCCTCGGCCTTGTCGGTGCGCCACGACTGCCCCGTGAACGCGGGGTGCGCCTCATCGCGCTGATAGACGCCCGCGTCGGGCGGGACGTGCGCAGGCTGCTCGCCCGGCACGCGCGGCTGCTGCGCGTGCGCGACGGGGTGCGCGAGCGGGATCTCGTAGGGCGCGCGCGGCGTGACGGTGACGGACACAATCTCGATGTCCTTGGGCAACATGATTGACACGCCCTTCACCGGCAGCAGCGGATGACCAGAGGGCGCGTCGTTGATGCACCCCGCGGCCTGCACCTGCGTCAGGCCGCCCTCCGCCGTGACCTCCGGCGCGGCGAAGGCGAAGACCTGCCTGTGGCGCCCCTCCGGACCCTCGCCTTGCGCCAGCCCCGCCAGTGCGGCGCATGACGCGAAGACGCGCACACGCCAAAAGAGAATCTGAGAACATCTTGCTTTCACATAACCCCTGCCGTTTCATTAAATGTCATTACCGTACCAAACCCCCCGGTCTATGGCAAGCCCAAAAGTGGGCGACGGGACGACGCTCTGTCCCGTAGTCCTGTTGTCCCGTAGTCCCATTGTTTCGCCGTTTCGTCGTTTCGCCGTTTTGTAGTCACCGCATGAACCCAGCGTCGCACCAGTTGCCGTGGTCGCTCTTGTTGCCGTCACCGGCGGAGTCGCTGATCAGCACGACGCGCTCGATGTCGTCGGGCAGGGTGACGTCGAAGTGCCAGCGTTCGCGCTGGCCGAAGCGCAGCACGGGGGAGGACGCGAGGACGCGCTGCCCGTCGGCGGCCTCGCCCGCGACCACGAACTGGATGCTGGACTGGTTCTGCGGGCGCTGGCTCTCGTCGATGCCGACGATGGCGACGAAGCGTTTGTAACCGGCCTCGCGCTTGTAGACGGCGTTGCCGTCGGCGTGGATGCAGATGCCGGAGGCGTACACGTCTTTGCCGAGCGTGAGCGGGCCGTTGAGGGCGGTGTTGACTTTGAACGCGCCGTAGCCGACGGCGGTGCTGAGCGGTTTCAGGTCGCTGAGCGCGACGTGGGGCTTGGGGGGGACGTCGCCGAACTGGGGGATGGGGGGGGCGGTGAAGGCGGCGGTGGCGGGCGCGCCGCGTGTGCCGTCGAGCGTGAAGGGGGTGACCTCGTAGGTGTAGGCCTGCTCGCCTTGGATGGTGTCGTCGATCCATGCGCCGCCGCGCGCGGCGGGCGCGACGACCTGCCCGTTGCGCTTGATCTCGCAGGCGCGGGTGTTGCTTTCCCAGCGCAACGTGAGCGGCCCGAAGAGGTCGGGGTGTTCGGTTCTCACGTTGGTGACGCGCGGCGTGATGGCGGGGGTGGTGGCGGTCTCGGAGAAGGTGACGCGCCATGTGACGGTTTTGCTGGTTGCGCTGTTGAGGGTGACGCGCAGGAGGCCCTCTTCGGTTTTCTGCTCGACGGTGTCGATGTCCATCAGAAAGAAGGTGTCGATGGCGGGGCTTTTGCCCGAGGTGGTGTGCGTGAGGATACGCAGTTCGTAAGGGTCGTTGGCGACGAGTTGGCTGGTGCCGGAGAGGGTGGCGGTTTGCGCGTCCCAGCGTTCGCCGGTCACGTCGATGATGCCTTGCGTGATGTGGCGCGAGGTGCTGATGAGCTGGGGGTGGGCTTTGAGCGGGCGCACGGCCAGCACGGCGCAGGACTGCGGCGGGAGGGTCTGGCGCAGGCGGCCGGTGAAGGGTTCGGTGATGCCGTTGTCCCAGAAGTCGAACGCGATGTGCGGCGCGGCGGCGTCGAGGCCGAGCTTGCCGAGCGGGATGTCGAAGGCCTTGGGCTGCGCGTCCCAGTTGAAGAGGCCGATGACGTCGCGCGCGCCGTCGGTGACGTGCCAGACGGAGGGGATGCGGTTCTCGAAGAGATCGAGGGGTCGGGCGGTGGCGTTGTGCGAGGGCATGGCGCGTTTGAGCAGGTCGAGGCGGTCGGGCGGGAGGTTGGCGTATTCCTCGCTGCTGCTGTTCATCTGCCCCGCGAGCGTGACCCACGAGACGATGACGCGGGCGTGCGCGGAGAGCAGCGAGGCGCGGACGTACAGCGGGTCGGGGTCGTTGTACCACACGCGGCCGTGGAGGAAATATTGCCACGCGCCGTACTCGGGCCCGCGCAGCAGGCTGCCCCACGACGCGCCGTTGTCGGGGCCGATGCGCATCGCGTCCACCAGCCCGAACGCCGCGCCCGCGCTGCGCGTGTTCTGCGGCACGCAGCACCCGAGCAGGAACACGTCCTTGCCCGCCGTGTCGCGCACGAGCCTGAGGCTGTTGCGCATCATCTGCACCTGCGTGACGTTGGGGTCGGACAGCACCGCGCCGCCGATGTCGTCCTCGCGGAACGAATCGCAGACGTAGTTGAGGTTGATGCCCATCCCCGTGTAGAGGCCGTCCATCTTGAGGTAGGTGTAGCCCCACTGGTGGACGAGCTTGCCGATGACCTCGCGCAGGTAGGCCTGCGTGTCCGTGCGCGTGAGGTCGAGGCACGTGCCGCCCCAGCGCGTGTCGTAGGGTGCGCCGTTCGCCCTCTTCACGAACCAGTCCTGCTTGTCCGCGAACCACGGGTCGCCCTGCGACCCCGCGAACGGGATCAGCCAGATGCCCGCCGCCATGTTGTTCTTGCGGATAGTGTCCGCGATCGCCTTCATGCCGTTGGGGTAAGGGCCCTTCGGGTCGTGGTCGATGAACACCTTCTTCGGCCCGTTCGTCTTTTGACCAAGCTGCCAGCCGTCGTCAATCTGCGCGACGCTCATCCCGAACGGCACAAGCTCCTTCGCGAGGAACGCCGCGCGCGGCTCCATCTTCTTCTGCGTTGACGCGCCATCCACATACCATGTGCAATGCACCGTCGGCATTGGCGGCAGGTGAATGTCATAGGCCTTCGCGACCGCATCCGCATACGCCTCCAGCCCCAGCCGCGCATCATCGAACCACCCCACCGCGAACGCCTCCAACGCCTCCGCCGCGCCGGGCTTGAGCAGCAGCCGCCCGAAGTCAACGTGCGGCACGAGCGCGCGCCCCTCCGTGCGGACGATGCCGCTGCCCCGGTCCGTCGTGACCCACCCGCCGACCACGCCGTTGCGCGTCTCCGGGTCCGCCACCGCGCCCCACATATAGCTGCCCTTGTTCTTATCGAGCGGCACCAGCCCGCCCGTGCCGAGCGTGACGGACAGCCGCGCATCGGTCAACTCAAACGACGGGTACACCACGCGGTTCGTCACCGCCTGCGCGTCCCCGCCCCGCAACGTTTTCTGGAACATCACGAACGGCACATCATCGTAAAGCGCGACACGCAGCCCCGCCGACTCCAGCGCAGAGCCCTTCCCGAACACCGCGTGTTCATGCGCCGCCACACGGAACCCCTGCGGGTCAACCTTCGCCCGTGCAAACACCGTCCCGCCCCGCGCCAACGCAAGCTCACCGCCCTCCGCCAGCACGGCGGACAGCGCACCGCTTTCGATTTTCATCTCCGCACCGGCCGAACACGCCAGCAGACACAAACCGATTCCTAACCGCATCGCATACCTCCTTCGGACACTCAACAACCTTCTGCGCAATCAGATTCTCAGGATAGCATTTTCGGGCGCTCTTGTCGAGACGCTTCCCCAATCACGCATGAGAGAAAACGAACATTTATTTTAGACAGGATTAACAGGATTTCACAGGATTATTTTTCAATCTGTGAAATCTGCGTCATCTGCGGTTAAATTAAACGGAGGATTATTTTTGACAGGGTTGTTTTCGCGCAGGGACGCAAAGGCGCAGAGATTTTGTATGGTCAAAAACTCCGCGCCTCTGCGCGAGAAAAAAACGGACTTTTTTTATCACCTCGGAGGGTTATTTTTTTGCGCGTTTCGCGTGGTTCGCGGTTAAAACGGTCTTGAGTCTTGAGGTTTTAGGGCGGGTCTAATGGTAGAGACGGATGATTATCCGTCTCTCCGTGTCATTGCCTTCAGGAGACGGATAATCATCCGTCTCTACGACGCTTGCCATTGAGGCGCTCAACGGTGTCAATGTTATTACTAACACGCCCTCCCCTTGGTCTCCTCCCGCAGGGGCTGTGCGTTGAAAGCGGCGGCAAAAAAAAGGGCGGCCGCAAGGGCCGCCCTACTCATTACCTGTCAACGGACTACACCCACTCACATCTGCGGCAGGTTGGCGAGGTTCTGCAGGTGGTCGAAGTTTTCCTTGAAGAGGGCTTCGGCCTGTTTGAGCATGGCCTCGCCTTGCGGGTTGAGCGAGAGGAGCTGCTTGAAACGGTTCTCCTTGAGCGCGGTCTCCGCGAAGGACTGCGTGGCGGGCTTGCTGTCGAGCTGCAGGGGGTTCTTGCCCTCGGCGCGCAGGCCCGGGTTGTAGCGGTAGAGCGGGAAGTGGCCGGTCTCGACGGCGATCTTCTGGTGCTCGAGCCCGTTGACCATGTCGATGCCGTGCGCGATGCAGTGCGAGTAGGCGATGATGAGCGCGGGGCCGTCGTAGGCCTCGGCCTCGGCGAAGGCCTTGACCGTGGCGGCGGCGTTGGCGCCCATGCTGACCTGCGCGACGTAGATGTTCTTGTACGTCATGGAGATCATGCCGAGGTTCTTCTTCATCTGCGGCTTGCCGGCGGCGGCGAACTTCGCGATCGCGCCCATGGGCGTGGACTTGGAGGCCTGCCCGCCGGTGTTGGAATAGACTTCGGTGTCAACCACGAGGACCTTGACGTTCTTGCCCGAGGCCAGCACGTGGTCCAGGCCGCCGTAGCCGATGTCGTAGGCCCAGCCGTCGCCGCCGAGGATCCACACGGACTTGCGCACGAGGTAGTCCGCCACCGCGTAGAGGTTGCGGCCGATCTCGGAGGTCTTGCAGGCCTCGCAGCCGTCGAAGAACGCCTTGAGCTCGGCGACCGCGCCGCGCATCTGCTCCACGCCCTCGGGCGTGCCTTGGTCGATGGCCTTGATGCGCGTGGCGATGGCCTTGACCTCGTCCTTCGCCTGGCCGCACACCAGCACTTTGTCGAGGAGCTCGAAGGCGTAGGCCTGCAGCTTGTCGGCGGTGAGCCTCATGCCCATGCCGAACTCGGCGTTGTCCTCGAAGAGCGAGTTGCCCCACGCCGGGCCGCGGCCGTCGGCGCGCTGGCAGTACGGGGTGGTGGGCAGGTTGCCGCCGTAAATCGAGGAGCAGCCCGTGGCGTTGGCGATGAGCAGGCGGTCGCCGACCAGCTGGGTGAGCAGCTTGACGTAGGGCGTCTCGCCGCATCCGGCGCACGCGCCGGAGAACTCGAAGAGCGGGCGCTTGAGCTGGCTGCCTTGGATGGTGGTCGCGCCGATCTTCGACACGTCGGTCTCGGGCAGCGCGAGGAAGAACGCCCAGTTGGCGGCCTCCGGCTCGCGCAGCGGGAGCTGCGCCGCCATGTTCAGCGCCTTCTTGCCTTCGACGGCCTTGTTCTTGGCGGGGCAGCGCACCGCGCACAGGCCGCAGCCCGTGCAGTCCTCGGGCGCGCACTGGATGGTGTATTTCGCGCCGGGGAAGGCTTTGGCGACGATGCCTTTGGCGTCGGCGGCCTTGAAGGTCGCGGGGGCTTGCGCCAGCGCGGCGGCGTCATAGACCTTGCCGCGGATGGCGGCGTGCGGGCAGACGAGCGAGCATTGCATGCACTGGATGCAGGTGTCGGGGTCCCACGCGGGGATCTCGGTGGCGATGTTGCGCTTCTCCCACTGCGTGGTGGAGACGGGCCATGTGCCGTCCTTCGGGATCGCGGAGACGGGCAGGGAGTCGCCGTTCTGCGCCATGATGACGGCGGTCACGTCCTTGACGAACGCGGGCGCGTCGGGCGAGACGACGGCGGGCTTCTTCAGCTTGCCGGCGGGCGCGGCCGGGTAGTCGATCTTCGTGACGGCGTTGGCGGCCGCGTCGATGGCGTCCCAGTTTTTCTGGACGACCGCGTCGCCCTTCTTGCCGTAGGATTTCTTCGCGGCCTTCTTCAGCGCGTCGATGGCCTCATCCTCGGGGAGGATGCCGGAGATTTTGAAGAAGGCGGTCTGCATGATGGTGTTGATGCGGCCGCCGAGCTTCAGCTCGTGGTCGAGCTTGAGGGCGTTGACCACGTAGAAGTTGAGCTTCTTGGCGATAATCTGCTCGGCGACCTCGTCGGGAACGTTGTCCCACGTCTCGGCCGGGTCAAACGGGATGGCGAGCAGGAACGTGCCGCCGGGCTTGATGTTCTTGAGCATGTCGTACTTCTCGAGGAACGAGAACTGGTGGCAGGCCACGAAGTCGGGCTTGTCGCACAGGTACGCGCTGCGGATGAGCTTGGGGCCGAAGCGCAGGTGCGAGACCGTGATGGTGCCGGCCTTCTTCGAGTCATACACGAAGTAGCCCTGCGCGTTGTTCTCGGTGTCCTCGCCGATGATCTTGATGGAGTTCTTGTTCGCGCCGACCGTGCCGTCCGAGCCCAGGCCGTAGAACATGCACTCCTTGCCGTTCACCTCCGAAAGGCGGAAGTCCACGGGATACGCGATGTGGCTGTCGGTCAGGTCGTCCACGATGCCCAGCGTGAAATGCGTCTTGCGCGCGCCCTTGGCGTTGTCGAACACGCCCTTGACGTGCGCCGGGGTGAACTCCTTCGAGCCGAGGCCGAAGCGGCCGCAGAGCGCGGCGATGTCCTTCTTGCCCGTCTCCGCCAGCGCGATGCAGATGTCGGCGTAAAGCGGCTCGCCGGCTGAGCCCGGCTCTTTCGTGCGGTCCAGCACGGTGACCGTCTTCACGCTCGCGGGCAGCGCGGCGGCAAACGCCTTCACGTCGAACGGGCGGTACAGGCGCACCTTCACCAGACCCACCTTCTCGCCCGATTTCACGAGGTCCTCGATGGCCTCATGCAGCGTCTCGCACCCCGACCCCATCGCGACCACGACATGCTCCGCGTCCGCCGCGCCCACGTAGTCGAACAGCCTGTACGCGCGCCCCGTCAGATTGGCAAAGCGGTCCATGCACGCCTGCACGATGCCCGGCGTTTTGAGGTAGAACGGGTTGCACGTCTCGCGGCCCTGGAAATACACGTCCGGGTTCTGCGCCGTGCCGCGGATGGACGGGTGCTCCGGGTCCAGCGCACGGGCGCGGAACTCGGCCACGCACGTGTCGCAGATCATCTCGCGGATGACCTCGCGGCTCACCTCGTCAATCTTCTGCACCTCGTGCGAGGTGCGGAAACCGTCGAAGAAATGCAGGAACGGGATGCGGCTCAGGAGCGTCGCGGCGTGCGCCACGAGCGCCATGTCCATCACCTCCTGGACGCTGTTCGACGCCAGCATCGCGAACCCCGTCTGGCGGCACGACATCACATCGCCGTGGTCGCCGAAAATCGACAGCCCCTGCATCGCCAGCGAACGCGCCGTGACGTGGAACACCGTCGGCGTCAGCTCGCCCGCGATCTTGTACATGTTCGGGATCATCAGCAGCAGCCCCTGCGAGGCCGTGAACGTCGTCGTCAGCGCGCCCGTCGCCAACGCCCCGTGCACCGCGCCCGCCGCGCCGCCCTCGGACTGCAGCTCGACCACCGCCGGCACCGTCCCCCAGATATTCTTCTCGCCCTTCGCGGCCCACTCGTCCGACCACTCGCCCATCGGCGATGAGGGTGTGATAGGATAAATCGCCGCAATCTCGCTGCACGCAAACGCGACCTTCGCCGCCGCCTCGTTACCGTCCACCATGATCTTGTTAGCCATCTTCATTCTCCATTGGGATTTAGTTTCTAGTTTCTAGTTGCTAGTTTCTAGAGCCAAACCAAATCCTGTCAATCCTGTCAAAAAAAACTGCCCACTTTCTTTACACAGAGTTTCACAGAGGAGCCACAGAGGCACACAGAGTTTTTCTATAAGATTCCTCTGTGGCCCTCTGTGGCTTCTCTGTGGTTCTCTGTGTAACATTATTCACCCCGTCACCTTACTTCGCCAGCGCCGCGCGGACCGCGTCAAGCTGCCCGGCCGAGCCCAGTAGCACATTCTTCGCCGCGATGAACCTCGCGTACTCCGGGATGAAAACCTTGCCCGGATCGCGCAGGTCGAACTTCTCCGGCTGGTCGCGGAAAAACTCGCGGTGCACGCGGCACCACACCAGCCGCCCGTCCGTATCGATGTTGATCTTCGTCACGCCCAGCTTCGCCGCGCCCAGGAACTGCGACGCGTCCACGCCGCTTGCGCCCTTGATGTCGCCGCCCGCCGCGTTGATACGCGCCACCTCATCCTGCGGCACCGACGACGAACCGTGCATCACCAGCGGGAAGCCCGGCAGACGCTTCTGGATCGCCTCGAGGATGTCGAAGCGCAGCTTCTGGTCCCCGCTGAACTTGAACGCCCCGTGCGACGTGCCGATCGCGCACGCCAGCGAATCGCACCCCGACTGCTTCACGAAATACTCCGCCTCCTCCGGCTTCGTGTAAACGTGGTCCGCCGCCTCGACGTCCTCCTCCACGCCCTTCAGCAACCCGAGCTCCGCCTCCACGACCAGCCCCTTCGCGTGCGCCGCGTCCACCACGCGCTTCGTGATCTCGATGTTCTTCTCCAGCGGCTCATGCGACGCGTCAATCATCACCGAGCTATACACCCCCGAGTCGATGCAGTCCATGCACGTCGCCTCGTCACCGTGATCCAGATGCACCGCGAACACCGCATCCGGGAAAATCCGGTCCGCGGTCGTCATCATCGTCTCCAGCATCAGCTTGTGGGTATAGGAACGCGCGCCCTTCGACAGCTGCACGATGAACGGGGCCTTGCTCTCGACGTTCCCCTTGAACAGCCCCATGGTCTGCTCCAGATTATTGATGTTATACGCGCCGATGGCATACTTGCCGTAGGCCTGCTGAAAAAGCTCCTTCGTGGTGACGATCATGATACACTCCTCTACTTACCCCCCAACCGGACGCGCCGCCCGAGCGACACCCCTATTACGGGAAAATGGAAACAAAGAGTATAGAGAAATCAGGGCGAGAGAGCAAGCGTAAAAAACAAGAAGCTCGAAGAACTTGTATTCAACCGTCAAAAAAAAAATCACCACAACAGACACAATGGTTTTCACAATAGGCACAATGGAAATGACACACCATCTTGAATGATTTCCGAGAAAAAATGTAACCCCTATGGGGTTATACTCTGGGAACCCGCTTTTTCTATTGATATGGATGCCCTATGGGCAAGGGTACGCCGTAGGCGTTGCATATCAATAGCAAATCAGGCCACACCCGCCCCCTACGCCGTAGGCGTTGCATATCAATAGAAAACCATAAGAGAAGCGCCCACGAATTCCCGCCAAATATAACCTCGGCCGGGTTGACAAGCGGCGACCGTTTTTGATATGGTGTGTTCTAATTCAAATGGGGTTCATTTAGAAAGGGCAGGGTATGTTACACGTTTTGGACATTGCGGTGTTTTTCGGGTTCATCGGGCTGGTGATGGCCGTGGGGCTGTGGAAGAGCAAGGGCGCGCGCAGCAAGGAGGGCGGCGCGGCGGATTATTTCCTCGCGGGGCGGGGGCTGAGCTGGTGGCTGATCGGGGTGTCGCTCATCGCGGCGAACATCTCGGCGGAGCAGTTCGTGGGGATGTCGGGGCAGGCGGCGTCGGAGCTGGGGCTGGCGATCGCGAGCTATGAGTGGATGGCGGCGGTGTCGCTGGTCATCACGGCGTTCGTGTTCCTGCCGTACTTTCTGCGCACGGGCATCTTCACGATCCCGGGTTTCTTGGAGCACCGCTACAACAAGGCGGCGCGGTCGATCATGGCGCTGTTCTCGATGGTCATCCTGATCGGGGTGTCGCTGACGGGCGTGATCTATGCGGGGGGGCTGCTGATGCGTGACCTCGCGCTGGGGGCGGGGTTCGCGGTGTCGCTGCCGGCGTGCTGCTGGATCATGGGGGGTATGGCGGCGGCGTATGTGGCGGCGGGCGGCCTGAGGGCGTGCGCGTGGGCGGATTTGATTCAGGGGACCGCGCTCATCGTCGGGGGCGCGCTGATTACCTATTTCACGTTCGAGGCGCTGGGCAAGGCGGATGTGGCGACGCTGACGGCGGGGGCGGGCGCGACGGCGGACACGGTGCGCGGCGCGGTCACCGAGGGCATGGGCGCGATGGAGCGGTTCAGTGTGCTGAACGCGCACAAGCTGCACATGTTCCTGCCGTCCGCGAACAAGGTCATCCCGTGGACGGCGCTGTGCCTCGGGATGTGGATACCGAACATCTATTATTGGGGGCTGAACCAGTACATCACGCAGCGCACGCTGGGCGCGTCGTCGGTGGCGGAGGGGCAGAAGGGGATCGTGTTCGCGGCGGCGCTGAAGCTGTTCATCCCGTTCATCATCGTGGTGCCGGGGCTCATCGCGTTCAACCTGTTCAGCGGCGACATGGAGAAGCGCGGCGAGGAGGATTTCGTGCGCTCGTTCAGGGCGGACACTGCGGCGGAGGTGCTGCCGCTGACGGTGTATAACCCGACGGAGGCGTTCGCGGCCGCAGAGCCCGCGCTGGCGGCGGAGATGGCCGCGCACAACGCGAAGGTCGCCGCGCAGGCCGCGGCGCAGGGCGCGGAGGGCAAGGTCAAGGAGAAGGCCCCCTATTGCAAGACGGACACCGCGCTGGGGCTGCTGGTGAGCAAGCTGTGCATGGGCAAGGCGGGGCTGTTCGGGTTCATCGTGGCGGCGCTGCTGGGCGCGATCGTCTCGTCGCTGGCGGCGGTGCTGAACGCGGCGTCCACGATTTTCTCGATGGACTTCTACAACGAGTACATCAAGAAGAACGCCGACCCGAAGGCGCTGGTGGTCGTGGGGCGCGTCTGCGTGGGCGTGTTCGTGGCGATCGGGTGTCTCGTCGCGCCGCGACTGGACGACCCGCGCTTCGGCGGCATCTTCACCTACATACAGGAGTTCCAGGGGTACGTGTCGCCGGGGGTGCTGGCGGTGTTCATCTACGGGCTGATCAACCGCCGCTCGGCCGGGGTCGTGGGCGTGGCGGGGCTGCTGTTCACGCCCGTGCTGTACGGCGTGCTGGCGGTGACGAGCGACGTTGACTTCCTGAACCGCATGGCCATCTGCCTCGGCGCGGATTTGGTTTTGATGACGGCGCTGGGGCTGTTCCTCAAGCGCGACACGCCCGTGACGTTCGAGTCCGGCACGAAGCTGGACCTGCGCCCGTCACGCGGCGCGAAGATCGGCGGCATCTGCGTGGTGCTGGTGACGGCGGTGTTGTATATCGTTTTCCGCTAGCGTCCTGTTACTCTGGGCTGGATATTTTCGCGTAGAGAAGCAAGGGCGCGAGGGCAATGAGTTACAGTGTATATTCTGATGTAATGGACACTCACAGAAGGAGTCAGGTTATGAAACAGGTGATACGTGGTTTAGTTGGGGCGGTATGCCTCGCCGCTTCGGCGGTTGTCGCGGAGGATGGCGTGTGGACGAGTGCGCTGGGCGGGCTGTGGAGCGATGACGCGAATTGGGCGGATGGCGTTGTCGCGATGGATGGCGGCCTGGCGGGGTTCGAGGCGCCGGGCGGCTCGGTGCAGGTGACGAATGACGTGCCGGGACTGTCGCTGACGGGGCTGTCGTTCAACACGGTGGCGGGGAACGCGGCGGGGTGGCTGTTCGACGGCGGGACGGTGTACCTCTCGGGCAACGCGGTGGCGGATGTGGCGGCCGGGCGGGCGGAGTTCAACGTGTCGGTGCAGTCGTCGGGGGCGTTCGCGAAAACGGGCGCGGGGGCGCTGTTCCTTGAGGGCGGGCTGGTCTGCACGGACGGGGTGACGCTCTGGGACGGCGTGATGGAGGTGCGTAGCGGGCGCGAGCTTGGCACGGCGAGGTTCAACTGGGCGGGCGGCACGGTGAAGGTCGTCCCGGGCGTGGCGGGTGTGCAGGAGAGCGCGTCGCCGAATGGCAACATCAACCTCGGCACGTTCGGGACGAACACGATGGTGACGCTGGATTTGCGGATGGCGCCGATCACGGATGAGCAGGCGTACCCGTACAACACGCAGTACATCTATCGCGGGCGGTGGTACGCGCCGCAGGACGGGCTTTACAGTTTCGTGAAGGATTTCGATGACCAGGGTTATCTGGCGATTGACAACGTGGTGATCCTCAACAACGGCGGGTGGAATGATTTCATCGTGGTGCGCGACGTGCCGTTGCGCGAGGGCTGGCACGACATCGACATCCGAGTGGCGCAGGGCACGGGCGGCGTGGGGCCGCAGAAGGGGACGCCGTACGGCATCATGTACGACCCGACGAACGGCGATTTCTCTTCGTTCGCGAGCGCGGTGGCGTTCATCGACCCCGGCGACGGCTCAGTGCTGCGCACGGATGTGCAGACGTGCATCGCGCCGCTGATTCTCCTGACGGGCGACGTGACGCTGGACGCGTCGGCGATGCCGACCGACTACACGCCGACGCTCCTGCGCGGGGTGCAGACCAATTCCGCCGCGGCCTCCGTCCCGAAACTCACGGTCACGGGCGGCGACGGGCGGCTGCTCATCGGCAGCCAGACCCTGATCGGCACGATACCGTCGCACGCGGTGTTCAACGCCGACGCGGACGCGGCGAACGGCGTGCTGTTCGGCAACAAGGTCGCGCTCTACCGCTTGCCGACGTGCGACTGGGAAATCCTGCCGCGCGCGGACATCCTCATCGGCACGGACGGCATCCTCGGCACGGGGCCGCTCGCGCTCACGAACTACAACGTGCGCATCAT
Organism: Kiritimatiellota bacterium; assembly: GCA_009778475.1. GTDB lineage: Bacteria > Verrucomicrobiota > Kiritimatiellia > RFP12 > UBA1067 > WRJS01. The sequence continues at coordinate 1,641 of WRJS01000099.1, read as the reverse complement.
CAGCGAGAACGCGCTCGGCGGCCCGTACCCCATCGCGGTGCGCGGCGAGGGCGCGCGCATCATCTTCGACCCGACCGAGAGCGTCAACGGCGACTGGGGCAACGGCATCACGCTGACCCTCGCGCACGACGTGAGCCTCGAGGGCGTGGCGAGCGCGGCGCGGTTCACGGGGCGCGGCACGTGCTACTTCGACGGCATCATCTCCGGCGCTGGCTCGCTCATCAAGGACAGCGGCTCCACCGTGCACCTGCGCGAAACCAACACCTTCGAGGGCGACATCCAGCTCAGCGGCGGCCGCCTCAACGTTTACGCGCCCACCATCGGCGCTTACACGAACCCCGTCGTCATCACGAGCGGCGCCACGCTGAGTTTCAACGCCGTGGTCGAAGAGGCCTACGTCCACGACCTCAGCGGCACGTCGGGCACGGTGGACATCCCCGCCGGGCAGACGCTCACGCTCGCCAGCCTCTCGATGGAAGCGCTCAACGTCACCGGCGCCGGCACACTGTGCGTCTCCAACATGACGCCGACGGTGCGCTTCTCGATCAACGGCAACATCCGCCTCGACGTCCCCGACACCGCCGAGATCCCCTACATCTCCCTCGGCAACGAGAACATCACGCTCACCCTCACCGGCTGCGCCACGCTCGGCAGCGCCCTCGGCAACGGCATCATCATCAAGCGCGGCGACACCGCGCTCACCTTCACCGGCGCGGCCGCCTTCGACGGCGACTTCGTCATCGAGGACGGCACCGTCGCGCTCGACCTCACCAGCACCGCCCCCTGCGAGGCCGCCGCCCTCTGGCTCGACGCCGCCGACGCCACCTCCCTCGACCACCACCGCAACGGCGACGCCGTCGATCCCGACAAGGACATCATCAGCCGCTGGTACGACAAGCGCGTCAACGGCCGCTACGCCGAGGTCGATAACTACGAGGGCGCGCAGAATTACGACCGCCCCTACCTCCTCGAGGACGCCTGCAACGGCCTGCCCGTCATGTCCTTCGGCAACTTCGCCGACCCGCCCGAGTTCCACGAGTACCGCCGCATGAAGTTCAACAACACCCTCAACTGCACGCGCGTCATCATGGTGTTCGGCAGCCAGCAGGGCGGCGGCCACATCCTCGGCATGACCGGAGCCAACCCCATCGACACCACCTTCATGCGCGGCGGCATCGAGACGGACGAGACCCCGCCTGTCGCCTCCGACCCCATCTGGGCCGACGCCACCTACCCTGTCCGCATGGACGGCACGGCGGTGGACGGCCTCAGCACAGGGCTAAGCGGCGGCTACCAGATACTGAACATCACCCTCTCGCCCGCGCACAACATCAACGTCATCGGCGAACTTAACAGTTGGCATAACGCCGGCGGCCAGCGCTACGCCGAGGCCCTCTTCTTCACCAGCACCGTCTCCGACGGCGAGGCCCGCGTCATCGAGGCCTACCTCGGCAACAAATGGGGCATCCCCGCCGGCCGCGTCGGCGCCTTCACCGTGCGCAGCGGCGCCACCCTCACCGTGGACGGCGCGGTGCAAATCGACAGCCTGCGCGGCGACGGCACCCTCGTCAAGACCGGCACCGGCGCGCTCCGCCTCGGCGGCCACTTCAGCGGCACCATCGACCTCCAAGGCGGCACCCT
>WRJS01000098.1 GCA_009778475.1 Kiritimatiellota bacterium | reverse complement strand
ATCAATAATCCTGTCTACTGACGGGGGAATGCGGCCGATTATGGAAACTACTATCTCCCTTCCGTTTTTGGGGTTCAGGGCGTTCACCCTTGAGTTAACGGGAATAGTCGCATGGGTGGCGTAGAAACCTTCTACATTCATCTCCTGGGTGGCAACCCCACGCTGATAAAAATTGCCAAGCCTGGCCTGGGCATCAAGCATTACAAGGGGCAAAACTCCGGCTAAAATTAGGGGTAATACTTTTTTCACTTCCGCTCCCTGGGGAAGAACCCGTATTTATAGCCCACGCCTAAATTTAACATATACCGTTTGTATTCCTGGTCTGAAAAACCGATCTTTGCCCTGGAATTACCCAAATCTGCCGAATATCGGGCTTCGACAAAAACAAAACCGGGACCTATCCTAACCCCGTACTGTAAACCGGCAAGCCATGAAAATAAGGACGGCTTGGTAGCCCCCCTGAGCGAGACAGTGGTTTTGATGCCCGCAAAAGGGCCGATAAAATAATTACCGGAAGGATTATAGACATATTTAATAAAAACCGGAGTTTCCAGAATAAAATCATGGTATTCGTCATTTGATCTGCCCGCAATGAGCAGCCAGTCGTTGGTAATTTCAACTCCCGCTTCAAGGGACAGAAAATCCAGAAAATGCCCTTCCGCGGAAAGGCCCGCGCCGAAATTTAAAAAGCTTACTGAAGTGCCGTTAGCGGAATAAATACGCGGACTCCAAAAACCATAGGCCCCCAAAACAAGCCAGTGATCCTGCGGCCTCTGTGCAACAAACAGCATCGGCGACGGTTCTTCACGGGGCCGTTCAGGGATATTGGAAAACATGGTGAGCATCAATATGGGAAAAAGGGAATGTACTTCAGTATAATAATGATAAATAATTTCCTGTTGTACGATTATGCTATCGTTTTTGTTATTAACCAATTCAAGCTGAAAAACGAAATCCCCGGTTCCGTAGGGATTAATCCTGCCAACTAAAGAATAATTGGCTTCCGCCGGGTTACGTACAGCCCTGTAATTACGGGCTTCGGTTTCCATTTCGAGCAGATGGGTAAAGTAGGAATTATCTTCGACCCCGCTGCCGCTTCCATCCACATAGGGAATGTAAATTGCAGACTCAGGCGTTTGCTGGGCGAAAAGCGGGAAGCAAAGGGCAAGCAGAAGTACAATAAATAGTTTTCTCATTTGCTTACCTTAGATACGTAACCTGTTGTTTACGGATTTGGCCTACCCGGATAATCCCATATAATACCGCTGCCGCCATTCCCCAGGGATGTACCGCTATTGCCACCAGAACCATTTCCGCCTCCAATGCCAAAGGGGTCTTTGACCTCGATGGAATATTCGGCAGCCAAGCTCCCATAGGAAACGGAAATTATTTTCCTTCCCGGAACTGCCAGCCAATATCCTCCTCCATTGACAGGTATGGAATCCTCAGGGCTATGAATATCTTCGATTATTTTAATAGTTACATCATTAATGGGAATGGGCTGTAAATTGCCGCTGTAAGAAGCAAAAACCGACAGATCGGTTTCTCGGTAAAAAATGTCGCCCATATCGTAGACCATACGCTGCGGCACCGCAAGCAGCTCATCGAGGTCTATATCACCGATAAGCTGCCCCACAGGGGGGGCGCATCCTGTAAGAGAGAGGGAGATTAATAGTAATAGTATAAATACCCCAGCGGCGAACCGCCGGGGTATCATCATAAAAACTCTCAAACCGAACACGCTCTTACAAAGTAACCTTGTTTACGGGGTTATAGTTGCTGTGATGGTAAGGACACTGTCATCCACACCAGAAACTACTGCATTAGTTACTGCAACTGTTTGAGAAGTTGAAGTTTCAACTGTGAAATTCGCAGTTGTAGCACCAACAAAAGAGCGATTGTTAGTATCACCTGTTGCATTTATGGTTAATACAATTGTTGCAGTTTGCAGTACTCCTGTTGATGCTGTACCTCCAGGAGCCCATGTAAAGCTCGTTAAATCATAGTTAACAGGGGAAAATCCGCCGTCGAAAGTTGTCGGCATTGCAAACCCATTAGCAACAGGGCTTGCCAAAACAATTGCACGGTCAGTAGCGGGAACAAGTGTTCTGCCCCCGGTACCAAGCCCCCACCCGGTGTCGGGAGTAATAGTGATGGTCGGTATGTTGGAAAGTTCGCCAAAACCGACTACAATGGCACCGCCGATTATACTGGATGAGGAAGTACCCGTTGTCGGGTCTGCGCCGACGTCAAGCAATCCGTTATTCAACCCGCCGCGAATCCACCATGTTTGGGGGTTGGAGTTTGTGTTGTTATACGCAACAACCGGTACTTCAATCGCGATTTGCGCCAGGCCGTCATTATTCGGCACTCCCAGCTCAAATACAAATCCGGTTGAAGGATCGATAGGATCGCCGGCATCAGGGGATATATACTTGGTCGCGGCACCCAATTTTATCGGCTGCTCAACTGAATCCTGCATCATAAAACCGGCATTATGAATGACGGCTCCGTCTGTAACAATAATATCATTTGCATAGTCAGCTAAATCATTGAATGAAAAACTCCCAACGGCAAAATGCCACTGTACTTCTGCCGTAGAATTTTTTTTGAGATGGAATAACGGAACTTCATCTCCAAGTTGGTAAACCTGATCGTATAAAGTATATGCAATAGGATCGTTAGTTGGTTCATCTACGCTGTTTTCAGTAACTATGAATGAAGAATCCCCGGGAATATAAGAACCGCCGACGTCAGTTACCAAGGGCTGAAGCGTTAACGTTAATCCCCTTGTAGCCGGGGTAATTCCGAATGGATCGCCTGGAGTAACTGAAGTAGTGGTGGAATCACTGTTGGTAATTGCAGTTACCCTTCCAACGCCAAGGAGGGTCCTGTCCGAACCCCTTCCGGCAAACAGAATCATTTCGTAAGTACCGGGAAGCAGTTGGATTCTGCCTACGGTGTTCCAGTTCCAGAACGTGCGGATGTACGTTGGGCCGGCAAGATTTTTGAAAGACGCTTCATAAAAAGTTGTACCGGCTTCTGCTGTTGGACCTGTCAGGGCGCGGCCCAAATCGCCTCTGCCGCTGATGTTCAAAGTAATCCCCGGCTCTTCATCCGGCTCCGTATCCACTCCCATATTACAGGATACTATTGCGATCGCCGCCAACATGACAATGAGCGCCGCAATTCCAAAAACCGCTTTTTTCATAAAAAAAACCTCCGCGATGTTAACGTCTTCGCAGACATATTTAGACTTTCATACGAAAGTACATGTACCACAATAAAGGGATGCCCGATTTTGAGAAAAATTTGAGAAACGGGTGTGTTTTTTAAGTAATATCCATCTGCTAGTTTGACAGGTGTCGCTGGGGGGGGGGGGGGTCGCCTTCTCCATTTTTTAGGGGGGGCAACCCCGCCAACACGCCATAACACAACGACAAAGGTTCCCGATCTTTTGGGGCATTGTATGACAACGCAAGGTTAAATCACTACATCATTCAGAAGGCTTGCGGTCTTGGGCGGAGGTCCGTCAGTAAACACTCATCAAGCATGAAGCCAGAGACTTCATGCTTGAAACTGCCCGCCGTATGGCGGGCAACCTGCGTGTATGCGCAGCGAGCTATGTGTTCTTCAGGTCGTTGAAAAGCTGGAAGGCGTCTTTGGGTTTCATCCCCTGATGCACGACCGCGCCGACGGCGCGGATCATCGCGACGGGGGATTCGGACTGGAACACGTTGCGCCCCATGTCCACACCCGCCGCGCCGCACTGGATCGCGTTGTGCGCCAGCTCCAGCGCCTCGAGCTCGGGCAGCTTCTTGCCCCCTGCAATCACGATCGGCACGGGGCAGCAGGCCACGACTTTCTCGAAGCCCTCGGTGTAGTAGGTCTTCACGATGTTCGCGCCGTTCTCCGCGCACACGCGAGCGGCCAAACCGAAGTAACGCGCGTCACGCGCCATGTCCTTGCCGACCGCCGTCACGCCCATGACCGGCAGGCCGTACTCCTGCCCGGAGTCCACCGCGCCGTAAAGGTTCGCGATGGTCAATGCCTCGGTCTCGGGGTCGCCGACCGCGACCATCACCGCGATGGCGGCGGCGTTGAGGCGCACCGCGTCAACGGGGTCGAGCACGACGTTGTCGTTCATCTCGGTGAGGATGGTGGTACCCGCGTCTGCGCGGAGGCACACGGGCTTGCGGCTGGTCGGCGGCACGAGCGCGCGCAGGATGCCGCGTGTGCACATCAGGCAGTCCGCGTACTCGATGAGCGGGACGATGCTCAAGTCAATGCGCTCCACGCCGGAGGTGGGGCCCATGAGGAAGCCGTGGTCGAACGCGAGCATGACGGCCTTGCCCGTCTGCGGGTTGAAGATGCGGCTGAGGCGGTCCTTCATGCCCCAGTCCAGGTTCGCCGAGCCTTTTAGGAAAAACCCGTCTGCCTTCTGCGCCACGCCAATGCCGTATTCCTTGCCGTCGCGGATGTCGTCTAAGTCTGCCATAGTAGTCCTTTCGTTTTAGTCTGTAAGGTTGTGAGTCTGTAAGGCTGTAAGGTTGTGAGGCAATAAGGGGAGGTTCCCCTCACAGCCTAACTGCCTTAACCCCTAAACCCCTTCCCGTGCAAATGCATTAAAGATACACGCCATCGAAGCGGAACCCGCATCGACGGGGCCGATGGAGCGGTCGCCGAGATTCTTTGCGCGGCCGAATTTGGCGCGCATGGCGGCGGTTGCCTCCGAGCCTTTCGAGGCCGCTTCGGCCGCGGCCTTGAACATGGCGGCGATGCCGTCGCCCATGGCCGCCGCAAGCGCATCCGTCGCGGGGATGAGCGCATCCATCAGGGTCTTGTCCCCGACCCGTGCGCGCGTCGTGAAGCCGAGTTCTTCCAGCCCGCCCGTGAACATCGCGGCGACGGCCTCGGGGTCCAGTTCAACCGCGCCCTCGGGTGCGGCATCGCTCATGCCCTGGAGCCATGCGCCGTAGAGCGTACTGGTCGAGCCGCAGGCCTCGTTCTGGAGCGCGTCGCTCAACGCTTTGAGGTAGCTCTTGAAGTCCGCGCCGTCCGCCTTCGCCATCGCGTTGAACGCGGTGACAATCGCCGTGCCGTGATCGCCGTCGCCGCCCGCCGCCGCGTCGAGTTCCGAGAACCGCTTCTCGTCGGCGCGGATGTCCGTACCCGCCGCCGCAACCATCGATTTGAATGTCTGAAGAGTCATAGTTTCTAGTTTCTAGTTTCTAGTTTCTAGTTTCAAATCCTCCGACTGAAATCGACTGAAGTCGAAGCAATCGAAAAGGCTAGAAACTAGCAACTAGAAACTAGCAACTTCCCTCGTTACACCGTCCAATACGGCGTGTTGGCTTTCGCCGCGAGCAGCGGGATGTGGTCGGCGTCGAGCTTGCACAGAATCATCTGGAAGCCGGCCATCTCCTGCACCGTCAGCAGCTCGTCGCAAACGCCCGGCACCAGCGTGATGCCGCTGTCCGCCAGAATCTGCGAGGTCTTGCGATAGACGAGGAACAGCTCCATCAGCGTGGTCGCGCCGACGCCGTTCAGCACCAGCAGGGCGGTGTCGCCGGACTTCACGCCCGTGGCCTTCATCAGCGGCTCGACCATCCGTGCGGCGGTCTCGTCGGCCGTGAGGACCTTGCTGCGCCCGCCACCGGCCTCGCCGTGCTGGCCCATGCCGATCTCCATCTCGTCCTCGGGCAGGGTCGCAATCACGCCGCCGTTCTGCGGGTGCGTGCAGCCCGTCATCGCGACGGCCAGCGTGGCCATCTGCTGGTTGAAGCGCTCGCCGAGATCGTAAATCTCGTCAAGGCTCATGCCCTGCTCCGCCGCCGCGCCCACGACCTTGTACAGGGGGACGCAACCGGCCAGCCCGCGCTTCTCCTCGGGGTCAACATCGATGCCCGCGCTGATGTCCTCATGCGTGACGATCTCGCGGACCTTGATGCCCTCCTTCTCCGCATCGCGCAGGGCCTTGGACGCGCTCATGCGGTCGCCCGCGTGGTTGAGCGTCACGAGCAGGATGCCCGCCTCGCGGTTGAACATGCGCAGGGCCTCCAGCACCTTGGGCGCGCCCGGCGCAGCGAAGATGTCGCCCACGACGCTCGCGTCGAGCATACCCTCGCCAACGAAACCGCTCAGCGCGGGCTCATGCCCCGCACCGCCGAGCGAGATGACCGCGACCTTATCCTGCGCCTTCGGCGCGGCGCGGACGACGATTTTCTCGCCGACCAGATTCACCTTGTTGCTGTAGCACAGCGCAAGCCCTTCCAGCAGCTCCTTGGTGAGGGTCGCGGGATCGTTCAAAAATTTCTTCATCGCCATGACATTTCTCCTTATTTCGCCAGCTGCATCAGCTCGACCGGGATACCGCCGTCGTAGATGAACGCAATCTTAAACCCCGGCACGAGCTCCGTGACCGGAAACAGGACGCTCTTTCCCATGACAGCCTCCTCGATATTCTCCACTTCATACGCCACGTGCGGGCCGTTCTGAACCGACGCCGCCAGCGGGCACTCAGGCTCGAACCACAGGAACTCGATTTTGTGCGGGCTTGCGAACGGGTCCGTGAACCAGACCTTCAGCTCGGAGCCGAAATTCATATCGTCCCGCTTCGCCGCCAAAGGGACACCAAAGTGATGAAACTTCATCTTCGCCTCTCCTTATTGTTTGCCGCGCCCCGTGACGGGGCGCGGCGTTTCCATTGCAATTACAGTTGACACCCGGGGACCGAGAACCTCAGGCCCGCGCCGTCATGGAACGTGGCCGTCTCCGTGACGACCGCGCCCTCGGGACCGGCCATCATGAAGTGCCATGTCTCGATTTTCGGCAGCTTGTGCGGGCGGCCGTCGGAGGTCCACTTCTCGACGTGCTTGCTCTTCAGCTCAGCATACTGCATCTTCGACAGCTTCGGGATGAGGAACGCGAACTCCGTGTCGAGGTTCGGCTCGCCCACCTCGCTGAAGCCATAGACGTAGCCGTACTTCACGTTCCAGCTCTCCATCTTGGCGGGGATGTCCTTCCCGTCCTTATCCTTGGTCGGCTTGTGGCAATGCTCCGGGATGCTCTGGAACGGTAGCAGGTAGATCTCGTGGCCGAGATACCCGTCCGGCTCGTTCGTCCAGAACACGCCGCCCATGCCGAACTTCTCGAAGTCGCCCTTGCCGAAGTCCGTCGCCCACAGGACGCCCTCCTCCTCCAGGAACCACGAATAGACCGGCAGCTTGTACTTCGCCATCAGGTCGATGTACGCCTGTTTCGCCGTAGCCCCGTCAAACTTCCCATCCTTGTAATAACTCACTTTCCCTCCTTTTTGTGCAGACGGACAACAACCATCCGATGTTTTGCATCCGCTCATAAAACCTGCGGCGACGCACCCCGCGACAACCCCCGACAGAACAACTTTATTCATGTTACTCACCTTTCCTTCACCTTTCTACGGGGCGTTACCTGTGCATGCCTTGCACATGACCCCATTAAGAATGACGTTGAAAACAATACCGCATTCCGCCGCAAAAGTAAACACCAAAAAGCTGGCCAAGCAAAAAAGCGTTGCGACCATTGTTAAACGCTATTGACTTCCAAAATGCCATTGGGTATTTTAACGGCCTATGAACTTACTTTTTCTAGGGACGGGCACGTCTGTCGGGATTCCGATGATCGGGTGCCACTGCGCAGTGTGCGCGTCGGGGGACACGCGGAACACGCGGCGGCGGAGCAGCCTCTACGTCAGCACGGAGGAGACGGCGTTCGTGATCGACACGCCGCCGGATTTCCGCCAGCAGATGCTGGACTACCGCATCGAGCGGTGCCATGCGGTGCTGTTCACGCATTCGCACGCAGACCACATTTTCGGGTTCGACGACATCCGCCGTTTCAACACGATCCATCAGCGCGTCCTGCCGGCGTATGCGGAGCCCGAGACCTTGGCCAGCATCCGCCATGTGTTCAACTACATTGACAGCAAGCCCTCGTGCACGGGGCTTTACCGTGCGCAGATTAACTTCATTCCCATCCAGGGGCCATTCAACATAGACGACGTCCACATCACACCGCTAAAGGTTGAACACGGCGCGGCGATGACGGGTTTCTTGCTGGAACACAACGGCGCGACGGCCGGATACGTCCCTGACTGTAGCGACCTGCCCGCCGAGACCATCGCCCGGCTTCACGGCATCGACGTGATGATCCTCGACTGCCTTCGTTACCGTGTACACCCTGCGCACCTGAACCTTGAGCAGAGCCTCGCGTACCTGTCGCAGATACAGGCCAAACAGTCCTACCTCATCCACCTCTGCCACGATGTTGACCACGTGACGCTCGAGACCTCCTTGCCTGAGAACATCCGTGTCAGCTACGACGGGTTGAGTGTTGAAGTTTGAGGTGTCTTAAAATGCGCCGCACTTCATATATGCAGCAACATCACCTTAAACAGCTGCTATCCCCGTAACGCCGCGAGGGCATCGACGATGGCGATGCCGTTGCTGGTGCCGATGCGGGTGGCCCCGGCGCGGATCATGTCGAGGGCGGCCTCGAGCGTGCGCACGCCCCCTGCGGGCTTCACGCCCATCACGGGACCGACGGCCTCGCGCATGAGCTTCACGTCCTCGACCGTCGCCCCGGCAGTGCCGAAGCCCGTGGAGGTTTTCACGAAGTCCACGCCCGCGTGCACCGCGAGCCGACACACGTTGCGCTTCTCGTCGTCGGTCAGATAGCACGTCTCCAGAATCACCTTGGAGATGACCTTGGCCTCGCGGCAGGCCTTGGCCATGTCGTAAATCTCGCCGAACACGAGTTTTTCGTCACCGGCCTGCAGGGCGCGCACGTTGATGACCATGTCGATTTCGCCCGCGCCCTTGGCGATGGCGTCGCGTGTCTCGAAGGCCTTGGTCGCGGAGGTGGACTGCCCCAGCGGGAACCCGATGGCCGCGCCCGTGCGCACGCCCGAGCCCTCCAGCAGGTTCACGCACCGCTCGACCTCCGCAGGGTTAATCGCGACCATCGCGAACTGGTATTGCCGCGCCTCCGCGCAAAGCTTCTCGATGTCCGACGGCTTGCCGAACGGTTTCAGAAACGTGTGGTCAATAATCGCCGCCAGCTCCTGCGGCGTGATGGTGTCTGCGTCTAGCATATTCTCCTTTCAGTGGTTAGTGATCAGTGGTCAGTGATCAGTGGTCAGTGATTAGAGGTCAGTGGTCAGTGATTAGCAAACATCTTTAACGAATCACTGATCACTGATCACTAGTCACTGATCACTAATCACTACTCCTCAAAAACTCAACAAACATTTCACCACCTCCCCCGAGCGCACGGCGGCGACGGCGGCGGTGATGTCCTCGACGGGGAAGGTGTGGGTCACGAAGTCGGCGGCCTTGAGCTTGCCCTCGCGTATCCACGCGCACAGCGGGGCCTGCGCCTCGCGCTCGCGCCAGCGCGTGGGCCACTGGTGCACGATGAGGTTGAAGTTGTAAGGCCCCTTCGCCTTCTCCACAGTCAGCGTGGGCGCGGCAATCACGCCGTACACGCCGATCGTGCCGCCGAGCTTGATGAGCGGCAGCGCGGCGTTCACGATGGCCCCGCTGCCGACCGCATCCACCACCACGTCCAGCGACCCCGGCGCGACATCGAGCGCGTCCGGCGTGAACACCGCGTCCGCGCCCATCCGCAGGGCGCGCTCGCGCTTGTGCGCCAGCGGGTCAACCAGCCCGACCCACTTCACGCCCATCAGCTTGCAGAACAGCACGAAGCTCAGCCCCACAGGACCCGCGCCGTACACCAGCACCTTGTCCTTCGGCTGGATGTTGAAGTCGCCGATGCCGCCATAGACCTCGCGCCATGTGCAGAGCAGCGCGGCTTCTGCGGCGGGGATGTCCGCATCCACCTTGCGCTGAATCTCGTAGCACTCGAACCAGCCGTGCGCCTCGTCCGCCACGCCGTCCGCGACCATCGCGTCGTGGTCGTTGACCAGCACATAATCGCAGAAGCCGCCCCAGCCCGAGGCCAGCCCCTCCTTGAACGAGAACACCATGCCGCCGATCGCGCGGTCGCCGACCGCAAACGAGCGCACCTTCGCGCCGACCTCGCAGACGATGCCCGTGCCTTCATGCCCCAGCACCATGGGGTAGGTGTCCACGCCCGGAAAATGCCCCGCGATGAGCTTCCCGTCCGTCGCGTTGCACAACGCCGCGACATCAATCTTCACCAGCGCCTGATACGGCCCGACCTCCGGCACCGCGACATCGCGGAGCGTGATGACTTCCGGTTTTTCAATGACAACAGCTCTCATTTTGATTTCCTCCGATTTTAGGGGTTAAGATTACGAGGGGGCAATGGGCGGGGGCGCGGCGAACAGGGCTTTCACGGAATCCCTGTTGAGCACGATGATGGTGAACACGCCCAGAGCTGTCCCCAAGGGGATGAAGGCGCACGCCACGCACGCGACGGCAAAACAGAACCCGTGATGCCGCCGCCGCTGCAAGTTCCGCGCGGCCACAAGCAGGCAGACCGCCATGGTCCACCCGAGAATGCAAAATGTCCCGCCCATGATGATGAACGGGAGCGCGACGAGCCCGGCGGCAGGCGGAGCGCCCGTGACCACGACCCCGATCAGCATCGCAATCCCGAGCGCAACATGAATGAGGGGGAAGCACGCGAAAAGCCCGGTTATGCTTCCGAGCGCATAATGGAACGCGGAGAGGAGGCTGAGTTGCTGAGTGTCTTCTTGCGGGGTGCTCATGGGTGTTCCTTTCTTCTCGCTCCTGATTTCTATTTTCTAATTATATGCGTGTCGTCCTTGAACCGGAACGGGGGCTCGCCGGTGAAGTCGGAGGAGGTGATGGACGGGCAGACGTATTTCTCGAGGTGGTCGATGACGCGGTCCGTACCACGGAAATGGGAGACTTTCGGCCATTTCCGCGAGTTGTACATCGTGTCCGTCAGGTCGCGCATCAGCACGACGTTGTTGCCGAGCCGGACCTGCTGGCGCAGGCCGAACGGGCGGCCGCTGACGCACATGTTCAAGTGCACGCCCATCACGATGACGTTCGTAATCCCCTTCGCCTTCATGTAGGAGGCGATCGCGATGCCTGAGTCGCTGATCAAATCCTTCTCCTCGTCAATCTCCAGTATCTCGACTTGGCGGCTCCACGCGCGCCCCTGCTTGCACTGCGGCTCGCAGTCGCAACCGCCGTCGCCTTGGTCGATGGGCCACTTCGCGTCGTCCTCCGACGGCAGGCCACCGCACCATTTCTCGCCGCCCAAAATCGCACGGACCTCGGGATCGTCGTACCCCGTCTGGATACGCTTGCGTGCCGGGGAGTCCTTGTAGAAATCCATGCACTCGCTCGGCGCGTGGATGATGGTCACGCCGCGCTCGCGCGCGATCGCCAGCACCTTGTTCATGGTCGGCGCCATCTCCGCGACTCGCGCCGTCGCGCCCTTGCACCAGTGCTGGTTCCACATATCGCAGACGATGATGGCGGTCTCCTGCGGTTTCCATTGGCTAGCGCACTGATTCTCGGTCGTCTCGACCACCTTGTTGCGGGGGTTCAGCTCGAGATCGGCCGCGGCCTGCGCCGAAACCGCCACTGCGAACAGCGCGAGCGCTGTGTTTGCGTGCCTTTTCATTTTGATGGTGTCCTTTTCTTTCGGGGTTTCCGGTTTTTACTCCACATCCTTGAAATCCAGCCGGTACAGCACCTGATTGTAGTCCCAGCGCGGGGTGGGCGGCGCGTGGTCGGCAAACTGCATGGTGTAGGTTCCTTCGAAGAGCAGGAAGTCTGCGTCGGGCGGGGTCAGCAGGTGGTCGATCATGATGTTGTAGAAGGTGTAGTTGTCGTGGGTGAGTATCTTCACGGCGCGGCCCCAGCCGTCGAAGGGGCTGTCGGACTCGGCGTACCACACCTCGCCGAACACGGAGGGCTTGCCGAATTTCTCCATGAACACGGTGACCCACTTCTGCCGCCGCTCGCTCCACACTATCGAGCCGGAGTGCGGCTTGACCTCGGCCTTGCCGTCGCGCGCCATGATTTTCTCCTGCGGTTTGTGGGCCTGCCACTGCGCGGGGTCCTGCCAGGCCTCGAACGTGTCGGGGCAGCTGAGCGTGGGGAGCGGGTTGCAGAAGAGGATGCGCGTGGCATCCCCGTCCTTGAAGCGTATGGGGTGCCAGTCCGGCATGACGGGCTTGGGCGCGGCGTCGCCCTTGCGCCAGAGGGTCTTGAGGACCTCGAAGTTCTGCGTGCCGTCGTTCCAGACGCACAGGCCGGTCTCGTAGGTCTCGAGGGGGGGCTTGATTTTGGTATAGACGGCGCCGAGGCGTTCCTTGCCGGCCGCGTCTTTGAGCGTGACGAGGCCGGTGAGCCATGTGGGCCCGCTGCCGGGGAGCTTGGCGATGTTGCGCGGGCGGCCCTTGTCGTTGCGGAAGTGGTCGTAAGGCAGGCGGATGGGCGGCTCGAACGTTGTGAGCGGGGTAGGGGGGGAGGTTGCGCCGAGCGTGTCGAACAGGCCCAGCGGGTGGTGCGCGAGGGTGGTGTCGCCCCACAGCCAGAACAGTTTGCCCTGATAGGGCGCGACCCCGACGGTGTCGCAGCCCAGGACGCCCGTCTCGGGTGCGCCGTCGCCGTCGCCGCAACGCGCGCGCTCGGCGAGCAGCCCCGCGCCCGTGAGGCGGCCGAGGCGTTTGGCGACGTTGTGGCGCGTGACCTCGACGCTCAGCGCCTTGCCCGGCTGCGGGGTGAGGCGCACGCCCGCGTAGCCGAAGCCGTCCTTGGACACGCCGTAGCCGTGGCCGATGACGGTGAACCACGTCTCCTTGCCCATGAGCTCGGGGATGTCGCACGCGATGATGCCCGCGTTGTCGGACACCAGGCGCACATGGTGCGTCGTGCGCAGCTCGACGCCTGGCACGGGCCACCCGTTGCCTTTGTCGGTGATGCGGATTTTGCAGGGCTCGGCAAACGCGGCCGCGGCAATGAGGGCGAGCGCAAACGCTATCATGTGTTTTGTCATGCGGGAACGATAGCACGTTCAGGGAATGACCGTCAAGGTTTAACGCATATAGGCATAGGGGATTTTTCCAAACGCGGCGGTTCATTTGCCTTTGGAATTCTCCTTGTGGGATGTTGAGATTTATGCTATCTTATTTGTCATGAAAGCAACTGGTTTGGCGATGCTGGTATTAAGCGTCATGGGGGTGATCGTCGCGGATGCGGCGACGCACGAGATGTTCCTGCAAGGGGACGGGGTAGCCGCGCCCGTGCGGGACGGGGCGCCGGACGTGCTTCGCGCACGCCACGGGCGCCCCGCGCAACGTGTCGCGCTGCCCGTGCCGCAAGACGAGGCGATTTACCCGTTCTTCGCGGATGCGGCCTACACGACGACCGTGGCGCGTGTGACGCAAGGTTACGGTGGCACGACAATCGTGCAGGGGGAAATCCCCGAGACGCACACCTTGAGCCTCTCGATTTATTCGGCGGAGGGCGAACGCCACGAGGTGCATTTCACGGACAGCGGGCGCGTGTATGTCGCGGCGACGCTGCCGGACGGCACGCTGGAGGTGCGGGAGCATGACCCCTCGCTGGAGCCGCGCTGGGATGAGCACGCGGCGGTTGACGCCCCCGAGGCCCCGCAGGCCGCGGGCGGGGGCATGGCGCTGGCGGCGGGCAATACGGAAATCGACGTGATGATCGTCTTCGACACGACGGCGGCGACGTGGGCGAACAGCAGCGCGGGGGGCGTGGAGACATTCGCCGAGTCGGCGGTGCAGCGGATGAACACGGCGCTGGCCAACAGCGGCATCGCCTGCACGATGCGCCTCGTGGGCACATACTGCCCGAGCTACACATACGCGGGGGACTTCAGTACAGCGCTAAGTGATGTGACATACGGGCGGGGCGCCTTAAGCGGCGTGGCGGCGGAGCGCAATGCCTGCGGCGCGGACGTGGTGAGCATGATGGTGGACACGGGCTCTGCCTTCGGCACGACGGGCATGGGGTGGGTCTCTCCCCGCACTGCCAGCTACGCGTTTTCCGTTTGCTCCGTGCGCGCAGTCAACACCGGTCACACGATGTCGCACGAGATCGGCCATAACCTCGGGTGCGGGCACAGCAAGACACAGGCCAGCTCCCCCGGCCCGACATCAGGTATCCCTTACGCGGCGGGGTGGTATTTCACAGGGAACAACAACAGCCGTTTCCATACCGTCATGGCCTACAATCATGACGGTTCGGTTGGTTACCAGCCATGTAATTATTTCTCCACGCCGCTGGTCACGTATCAAAGCGTGGCGGTCGGGGATGCCGCAGACGGCGACAACGCGCGGTGCTTCCGAGAGAACATGACATCCGTCGCGGCGTACCGCCCCACGGTGGTGTCCGCGCTCCCGATCCCCACAGGGGTCGCCGCCAGCCAAGGCACCTATGCGGACCGGGTAAGCGTCTCATGGTCGGCGGTCTCCGGCGCGGTCTCCTACAAGGTGTTCCGCAACACGGCCGATAACAGCGCCGGCGCAACCCAGATCGGGACCCCAACCGCGACCTCCTACAACGACACCACGGTGGTCAAGGGCGTCACGTACCACTATTGGGTCAAGGCCGTCGGTGGCTCGTCGGAGAGCGGGTTCAGCGCCCCCGCGCAAGGCTGGTGCACGCCCTTCACCCTCGGCGAGGCCCTTAACAACACGACCCTCTCGTGGAGTACGGGCGGCCATACCCCGCACTGGCACACGCAAGCGCAAACCGCGCACGACGGGCTTCACGCCGCGCAGAGCGGGAAGATCACCCATAGCCAGACGAACTGGGTCGAGACGACCGTCACCGGCCCCGGCACGCTGACGTTCTGGTGGCGCGTGTCCTCCGAGAACGGCTATGACTGGCTCACCTGTACCACCAACAGCGTGCAGTACGCCCGCATCTCCGGCCCGTCGGGAAACTGGGAGCAGAGGAGCCTCACGCTCCCCGCCGGCACCCATGCCGTCCGCTGGGCATACAGCAAGGACGGGTCCGTCGATAGCGGCTTGGACTGCGGCTGGCTGGACGAGGTGACGTGGACGCCCGCCCCGGCTGAAACGCAGACCACGCCCGTGCCAGTGCCGCACAGCTGGCTCGACCAGTGGGGCGGCACCCCCTCGACATACGAGGCGCTGGCCAACAGCAAAGGCGCGAACGGGTATTACGTCTGGGAGTCCTTCGTCGCCGGGCTTGTCCCCACGAACCAGAACAGCCGCTTCACCGCGCGCATCTGCGTTGTGAACGGCCAGCCCCAGATCTGCTGGCATCCCGACCTCGAGGCGCTGCGCGTCTATACCCTCTTCGGCAACGCCACGCTCGACGCGGGCGGCTGGACGGAAGCCGACCCCCAAGCCATCGGCGGCAGCCTGCGCTTCTTCAAAGTCAGCGTTGACCTGCTGCCGGAGCCGTGACAGCGCAAACAGAGTCGCATGGCAGCTCGAACCAAAAAGGCAGAAAACCTTCCGAATGAGGAATGGGGCAGGGGGGCCTAGTGTCCTGTAAAACACAGATTTCACGATGGAGGGCGAGCGTCCCCGCGAGCCGTTAGACGCATGGAGGGCGAGCGTCCCCGCGAGCCGTTAGACACATTGTGGCGGCTCCCGGGGGCGCCCG
>WRJS01000097.1 GCA_009778475.1 Kiritimatiellota bacterium | reverse complement strand
CCTGCACAACGGCCTTTGCGGAGACCGTCCAGTTGGTCGTCACGATGCCCATTTTCTTATCGGCCTTCACCTTCGCCGTCGCCTTCAGCGTCACCGTCCCGCGCACGGTCTTGTTGGTGTCGTAGAGGAAGCCGTCGTAGGCAGTGGTCTGGGCGGGACCGCCCTCCGCGCCGTCCGCAGGGTCGGAGAGGTAGGAGTCTTGCTGCCCGTCGGCTCTCAGGGAACCCTGCGCCGACGCGCTGAAGCCGCTGTCGCCCGCGCTGCTGGAGGCTTTGACCCAGTAGTAGTACGTCGTCCCCGCGACGGCGGTGGTGTCGTTGTAGGGGGAGGCAGTGACCGTACCGATTTGCGTTGCGCCTCCGCTGTCGTCGGTGGTGTTGCGGTAAACTTTGTACGATGTCGCACCCGCAGTCGCCGGCCATGAGACCCTGACGCGACTCGAATAGGTCGTGCTGGCGGTGACTCCCGTAGGCGCAGCTGGCGGCATGACACCAGTCCACGTCACTTGATCTAGCCAGCCGCAACCCGGACTTTCCCCTATTAAATAAGCAGAATACTCAAACGAATACGACCATTTCAACGTGTGTGTCCCGGCACCGATGTTGACGGTCTTTTGCGCCCATGATGTTGTCCCGAAACGAGGGTCATCCCAGGACGTGTTGCCGTCCACGTAAAACCTCAGAGATTCGTAGGATGTCTCATATTCGTTCTTCCTATCAGAGGAGACGCGCCACCAGAACGTCAGCGTCCCCGGTCCAGTCACGGTGGTCTCGATGTAGCTAGACCCGTAGTACACGATGGCACCGCTTTGCAACGCGGAGACACCGTCGTGCGTGACGGCGGTCTGCGCGAACCACGGCGCGGCACCGCTCATGATCCATGTGAGCGCGGTGTTGTTCAACGCCTGGCCAATCTCGGGCGGTACTGGCCGCAGACCCTGCGCCGATACGCTGAACTCGCTTGAGTCTCCGCTTGGATTATACGCTTTGACCCAGTAGTAGTAGGTTACGCCAGGGTCAGCGTATGTGTCATTGTACGAGGTGGCAGCGCCTCCCAATGGGGAAAGAAGCGTCAGGAGTGCTGCAGACTCGGCGTCATCGACGGTATTGCGGTAAACATGGTACGAGTCCACGCCCGCGGCATACGACCATGAGACTTGCACCTTATCCGGGTCGGTCGTGCTGGCGGTGACTCCCGTCGGGGTGGACGGTGGTATGGACGGGGCAGTTGGAATCCACCGCACATCTTTTAGGGAGCCTCTAGACAGAGCGAAGTAATAGGTGTATTCATCGCCCCACATCCGCCAACGGACGGTGTGTGTCCCTGCGTCGATGGAGATGACCCTCAATTGCCAACCGTAATTTCCATTGATACCTGCGACTACGTTTTGGTCGACCTCGCACCAGAGCACCTCCTTATCCATCGATTGGAGTCGCCACCAGAACGACAAAGTGCCGGGGCCCGTGACGGTTGCCTGAATCCATGAGCCATCCTCTTTGTCTCCGCTGGACACGGTGTACAACCCGTCATACGTGTCATAGGTCCACACCACCCACGGGTTATAGACGTCTGTCGTCCACGTCAACCCTGTGCAATTCAAGGCCTCTCCAAGCGATATCTGCCCGCGCCCCGAGGTTGCCGCGAGGACAAGGAGGAAGGATATGAGCGTTCTTTTCATGGCGTGACTCCTTATTTCCAAATGGCTTTGATGTGTTCCGGACGGCACTCGCTCAGTGTCTGTCGGTATGTGGGATGGCTCGGCGCCATTATCTCTTCGGGGCCGCATTTGTCCCAGTCCACCAAGACCCCTCTGAAGTCTTGGCTGTAGGGTACTTTCTTCGTCTCTTTCCAAGCCGCCGCTTTCTCTGAGACGACCTTGCCGAGCGCGAACACCCAGTCACTTCCCGCGACGACCAGCGCAATCTTGTCGCCACACGAGATTTTTCCTGTGCGCTTTAGAATTCTCGGGGCGTTTGTGAACCAGACCCTTCCTGTGACGAATGTGTCATGCAGGTGTTTTGTGTTTACCCTTGCGCGGGCAATCCAATGCTTTGCCATGATTTAATCCTCCTCGTGGTTTGGGTTTTGTGAAAACGGGATTATGGAACTACAAAGCGGGACTACGGCGTTGAGCGTTACCACGCCCATGAATGCGAGCATGGCAAGGACGCCATGCGCTACCCTTCCTGTCCTTGAACGTTTGTTCATTGTCATACCTTCAGTTAGCCCATCCGTTTTATCGGGGCGGCTTTCCTGATGGGCATGAAAAGACGCACCTCTGATTCCTACAATGCCCAACAGAGGCACGCTCAAATGCCCGAATCCAAACACTGCATGTATTTCAGTGGTACGCCTAAAAAAAGGACGTACCCCATACTCTACACTTGGATTCAAAAACTCTCGCAGATAAGCGTGTTTCACGTTACCGGCAAGTTTGAGCGTTTTCTGTTGGATGTTTTGCACAAGCGTACAAAAACATCTTGCGAAGGAAGTGTTACCTTCGCGGCAAGGTGTCACGGGGAATCCCTCCCCCGTGACGGTCAAAGAACCAGTCTCAAAACGGCACCCGCCGATTGAGATGGGGAAAAGGTTACGCTTTCCGCCCTCCCATTGCAAGGGGAAACTTTATAATGCATAATTTATAATTCATAATGCATAATTGGGAGCCGCCGGGAGCGCAAGGCTTCTGCCTTGCAATGAGGAATTGAAGGAGAAGTAATAGGTAATAGGTAAAAGGTAAAAGGTAAAATGTAAAAGGTGAAAGGTAAAAGGTGAAAGGTAAAAGGTGAAAGGTGAAAGGTATCTGTAAAAAAAATCCTTTGTGACCTTTGTGCCTTTGTGTGAGATAAAAGCAAGTGATAGGTAGTGTGTCTAACGGCTCGCGGGGACGCTCGCCCTCCAGAGGACGCTCGCCCACCATCGTGCCTGTCCTAAAACCGCAAGATTCAAGGCGGACGGTCTTTACGCTTGTGCCTGTCGTTGGAGGTGTGGCATACTGGAGGCATGAAAACGCAATTCTTTATTTGCCTCGCATTATGCGGGCTGGGCGCGGGCATGGCGCGCGCGGATTTTATCGCGGAGAACCCGCCGACGTTTTACAACGGCGCGGAGTTCCCGGGGGCGAAGGGGGCGCTCACGGTCTCGCCGGAGAACGTCGCGCAGATGCGGTTCGATTTCACGGGCGGCGGCAATTACGTCGAGGCCACGTTCCGCCTGAAGCAGCCGCGCGCGGTGCGGCACGTCACGTTCGCGGCGGACAAGCCGCGCGGTTATCATTTCACGGTGCGCGTGACGGACGCGCAGGGGCAGACGTTCCAGAAGACGGCGCATCACGCGGCGGAGGGCTGGGCGACGTTCCGCTTCGACATGGAGAACTGGACGGGCTTCTGGGGCGGGCCCAGTGACGGTGTGCTGGCGCAGCCCGTCCGCAGTTTCGCCATCCTGCTGGAGAACACGAAGCAGCCCGTGGCGACGGGTGTGGTGCTGATCAAGGACGTGTCGCTGGAGGAGATGTCGGCGGAGGAGGCCGCCGCTGCGTCCGGGGTGAAGGGGGCGGCCAGCACGCGCTATGCCGTGGCGGATTTCGGGGCGGGCGATGCGAACACGTTTGAGCGTTGGGGCTATGGCGTGGCGAACGCCGAGTTGCAGAAGGGCGTCTGGCGCATTGATTTCGCGAAACACGCGGAGGCGTCGCTGTCGCACTCGCTCGCGATCCTCGGCGCACCGGAGGAATTCGCGTTGTCGGTTGAGGCGGACGCGGGCGCGGCGGGCGCGGAACTGGTGCTGAGCATCGGCTCGCATTTCATGACGTTCACCCGTTCGCTGGGCGTGATCCAGCCGCCCGCGCGCGACGGCGAGAAAATCGCGCAGGCCTTCCGCGTCCCGGCCCCGCCCGCGGAGGGGTGGTCGTGGCACGGCGGCGCGAACGACGGCAAGCCGCAGTACCCGCTGCGTTTCTCGCGCCTGACGGTGCGCCGCGCAAACGCCAAGCCCGCGCCGGTCACGCTCCGCCTGTCGCCGCTCGAGGCCCAGACACGCATCGCGCCGTCCAAGCGGCTCGCGCTCCGCACGCGCCTGCTCCCGAACGGGGAGGCGCCGACGGCGCTGACCGGGGAACTGAAGAACCTGGACGACACGGCGGCGCGCGCGTGCGACCTCACGGTGCTGCTCAAGAATTGGGACGGCGCGGAACTGGCAACGGTCAAGACCAACCTCGCGCCCGTGAAGCCGGGGCAGGCGCAGACGTTCACGCTGCCGCTCCCCGCGCTTCCGAAGACGGCGTTCGTGGAGGCGGTCAGCACGGTGTCCACGCGGGACGCGCCGCGCGTCTCGGGGACGTGGACCTCGACGTGGACGGAGCGCATGGCCGACGCGGGGCCGGGCGAGATGCAGCCGGGGTCGCCGTGGGGGATGGGCATTTTCCTGTACCGCAACGGCAACGACGAGGGCGGGCACCGCAACATGGAGCGCATCGCCGCCGCCGCGCAGGCCGCGGGCGTGAAGTGGACGCGCGAGGAGTTCCACTGGGCGCGCATCGAGCCGCGCAAGGGCGCGTTCGATTTCGCGTTCTACGACAAGATGGTCGAGACCGCGCAACGCCACGGCATCAGCGTCTATGCGCTGGTCGCCTATTGGACGCCGTGGACGAAGCCCTACGAGGATGAGGGCTTCCGCGACTACTGCAACGCGTTGCGCGAGATGGTGCGCCGCTACAAGCACGTCATCAAGCACTGGGAGATTTACAACGAGCCGAACATCTTCTTCTGGTCCGGGCCGCGCGAGCGCTACCCCGCGCTGCTCAAGATGGCCTACGACACCGTGAAGGCCGAGGATCCCGACGCGCAGGTGCTGGGGTGTAGCACCGCCGGCATCGACAACAAATTCATCCAGATGTGCCTCGACGCGGGTGCGCCGTTCGACGCGCTGACCATCCACCCCTATCGCGGCGCGTTGCACGAGGACTCGTTCACCGCCGAGCTCAAGGCCGTGCGCGAACAGGTCGGCGGGCGCCCCGTGTGGATCACGGAGATGGGCTGGCCGACCATCCCCGGCACGGTCTCGGAGCGCCAGCAGGCATCCCTGCTCGCGCGGGCGTACCTCTCCGCCGTGGGGAGCGGCGCGTGCCAGAACATGTCGTGGTACGACTTCAAGAACGACGGCTGGAACCCGTACTACAACGAAGAGAATTTCGGCATCCTCCAGAACGACCTTGCGCCGAAGCCCGCCTACCGCGCACTGGCGCAGGTCTGCCGCACGTTCGCGTCCGGTGCGCCCTCACTCCAGTCCATCCCCGTCCCGAACACGCACACCCAACTTTTTGTTTTCCGCATGGGGAAGGGTTGCGCGATATGGACGGACGGCGCGGAGGTGGAGGTGACAATCCCTAATCGTCAAAACGCGCAAAACCTGATGGGCGAACCGGCCCGCATGGCGCTCGTGACACGGGACGGTATGCCCGGCGAAAGGTTCATCTTCAAGGTGTCGGCGGATAAGCCCGTGTTCTTCCCCGATTTCAGTCCCGATGCGGAGACACTTGTACTCCGCGCAGTCGCAACGCCCAAGACGATTGAATTTTAGGGCGGAAGGCTTTTTAAATAAATCGACTTGTTCGACAACCCGAGCGTCCCCAAAAGACTTTTCATTGATGCATAATCCGGGCTAAAGCCACAACCTGAAATGAACCGCGAAAGACACGAAAGCGGCGGCAAGCCGCCGCACTCCATTTTGATTCCTAATTCATCATTTCTCATTTCTAATTCCACCGTAACCCTCAATTTTCTGCTTTATTTATTGTCCGTTTTTTGAAATAATGGGGATTTTAACTCGCTGTTTTAGAGTGCGTATGTTTTTTAAACGTTCAATGCCTATTATCCGCGAGCGTGCGAAACATTGTGTCTCACGCTCAAATATTGATTCGGACGCACTCAAGGTGCTGCGCCGCTTGTCTGACTTAGGGTACACCGCGTACCTCGTCGGGGGGAGCGTGCGCGACCTGCTCCTCGGGCGCACGCCAAAGGATTTCGACGTCGGCACGAACGCGTCCCCGACCGAGATCCGCGGCATCTTCCGAAACTGCTTCCTGATCGGGCGGCGCTTCCGCCTCGCGCACATCGTGTTCGGGAAGAAGGTCATCGAGACCAGCACCTTCCGCCGCTCGCCCGACGAGCAGGACACGGAGTACGGCCTGTACCAGTCCGAGGACAACACCTTCGGCACGCCGGAGGAGGATGCCAAGCGCCGCGACTTCACGGTCAACGGCCTGTTCTACGACATCAAGACCTTCGCCGTCATCGATTACGTGGACGGCTTGCGCGACCTCGACAAGCGCGTGCTGCGTTCCATCGGCGACCCGAACGTGCGCTTCCGCGAGGATCCCGTGCGCATGATGCGCGCCGTGCGCTTCGCCGCGCGCCTGGGCTTCACGATCGACCGCGCCAGCCGCAAGGCCATCCAGAAGCACCACGCGGACATCCTCAACGCCTCGCCCCCGCGTGTCTGCGAAGAGGTTTACCGCCTCTTCATCGGCAACGCCTCCAGCACGGCGTTCAGGCTGCTGTGGGAGTTCGGCCTGCTCAACGACCTGCTGCCAAACCTGGATGCGTTCGTCCGTGCCTCCGGCGGCGCCAAGTCCATCGTCTGGAAATACCTCGCCGCGTTCGACAGCGACCCCGTCAGCGAGACCGCCACAACCGGACTGCGCACCGCGTTCCTGTATTACGCCATGTTCAAGGACCGCCTCGTGCGCGAGGCCAAGCAGTCGCCCTCCGAGAAGGGCCTCAGCCTCCGTGCCGCGCAAAGCACGCTCGACGAGATCACCAACCGGCTGCGCATCCCCAAGGTCGCCTTCTTTGGCGCTCAGTTCCTGCTTGACACCCAGCGGCGCTTCAACGAGATACCGCGCCGCGACACCCACACCTTCCGCTTCGTGCAGCACGAGTCCTTCCTGGAGTCCTTCGCGCTCTACCGCCTCGTGTGCGCCGCCGAAGGCGCCGACATGGCGCACTGCAACACCTGGCAGGCGTTCATCGACGACAAGACCAACCCCCGCCCCGGATCCGGCGCCGGGCCCAAGCAACGCCAAGAGCGCCGCGAGCACCGGGAGGGCCGTCGGCGCGGAGGCCGCGGCCGCCGGGGCGGTGGCCACGGGACCGCCCCGCGCCAGCCCCAGCCGCCAACCGACAGCTGACCGCTCACGAATCACTGACCACTGACCACTAATCACTAATCACTGACCACTGAGGAGGATACAAATGGAAAAGAAATTGTTCGCAGTTGACTTGGGCGCGTCCGGCGGCAAATGCTTCGTCGGCTTTTTCGGCGACGGCGCGTTCCGCATGGAAGAGGTCCACCGCTTCGCGCACGAGGGCGTCTCCTTCTTCCTGCCCGGCCGCGACGGCGACGTCACCGAGCGCGCCTACTGGGACGACACCTACATCTACCAGAACATCGTCAAGGGCCTGCAGGCCGCCCGCCGCCAGTTCGGCCCCGCGCTCGACGGCATCGGCATCGACACCTGGGGCGCGGACGGCCACCTCCTCACGCAGGACGGCGACACCATCGGCAAGGTCTATTGCTACCGCGACCACCGCCTCGACACCATGTGCGACGAGGTCAAGGCCCGCCTCGACCCCGAGCGCGTCTATGCCATCACGGGCAACCACTTCCAGCCCTTCAACCAGTCCAACCAGCTCCTCTGGGCCGCCACGCGCCGCCCCGAGCTGCTCAAGCTCGCCAAGGTCTATCTCCCCATCCCCGCGCTCTTCTACTTCTACCTCGGCGGCACGACGACCGTGGACTCCACCTTCGCCAGCGTCACCCAGATGATGGACGCCAAGCGCGGCAAGTGGAGCGGCGAGATGCTCAAGGTCCTCGGCATCCCCAAGAAGCTCATGCCCGCCATCGTCCCCCCCGGCACGAAGATCGGCAAGCTCCAGCCCAAGCTCGCCGCCGACCTCGGCCTGAACGAGGCCGACCTCATCGCCGTCGGCTCGCACGACACCGCCAGCGCCTTCGCCGCCGCCCCGGTCAAGAACCCCAAGAAGGCCCTCATCATCAGCTCCGGCACATGGTCCCTCGTCGGCAAGCTCATCAAGAAACCCATCACCACCCCCGAGGCCATGCGCCTCGGGCTCAGCAACGAAGGCGGCATCGGCAACACCCGCTTCCTCCGCAACTGCATGGGCACATGGATCGTGCAGGAACTGCTCCGCATCTGGGAGATCGCCGACGGCAAGCGTATGGAATGGAAAGAGGTCGACACCATCACCCCCGCCGCGCCCGCCTTCACCGCCTTCATCGACCCCGACGACCCCCGCTTCTACAACCCCAAGGACATGGAGGCCGCCATCCGCGCCTTCATCACCGAGACCGCCCAGCCCCAGCCCCCCGACCGCGGCACCCTCCTGCGCTGCGTGTACGAGAGCCTCGCGCTCAAATACCGCTTCGTCAACGAGACCATCAACGGCATCACCGCCACCGTCACCGAGGCCGTGCACATCGTCGGCGGCGGCAGCAACAACCCCCTGCTCAACCAGTTCACCGCCAACTCCGTCGGCGTACCCGTGCTGGCCGGGCCCAAGGAGGCCACCGCCATCGGCAACCTCATGGTGCAGGCCATCGGCGCGGGTGTCATCCCCGACCTCAAAGCCGCCATGCCCCTCATCAAGGCCGCCTTCCCCATCGCCACCTTCAAGCCCCAAGACACCGCCGCCTGGGACACCGCCTACGCGCGCTTCACCCAGCTGCTGAAATAACTGGAGGGCGGTTTGTCACATGGTGTTATCCTCGCGTTGACATTAAAGATGAAGGCAACGACCCTTTCCATGGGGCTGTGGCTATGACAAACGGAATCCTCCAAAGCCCCCCTGCCCGATGACATGGGCGAGGATATGCCGACGAAAGAGTGAGGCGGAAGCCGCGCGTAACGCATGAAATACCCGGTCATATTGGTGCATGGGATTGTCGCGCATGACAGGGGGGGCATCGTCAATTTCTGGGGGCGGATACCCAAGCGGCTGAAGGAGAACGGCATCAATGTTTTCTTGGGGAACACGGACTCGTGGGGTGATTATGAGTCAAACGCAAAGGCGTTGAAGGCGACCGTCGAGCGCGTCCTTCACGAGACGAGCGCGGAGAAGGTAAATATCATCGCCCACTCGAAAGGCGGTTTAGACGCGCGCTATTTCATCTGGAAATATGCGTTCGGCGATAGGGTGGCAAGCCTGACGACCCTCTCAACGCCGCATCATGGCACGGAGATCGCGGACCTTATTTTCAAGCCGAAAATTGTTCATTCCCTTCTCGTGAGGAAAGCCCTTGGCGTGTTCGGGAAATTATACGGGGACATCAACCCGGATATCTATAACCTCAACCGGCAGCTGACAACCGAGAAGATGAAGGCGTTTAACCAAATGGTCGGCATGGACGAGAAGGTCTATTACCAAAGCATGTATTCAACCCTGCGGAATGCGTTCGACGACCTGATGTTTTTCTACAGCTATCTGTACATCAAAAGCGTGAGCGGCGCAAACGACGGGGTCGTCAGCGAACGCGCCGCAACATGGGGGAATCATGTTGTCAAGATTGCAGGGGGCATCTCCCACGCGGAAATCGTTGACTACAAGCGGAAAAAAATAGCGGGGATCAGCATCCCGGAAATTTATATGGGCATTATAGACGGGTTACGCGGGAAAGGGTTTTGAGCGCGTCCTTGCAAGGATGGTTTTACGTCGTAATACAGTTTTTTCAAAAAGGCGATGCCGGGCGGCGTCCTGTGTCAGCGGAGAGCAATGTTTGTAGGCGGCAGGCCTATCACCAAAAGGATGCAAGGTTTTCTCATTTCCTGCCTCCGCCCATCGTCTGCCCCTTCTTGCGGTAATACTCCAGCCATGCCTTGATGATATGGTCTGCAATCTCGGTGCTTTGCGCGTACTCCTCGATGGTCTTGCCCCAGTAGAAGCTGAGCCAGCCTTGCGCGATGGGCTTGGAGCCTTCGATGAACGCGTCCATGTCCTCGATGCCGCACGAGAGGGGGAACATCTCGGCGATGACCAGAGGCTTGCCCACGTCATAGACGGCGAGCGCGCGGAGCGCCTTGTCCACCTCCCCTGCCTTGGGGTAGAAGTGGACGCTCGCGAAGTCCAGCTTCTCGCCGACCTCGGGGCTGTAGAAAACGGGCTTGGCGTCCGGCCACACCGTCGCCCACGGGATGACGCCGACGGTGACGAGGTGGCGCGTGTCCACCGTGCGGATGGCGCCGACGAGCGTGTCCACCCACGCCTTGGCGATGACGTGAGCATCGCGACCGCCCGGCGTGCGCGTGAGGTACTGGACATAGAAGAAGTCGCCCATCCCCTCGTCGGGCAGCCAGTTGTCGCCAGAGATGCAAGGCTCGTTCATCAGGTCGTAGCACAGCACCGCGGGGCTGTCCTTGCACACGCCCGCGACCGCCTTCCAGAACGCGCCTTGGATCGTCCAGCGTTCCGCCTCGCTCACGTCGTCATACCACGCGGGGATGTTCGCTTTCTTGTAGCAGGCAAGCCCCGTGACGTAGAGGTACAGCCCGCGCGCCTCCGCCACCCTGATCAGCCGCGCCAGTTGCTTCAGGGCGCGGGCGTTGGGCTGCGCGGGCGAGTCCATGAACCGCCCGACCTGCAAATGGACGCGGACGGTGTTCAGCCCCAGTGCCTTCATCTCGCCGAAATCCTTGACGACCGTCTCCCACTCGTCCAGCCAGTAATCATCCAGCAGCCGCTCCTTGTAATCGCGGTCATAGTTCACGCCCCACATCACGAACGGCTCGCCCGTGGCAACGCGCACCAGTTTTTTCCCGTCCCCGCTCAGCCCGATCCAACCCAATTTGCCCGCCGCCGAGGTGGCCGTCAAGCACCCGCCCGCGAGCAACCCCACGGACATCAGCCCGCACAACACCAGCATATTCCTACTCATTGTCATCATCCTCTCTTTCATTCTCCAATTCGGGAATATCATACATCCAGCCCGGCTGAAAGACCACCACAAAATGCGTCTTGGACGAGCCAAGAAATGAGGACAGGCAAGGGGAATTGTCTTCGCCGTAGGTGGTGAGGCGGGCGGAGGCAAAGGCACCGTCATTGCCGAATGAGCCGGCCGTCGTGCCGAGCATGTCGTAGAAGAAGAGGGTGGCGGCGGCGGCTCGCGGGGACGCTCGCCCTCCATCGTGAAATCTGTATTTTACAGGACACTAGGGGAGCGCACTCCTTCTTACGGGTTCGCGATTTTGAAGAAGCAGCGTTGGGCGGTGAGGGCTTCTTCGGGGAGGGGGGCGCGGGCGGTGCCGTTGTCGATGGTGACGGCACCGGGGGGGTATTCGTGCCACGTCTCGAGGTCGATGGACCACAGCAGCTTGCGTCCCCACCCGAGGCCGTCGGCGGCGAAGGTCAGCGCGTCGCCTTGCAGGGTGAGCGCGTGGATGCGGGGCGGGGCGCCGGGGTCGCTGAGCGTCCAGCCGGCCTCGGTGCTCATCACGGCGAAGTCGCATTGGCGGTCGGCAAGCTCGATCCAGCGGCCGGTGTCTTTGGCCTCGGCGTTGAACCATGCGGAGGTGTAGGTGAAGGTGTAGAGGAAGCTGCCGCCGGGGTCGTAGAAGTCGAAGGCCTTGTCGGGGCCGCCGTTGCGGGCGATGTTGCCGCTGTCCCAGTTCTTGCGGGCGCGCCCGGTGTCGTTGGGCGGGGCGCCTTCGGGGTAGCGGAAGTCGAAGCAGTCTTTGCTCTTGGTGACGAGGTAGCGGTCGCCGGGCGCGAGGGTGACGTTGCCGAACACGCATTGGATGTTGTTGGACACCGTGTAGCCGGAGAGGTTGAGGGGCGCGGCGCCGGTGTTGGAGAGCTCGAGCCAGGCGTAGTGGTCGTTGATGCGGGTGGGGAAGGCGGCGAGCTCGGCGGGGGTCGGGCCGGGGGGCGCGAACATGAGCTTGGTCACGCGGATGGCGAGGTAGGGGTTGGGGGGCGAGAAGGCGGCCTCGGTCAACGCGCTCCATACGCCGTTGTGGAGGGCGCGGGCCTTGACGGTCATCTTGTCCGTCACGGCGAATGGCGCGGCGTAGGCGGCGGCGGTGGCGGCGACGGCGCTGGTGTAAGGTTCACGCGGGTCGGTGTTGTCGAAGGTCACGTAGATGCCCCCTTGCGGCGCGGAGAGGGCGACAGTCGCGGCGGGTTCGACCACGCCGCCGTGCTGGCTGAATTCGGGCGCGGCGAGCGTCGGGTAGAGGTTCGCGGCGCGGAACTGGTTGGTCATGACGGCGGTGCGCTGCGGGAAGTAGGTCGTGAGCAAACGGCTGCGCTCCGCGGTCCAGTGGTTCGTCCCGTAGGGCGCCAGCGCGTTGCGGTACGCGCCCCAGCGGGCAGACTCGCCATAGACGGCGGGCTCGATTGTGGCGGCGAGCGTGGCGAAGGTGGCGGCGGTGTTCGCGGCCGTGAGCGCGCCGTCGTTGTAGAGGTGGCGGTGGATGCGGTCGGCGAAGCGGAGGCGGTATTCGGGGTTCGCGCACAGCGCGGTGTGCAGGTAGGCGGGGCCGGAGGTGTGCGTCGCGGACACGCGGTTGACGTTCACGCCCTCCAGCGTCCGCTCCGCGTCCCAGACATAGAACAAGAATCCCGCGCCCGTCTCGCGGCGGCGCACGCCGCTCCAGTTGTGGTGCGGCCAGTCGTCGTTACCCGCGTAGAAGTTGAGGATCATGTAGTCGATCAGGTGCTCCACGTTCAGGTACTGCTGGATACCCTCGTACTGCGCGGGCGCGGCAAGCCCCGCCTTCGCGAGGGCGTGCATCGTGTTCCACGCGATGTTGTCGCCGTCGCGGATACCCTGCGGCACCATGGTGTCGTAGTCCGCGCGTGCGCCGCCGAACACGGTGCTGGCGAACGCGGCGTCAGGTCGCTCCGCCACGTTGTAGAGACCCCAGTACAGGCCGTTCAGGAACAGGTGCACGTGCGTCCCGTGCGAGCCGCTGCCGCTCATCGCGACCTGCATATTGCGGACCCACTGGTCGCGCACATAGACCGCATACGCGCGCTGGAAACTCTCGTTATGCACCCACGAGTTGTTGTACTCCGCCCGTAGGATCAGCGTGTTGAAATTCGCGAGCGCGGTCCCGCCGTCCGCCAGCACAGGCTCGCGCAACCGCCCCTCGCCATACGCGCTCTTGAACAGCAGCCGCAGCGATTTTTTCGGCGAGTTGCCGAACTGGCGGCTCGCGCCGCCCTGCGCGCGCAGCCCCGCGTCGATCTGCAACTGGCTCACGCCGTTGGTGATCCACTCGGCCGACACGGCGCGTTCGAGCCCGTCCACCGTCGGGTTCGCGTACACGCCGCCCGACCCGAACAGGTCATCGATCGAAGCCGAGACCGACAGCACCGGAATCGCCCGCAGCGCATCGCGCAACGCCTCGGCATACCCCGGCTGTGATGCGATGTACGGGCTGATGGCGTAACTGGTGTTCGCGAACGAACCCCAGTTCGCAGGATACGCCGGAGGGCGGTTCGTCTGCGCCACCACGCTGCCAAGGAACAGGTAGGTGTGCGTGGCGATGTCGCGCACCGGCAACGCGCCGGGCTTCCGCGCGACCGCGCGCACGACCGTGGTGTTGGTGACCGCGATCGGCGCGGCGTAGAGCGTCCCATGCACGGCGGAAGGCTCCGAGCCGTCCAGCGTGTAGTAGAGCGACGCGCCCGGGTCGTCGTGGCCCAGCGTCAGGCTGAACGGCTGCTCGTAGATGCCGCGCACGTGCGAGAACGACGGCGACGCGGCGGGCGGCTCATACGCCGCCGTCGTGTTCGGCGCGTTGGGCGTCGGCTCCGCGAAATAGGCGAAGCCCCCTACCCCATCCGGGCTGCGCCCATACGACACCCCGCGCGGCAACGGCGGCACCGCCACGCTGTCAATCGTCATGCCGTCCGCGCGCGTCAGCACGACCGTCTCGCCGCTCGCGCTGATGCTGAAATTGGCGTGCAGTTCAGGCTCCTCCATCCCGCCGAGCGGCAAGCCGTACCGCACCGCGAGCAGACGCTCCACCGCGCTCCGCTCCGACGGCCGCAACGCACGGTTGAACATCAGCACCTCCGCGATGTCGCCGTTGAAATTGCGCCCGCTGTCCGAACACCCGAGCGCCATCGTCGTGTGACCCGACAACGCCGCGCCGCCGGGGTTCTGCGACTTCTCCCCGCGCAACACACCGTCGCGGAATATCCTCGCGATCGGCGCGTCGCCCGAACTGTTCATCAGCCCCGCGACCTGACACCACACGCTCGCCGTCATCACCCCGCCGCTGTTGATGTCGTTCATGTTCGCGACGCGCAGACGCAGCGCCCCGCCGCTGTTGTTGACCTCGAAATGCGAGTTCGCCGAAGACCCCCACGCGCCGAACAGCCCCGACGGCGTCGAGCCCCCGCTCCAGCGGCACACGATGAACAGCGAAAAGTCGCGCAGGCTCTCCATCCCGTTGAACGCCGTGTGCGGCAAGAGAAGTTGCTGCGACGACGAGCGCGTGAAGCGCACCGCCGGAAGCCCGTTCACCGCGTTCGCCACGAACACCGGCCGCGCACCCGACGACGCCTGCGTGGCATGGTTCCCGCAACCGCTCAGATCGCTCCACGCCGCAACAGGGTCATTGTGGTTGAGCGGCATCCCCTCCGCCCGCAGCCACAGCACCAGCCCCGGCACCTCCTGCGGCGACGACAACGCGGCCGCCAGCACATTCGTGCGATCCTTCCCCGACGCGAACACGAGCCGCCGCTCCCCTGCCCCCAGCGAGACATCCGGCATCACCCACTTCATGGGATTGCCCACGCGGTCCGACAGCCCCCACCCCGCCAGCGACACCCCCTGCCCCCCGCGGTTCAGCAGCTCGACCCAATCCGACGCGTCCCCGTCCTCATCCAGCAACGCGCCCGCGCTCGACGACAGCACCTCATTGATGACCACATCATCCGCCGCCGCCGCCAGCACCGCCACAACACAAATTAAGACACAACGCTTCAACATGGTGCTTATTGTCATACACCTCCCATGCGCTTGTCAAGCCCGCCGCGCCGCATTGTTCACGGCGCGGTCACGCCGAGGGGGAGGAAGGGGAGCGCGGCCTCCGCGTGGCGGTCGTAGTTGAACACGGTGAAGCCGGGGGCGCCGTGCCCGCGCAGGGCTGTGATCTGGCGGATCAGGCGCACGGGGTCGCCGGGCTCTTGCCAGCAGGACAGGCCGATGCCGGGGTAGAGCGCCGCTTGTTTCATGTTGCGAAGGTTGGGCGACGGATTGCTCCACGGCAGCCCCGTCTGGTCGAGCCACAACCCGCGCCACCAGTTTTCCAGCGGGACAACGGTCAATTTCACGCCCAAGTTTTTCTCGGCATTATGCATTTTGGCAAGTTCCCCGGCGGTCATCCCGTGCCGCAATGGAACGCGGAAGTAACCCACAAATGTCGGCGGTTCCGCCAGCACCGGGCCTTCCACTGTGACTCCGTTGATGGGGTTGACGCGGTCGAGGACGATGAACTCCTTGCCGTGTTTCGCCGCCTCCTCCATGGCCATTCCCATCGTGGAAACGTAGGTGTAAAAGCGGCAACCCACGTCCTGTATGTCAAAAACCAGCGCGTCGATGCCGGCAAGTTGCGCCGGCAGCGGCCTGCGGGTCGCCCCGGAGAGGCTGTGGACCGGCGGCCCGGTTTTTGCGTCCTC
>WRJS01000096.1 GCA_009778475.1 Kiritimatiellota bacterium | reverse complement strand
GCTCCACGCGCGCCTGCCGCACGTGAACACGGTGGGCGGCAACCCGTCGTGCCGCATCTACCCCATCGCCTACATCTGGCACCCGAAGGCGCAGAAGAGCAACACGCCGCAGCTCTCGGACCTGCGCGAGCAGGTGCGGTTCCAGCCGATGTACTTCGACGGCCACACCGTCACGGGCGAGCACTCGAAGCTGCAGAAGGACTGGAAGACGGTCTCGGTCGTCATCCCGGCGGTGGACCGTTCGGCGCAGCAGGAGAAGTTCCGCGAGAACTGCATCTGGCTGTCCGTCAAGTTCCTCGTCATGGACGGGGGCGAGTTCAACACGGGCTACATGGACATCGCGGAGGTGAAGATCGAGGAGGCCGGGCCGGTGAACGAGGTCAAGCTCGCGCCGGGCGCCGCGACGAAGGGCGCGGACGGCAAGTTCGGTGCGGGCGGCGGCTCGGACACGAAGAAGCTCACGCCCGTGGGGCCGGTCCCCGTCAACAAGAAATAGCAAGGAGGTGCCTTATGTCGAACTTTGATCATACGCTGAATGAGATTAACGGGAAAGTCAACCGCTGGCACGCGTTTGAGCATTTCATCTTCCTGACGGCCGCGGTCCTGATCACGGGCGTGGTGCTGACGGCGCTGGACGTGTGGCTGCGGCCGCGCGATTTCGGGCGGTTCATCCTCTCGGGCGTGTGGGTCGCGCTCGCGGTGGGCGGCCTCGTCTGGCTGGCGCGCGTGATGGGGCGCAAGCGCACCCCGGCGGCGACGGCGGCGTTCCTCGAGAAGAAGTTCCCGCAGCTGGACAACCACCTCATCAACCGCGTGCTGTTCGCGGATGAGTCGTCGCAGTCGTCGTGGCTGAAGATTTACCTGAACGAGGGCGTGCCGATGCTCGGCACGCTGCCGCTGGAGGAGATCAAGAACAAGAAGCTGCGCAAGCGCGGGGGGCTGGCGGTGGCGGGCGCGCTGCTGGCGCTGCTGCTGCCGTGCGCGGTGCTGGGCAACGCGTGGACGGTGGCGATACAGCGCGTGCTGAACCCGTTCGCGAAGATCGCGCCGCCCACGTTCGCGACGGTCGTGGAGGTCATCCCCGCGGACAAGACGATCGTGCAGGGCGACCCCGTGACGCTCATGGTCGTGACCAAGGGCCGCACGGGGCAGTCGATTGACGTGGAGCTCTATCCCTCGGACGACAAGCGCTCGATCGTCCACGTGGGCGAGATCAGGGGGATGAACGTGGTGGAGACGAACGCCCACATCGTGAGCAAGGTCAGCTCGTCGCTCGGCTACCGCTTCCGCGTAGGCGACGCGTACCCGACCGACAGGCACACCATCAGCACCGTGCCGCCGCTGTCGCTCGCGGACGTGCTGCTGAAGGTCACGCCGCCGGCCTACACCGCGCTGCCCGCGCTCACGTTCAACGTGCTGACCAACCAGATCGCGCTCCCGACGAAATCGCAGATCAACATCCGCGCGACCTGCAACCGCCCTGTCGAGACGATGACCGTCACGTTCGGGGCGGACGAGGAGGAGATGAGCGCGGTTGGCGACAAGGCCACGTGGAACGCCTCCCAGACGGTCCGCGAGAGCGGCGTGTTCACCATCGCCGCGCGCGACAAGCACGGGCTGGAGCTGCGCGTGCCGGTCCGCTACGAAGTGCAGGACGACCGCGCGCCCAGCATCCGCCTGCTCATGCCGTCCGCCGCGAAGGCCGTGCTGCCGCCCAACGCCGTCCCCGCGCTCATCTTCGAGGTCGCCGACGACTACGGCATCAGCGAGGTGCGCATCGAGCGCGTGAAGAAGGGCACGAAGGCAACCGTCGAGGAGGGCGAGGTGCTGAAGTCCTGGGCCCTGACGGAGGGCAAGACGTTCACCACGAACTGGACCGGCACGATTGAGGACGTGGATGTGGGCTCCGCCTTGCGCATCGTCGCGCTCGACAATGCCGACGCTCCGAACCGCGCCGTGAGCCAGCCGATCATCTTCGAGACCACCACGCTCTCCGCGCAGCTGGACAGCGAGAAGAAGAACCGCATTGAGGCGCGCAAGACGCTCGGCGAGCTCATCGCCAAGCAGCGCACCGCCCTCAGCACCACCACCAAGCTGAAGAACAGCCTGCCCACGTTCGACGAGGAGCCGTGGAAGGAGGCCACCGCCTACCAGACGGAGATCCGCGCCTACGCCGCAGACCTGGCCAAGACGAAGGACACGTCGCTCGGCGCGATCCGCGTGATTGTCGAGAAGGCCCTGCAAGGGCCGCTCCCCGAGGCCGTCCGGAGCCTCAACCACACGCTCACCGGAACCGCCGAGAAGCGTGAGGACAACGCGGCGCGCGCGGTCGAGGCGCAGGCCGCGGTGCTGCGCCTGCTCGCGCAGGCGGACAGCGGCATGGGCAAGGGCGAGATCTCGCAGACCGCCGCCGGGGTGCTGGCCATGCTGGAGGGCCTGAAAAAAGGCCAGACCGACAACCTGCGCACCACGCAGAAGTACGCGCAGAACTCGGGCAAGCTCCCGTCCGCGATTGTGGACCGTCAGGACAACCTTGCGGCGGACGCGGATGCGATGGTCGCCTATTGCCGCGAGGAGGCCAAGCAGGCCCGCGACGACGCGGACTTCGGCCAGCTGATGGGCACGATTGCCGACAAGGCCGTGGAGATGAAAATCCACCCCACGATGATCAACATCGCGGAGGTCATGGACTCGGATGACTACGTGCGGAGCGTCGAGCCGCAGATCACCGTGACCAACAGCCTCGCCGCGCTGATGACGTACCTCAGCGAATGGCGCGACGCGGACACGGCCGTCAAGACGAATGATTTGCTCAAAGCCCTCCAGGATGCCAGGCGCCTGCTGAAGGCCGCGGAGGAGCAGCAGCGGAATATCGTTGAGACCCTGCGCGACACCGGCGGCCAAGGGGACAAGACCGAGAAGCTGGACGACGAGGATCTTCAGGAGATACTGGAGCTGAAGCACAACATCTCCACCGCGCTGCTGAAAGTCGCCACCGACCTTCAGGCGTTCCCGGACACGGAGGGCGTGAACGAGCTGGTGACCGACGTGTTCCAGACGTTTGAGGAGATGCGCCAGGCGGAGGGGTCCTCCACCAACGAGGTGGTCGAGCTGGGCTTGCAGAAGGAGGACTTCCTGCTGGAGGCCATGGCCAAGACCGGCAAGAAGGCGGACGAGATGGAGATGTGGCTCTTCGCGGAGCCGGACACCACCGCGCGCAACACCGAGCAGTTCGACAAGGACGAGATGCCGCAGATCGGGCAGGTCACCATGCCCGAGGAGCTGCAGGACATCATCGGCGACCTGATGGAGCAGGAGGAGGAGCTCGAGCGCGAGGCCGACGACTCCACCACCAACCAAGGCGATGCGAACCCCGACCCCGGATGGGGCATCGCCGAGGGCGAGATCGTGGACTACAGCGCGGCCGGCAAGAGCGGCAACGAGCGCCCCGAGCATAAGGACCAGGACGGCCGCTCGCAGGTCGGCCGGCAGGGCATGGCGGACGGCGAGGTGATGTCGCAGTCCGGCGCGATCAACGAGGGCGACAACGACATTGACAAGCGCAGGACGCAGGACTCCAACCAGTCGGGCGACGTTGAGGAGGAGGGCCACACGGAGGCGATCTCGACGGGCGGCGGCAAGAACTCCGGCTACTCCAGCGAGAAGGGCATGGAGGGCAACGAGAGCTCCACGCGCCGCGACACCAAGGTCGAGGGCGAGTCCAGCCCGGAAAGCACGCGCGCGCAGCTCACGCGCAACGCGGAGGCCACCTACGCGAAGGCCCAGCAGAACAACCTGAAGACCTACGACCTGAAAAAGTACATCGAGTACAGCAAGCAGATTGAGTCGCTCCTGAAGCAGAAAGCCTCGCCCGAGATGATCGCGGAACTGCACAAGAAAGCGCAGCAGGCGCTGCTCTCCACCTACACCTCGCTCGAGACGGGCATCGGCGCGGGCGACATGGGCGCGACGAGCGACGACCCCGACACGTTCGGCGACGAGGGCACCGCCGCCTCCCCCGACGACGCGCCCGCCGAGTACCGCGAGATGGTCTCTGATTACTTCAAGGCGCTTGGGGAGATGAAATGATTTTTGAATATCCAATATCCAACACGGAATATCCAATGTCCAAGGAACAGAGAAACGTCGCGCATGGCGTCCCGCCATGTTTTCGTGCTGCGAGGACGCGGCGCGTTACCCTTTTCGTTGCCCTCTTCCTGACCGCGACCGCGCGTGCCCAATGGCCGGACTGGTCGGTCGTGCCGGACGCGACGATGCGCGTTGACCTGCGGGTCAACTCCGAGCCGCCGCACCCGGACCTGGGCGTCATCGCGATGATCCCCGACGGCGGCCTGCTGCCCGCCAAAAACCCCACGCCGGACGTGCGCGACAGCGAGGGCAAGCCCGTGGAGCACCTCATCTTCGGGCACAACCCGAAGGACGTGATGGGCATCGTGTTCGCGCCGCAGAAATCAGGCTCCGGCGTCAGCGTGTTCTTCAAGCCGGGCAACAACCCGCCGCCGAAGCCGAACACCCGGCTCTTCCCGAGCGTCGTGTATTTCACGAAGAACGGGAACGGCAGCATGGAGACGGCACGGAAGTTCCAGAACACGTACCCGCCGGCCACGGGCGCGTTTTTCGGCCTGTGGCCGTGCATCGGGAGCATGATCAACCCGTGGGGGGCGAACGATGATTTCAGCTCGTGGTACATCGGCGGGTTCATCTCGCCGAAGAGCGAGAAGATTTTCTTCGCGACCGTCTCGAACGCGGGCTCCGAGTTCTCGGTTGACGGCAAGAAGGTGCACGAGTGGAACGGCCAGGGCGGGCGCGGCAGCGCGGCCAAGGGCCAGCAGGGCAAGTGGCTGGACCTCGACGCGGGCGTCCACCGCATCGACTACTTCCACTACTCGGCGAAGGGGCGCGGCACGGAGGCGCAGATCGTCTGGAAGCGCGACGGCGTGCAGCTCGTGAACACGAACGGGTATCCCGAGCTCATGCAGGATTTCGACAGGTCGGGGTCGTCCTCCATCGCGGGCATCCGCTTCCGCGACGGCCGCACGAGCGCGGTCGTCAAAGGGCACGAGCGCCCGGTCGGCTATCTCTGGACGGGCGACAACCCTGTCGTCCTCTTCTCGCTCAACTATGTGACCTCGGCCGCCCCGGCGGACAAGGCGGCCTACACGTGGGAGTTCGCGAAGAACAAGCGGCTGGCGGAGCCTGTCGTGGACTGGCTCGTCACGGGCGACGTGGCCAACACGTTCGCCGTGCCCGTCACGCTGGTCGCGTCGAACGCCTCGGGCGTCGTGCGCTCCACGCACCGCATGATCAGCCAGTACACCCCCGCGCAATGCTCGCTGGACAACCCGTCCGACCGCCAGGCCTTCCGCAAGGCGCTCAACAACATGCTCCGCGCCGTGCCGGTGGGGATGGACCCGTGCGTGGACTGGATCCCCGACTACTGGCAGTTGCTCACGGACGTTATCGAGCCTTACCGCTCGAGCGCGATGCTCAACCCGATTTTCACCCGCGCCCTCGACGGCAGCCTCCAGAAAATCGCGCCGCGCCTGCGCTGGGAGATGGAGGACCGCTTCATCGAGACCATCCGCCTGAAGCGCGACGACAAGCTGCTGCTCGAGTGGATCGACAAACTCGAGAAGAGCGAGAAGACCGGCGCGCGCCGCTTCCGCTGGAAGGACGAGCGTTTCTGCGCCTACCTGCTCGACGTCAACGACCTCGCCGCCGCGAAGCATTACCTCTCGTTCCTGAAAGAGGCCGCCGCCACCCCCGACCAGACGCAGATCGCCTCCCTGCGCCAAGGCGACTATGCGTTCTTCACGGGCGAGATGGACGACGCGACGAAGTTCTACAAGGAGGCGCAGGACCGCTACCCGAACCGCGCCAAGGTCGCCCTGCCCGGCGGCTACGTCCCCTACCTCGACCCCTCGCGCCGCAAGGCCCCCACGAACACCACATCGACCGTCGCGGCGAAGGCCAACCAGAGCCTGGCGGCGAAGATGGCCTCCCGGATTGACGCGTGGAAGGTGCTCACGGTGCAGGACTCCTCCATGTACACCACCATCGTGACGTTCCTCGCGCAGGACGCGCTCGAGGAGGCGCTCCAGAAACTGTGGGAGTGGGAGGCAATGTCGCCGCTCTCGAAGATGACGGGCGAATACACCGTCGCCGCCGCGCGCGTCTATATGTACGTCGAGGACTACCGCCGCGCGATCAACATGCTCCGCAACTACCGCCAGCAGACCACCATGAACGCCATGCTCGCGGACGCGATGAAACTTGAGATGGACTGCCTCCTGAAACTGGACGACAAGGACAAGCCGCGCATCAAGGAGCTGGCCGAGGACTTTGTCAAACGTTTCCCGGGCCACCCGTATGAACAGCAAATGAACTGGATACTCCGATGAACACACGCCACGCAACACTCATGCTCACCCTCGCCGCAACGGCCCTGGCCGGCGGCGGGCTCCTGGCCGCAGGGGTCAAGATCGACCCCGGCAACATGTCCCCCTACAGCAAGACGCAGGTCGGCTCGAAACTCTACACCGAGCCCGACCCCTCCGCCTCCGGCGGCATCCGCGGGGCGCTCGCGGACCTGCCCTCCGACCTGCTCGGCGTCATCGCCGTGCCGCAGCGCTTCACGGACATCGCCTCGCGCGACGAGATCGCCGGCGGCACCGCCGCCAAGAACGCCCGCAACACCACCAAGGAAATCCAAATCTCCGCCTACCTCGCCTCGGTCAGCGGCAACTCCTTCTCCTTCCGCGGCCTGCCCCCCGGCAAGTACGACCTGCTCGTCGTCTGCGACAACGCCATGTACGACGGCATCCTGCTCGCCCGCGAGGTCAGCACGCTCACGGACGCGGACGTCAAGGTCATCAAGGACAAGGTCGCCGAGTCCAACCCCTTCTTCAACATCAAGAACATCCAGCGCATCGAGGGCGTCCCCGGCAGTTACGGCAAGGCCCGCGCCCTCGGCCAGGACATGCGCACCCTCCCCGTGACCCTCCAGAGCGCGGAGGTGCTGACGCACATCCAGATACGCTCGCTCAAAATCTACCAGTTCGAGCAGATCGGCACCGCCAAGCTCGGCCCCATGTGGGCCGTCAAGCGCACCCGCGAGCTCGTGCGCCAAGAGGTCGGCCCGCCCGACACCAAGGGCCCCATCCCCAACTATTTCTGTCAAGCGCTCCAGGGCATCCGCGTCTCGACCTCAGTCAAAGACATCGGAACAGTCGCGCTGAAACAGGATGACCCACTCAAAGCCCGTCAGGACGCTTCAACAGAAATCGAGTAACACAAAGGAAAAACGTACCATGGCACAATTATTCATCCAGCAGGCAGGCGAGACCACCCCCCAGCTGCTCACAGACCTCATCGATTCGCAGGCCTACCTCATCGGCCGCGACGAGAACTGCACCATCTGCATCCCCGAAGACTCCATCTCCAGCCGCCACGCGCAGCTCACGCAGACGAAGAAAGGCTGGGAGCTCAAAGACCTCGACAGCGCCAACGGCACCTCCGTCAACGGCAAGCCCACCAAACTCGCGACGCTCGCCAACGGCGACCAGATCCGCATCGGCACCCAGATCACCCTCATCTTCGCCGACGAGGCCCCCGCCGCCGCCGCGCCTGCCGCGCCCGCCCAGCAGCAGGAGCCGCCCAAAAAGCAGAAGCAGAACCTCAAGGTCCAGGGCGCCTCCGAAGAGGACATCAAGCTCGTCAAGGAGATGTCCCACCGCTCACAGAAGATCCGCAACGAGATCGCCAAGGTCATCATCGGCCAGGTCGAGATTATCGACCAGGTGATGATGGTCATCATCGCCGGCGGCCACGGCCTGCTCGTCGGCATGCCCGGCATGGCCAAGACCACCCTCTGCGCCACCATCGCCAAGGTGCTGGACATGGACTTCAAGCGCGTCCAGTTCACCCCCGACCTCATGCCCACCGACATCACCGGCACCGAGATTCTGGAACACGACCCCGTCACCGACAAGAAGAGCTTCCGCTTTATCAAGGGCCCCATCTTCACCAATATGCTCCTCGCCGACGAGATCAACCGCACCCCCCCCAAGACGCAGGCCTCCCTGCTCGAGGCCATGCAGGAGAAATGCGTCACCGTCGGCAACCAGACCTACAAGCTCGACGCCCCCTTCTTCGTGCTAGCCACCCAGAACCCCATCGAGCAGGAAGGCACCTACCCCCTCCCCGAAGCCCAGCAGGACCGCTTCATGTTCAACCTCTGGGTGGACTACCCCAAGGAGGACGAGGAGGAGACCGTCGTCAAGGCCACCACCGTCGCCCAGGCCGAGACCCCGCAGAAGGTCATCAGCAAAGACGAGCTGCTCCAGCTGCAGTCCGTCGTGCGCAAGATACCCGTCTCCGACCATGTGATCAAGTACGCCGTGCGCCTCGTGCGCGCCACGCGCCCGCAGAACGACACCTCGCCCGACTTCGTCAAGAAGTACGTCTCCAACGGCGCCGGCCCGCGCGCCGGGCAGTTCCTCGTGCTGGCCGCCAAGGCCCGCGCCGTGCTGGAAGGGCGCATCCACGTCGGGTGCAGCGACGTCATCAAGGCCGCCACCCCCGTCCTGCGCCACCGCATCATGGCCAACTTCGCCGCCGACTCCGAAGGCATCAGCACCACCGCCCTCGTCGAGCGCCTCATCAAGACCATCGAGCAGCCCGACGACAAGGACTACTAAGCAGGCGCAAGGTGGCACGGGCATTCCTGCCCGTGGTTGCGATTACTGCGGGCAGGAATGCCCGTACCACCTTACGTGCGCCGAGGTTAGGAGCTTGCCTGTATCTCACCGCAGGATGAGCAGCGTCCCGTTCGAGGTGGAGATGTAGAGGTTGCCGTTGCGATAGACGAGGCGGCCTTTCTCTGAGCCGCCGAGGGACATCGTCCTGCCCATGAGCGGCAGCCCGTAGGTGGCGCTCGTAAAGTCGCCGATTTTCGTGAGCGTGCCCTTGGGCGGCTCGCGCCCGATGGTCACGTGCAGGTTGGCTCCCTTGATGAGCGTGTTGCCCGTGGTCGCCAGCACCGCGCCAGGCGACTCGACGTAGAGGTCGTTGAGCAGCAACGTGCCGTTCGGCAATGCGCCGCCGCTCGTGATGTCCAGCGTGCCGGTGCCGGGACCCTCCACCACGCCGAGCGTGCCGACTTCGAGCGAGAACGCCGCGTCCGCGTCCATGCTCAGCACGTTGGGGAGGCTCCCGATGTTGCTCACCAGCGCGTAATCGGCAGGGTCGGCGATCAACATGTTGTTGGGGAGCGGCACGATTTCCGCCACGTCCTGCGTCCCGAACCCGAAGCCCACGTTCAGCCCCCACCCGCCGTTGCCTTGCGCGAAGAGGATGGCGATGTCGTGCCGACCGGCCGTGAGGAAGGTGTCCCCGTAGCGGTAGTCCATCCCGTGGCTGCCGTTGTTGTTGACGACGAGGTTGCCGTCGATGAACAACATGCTGTTGTCGTCGCTGTGCGTCATGAACGTGTAGTCGCCCGTCGCGGGGATGACGATCTGGCCTTTCCAGATTGCGCCCAGATACTCCCACCGGGTTTGGACGGGCGAGGGGAATTTCAGATTGTTCTGCTCGGTGCTGCCGAAACAGAAGTCGGGGCCCGCGTCCCATGACGACGCCGCGCAGATGAACGGGTAGCCGCCCAGGAACTGCTCGCCATCCGCGATCGTATTGAAATAACCGGCATCCCGGATGTGGTTCGGGTCGGGGTTGTCGGTCAGCTCGTAGTACCGCCCGATGAGGCCGCTGGGCTTGCTGATGCTGATGCTGGCGGTCCCCCCGGCCGCAACAAGAAGCGTCTCGATGTAGTACGCGCTGTTGTCCACGAGCGACAGCGCCAGCGTGCCGTTCGAGAACACGAGCGGCGGCAGGTCGAGGGGGCTTCCCGTCGGCGGCGGGATGAGCAGCCTCGCGCCGTCCTCGAAATGCGCGGTCAGGGGGTCAAGCCCCTGCCCTTGGGCAAGGCTTGTGGCCAGCACGTCCGCGCCCTCGCCCGTGAACACGAAATCGCCGCTGGTGAACGTGCCGCTGAAGTCGCTCCCGACGTTGCTGATGATCACGCGTCCGCCGCCGATGGAGCAGACCTCGCCGCAACCGGAAATCTCGCCCGCATAGGCGATGTCGTCCGCGCGGTCGAAGACGAGCCGCGCACCGGCCGCCACATAGACGCGCGCGCCGCCGAGCGTGCCAGCCGCGCCGCCGTCGCCCGCGACGAGCGTGCCGCCCAGCACATACCACGTCCCGCCGAACGCGTCGTTGTCCGCGACGAGGGTGAGGGTCTCCGTGCCGTTCTTCTCGATTTCCGAACCGACCGCGCCTGTCACGCTTTGAGAGAGCTCCTGCGCCGTGTCAATCTGGAGGCGCAGGTACGACCCTGCGGAGGGCAGGGAGAGCCTGCCATTGCCGCTCACGCCGCCGACCGTCGAGACGCTGGGGCGCAAGAGCGCGTTGGGCATCGATGTCTCCGCGCCGCCCGGGGGCGTGACGTATGCGCTGACGCGGTAGCCGCCGCCGCCCTGCCCGTGGGCGATCTGCAGGTCGTGCGTGCCGGCGTTCAGGTAGATGTTCGTGCGCACGATGCCCGAATTCCAATTCACGCCCGTGATAATCTGTTGCCCGTTGAGGAACATATCGCCGCGGTCATCCGTCGAGAGACCGATCGTGTAGTTGCCCGGCTCGAGCGCGAGGAACTTGCCTTGGAAGCGCGTGCGGAACTCCGTCGCCTCGAAGCCGGGATAGGCGGCGTACTGCGCAGGGAAGAGCGAGCCTTCGGAATAGTCGAAATAGAGCGCCGTCGCCGAGGCCGTCGCGCCCGTCTGCGTCGTGTAGGCGACATACTCGGGGGTCAGCGGG
Source organism: Kiritimatiellota bacterium (assembly GCA_009778475.1). Classification (GTDB taxonomy): domain Bacteria; phylum Verrucomicrobiota; class Kiritimatiellia; order RFP12; family UBA1067; genus WRJS01. Next base: position 4,818 of record WRJS01000096.1, on the reverse strand, counting down.
TTGAACTCGTTGTCTAGGTTCTCGAAGCTCGTGCCGTGATAGTTATAGTTGTGGTAAGTGCCTTTGAGGCCGAGGTTGGGCAGGTCCTCGCGCTCCGGCAGGGCGACAAGCACCCCCTCCTGCGCGAAGTGCACAGGCGTGAGCGACGCGGCCGCGCCCCACAGCTCCAGGTTGCCGCCGTTCATGATGAGCTGCCCGCGGTACTCCGGCACATTGTTCCATGCGAAGACGAAGTCCGCGTTGCCGTCCTTCACGAAACGCGCTTCCGCAGAGGCGGAGACGAGCTTGCCGGAGCAGACGTTCACCGTGTCGCCCGCGAGGATGACTGCCGTGTTGCCGAGTATCTCCACGCGGCTCCCCGGACCTGCCGCGAGTGTGCCGACGGTCACGGGGTACGGGCGCAGCAGCGCCTGCGGCAGCACGTCCTGCTCGCCGCCCGGCGGCGTCATGAGCACCGTGAGCGCCCTGCCGCCGCCCTTCTGGTAGAAGCCGATGACGATGTCGTGCCAGCCCTCCGCCAGCTCAATCGCGCCGCTGCGCTGATCACCGAGGTTGTACCCTTGGTCGCGGTCGTTGTCCACGACAAGCTGGCGGTCGATATACACGACGCTGCCGTCGTCCGAGGCCGTCGCGAAAACGTACTCGCCCGCCGCCTCAGCGTAGAACTCGCCCGTCCAGCACGCGTAAAAGTTGTTGAGGTTGCGGTAGCCGGCCGTGTCGAAGCGCTCGCCCTCCGGCCCCGTGTCGAACCCCTCCCCGAAGCCCGCGCTCGAGAGGATGGTCCACGGCACATACTGCGCGAAGAACGCCTCGAACGTCTCCAAGTCGATATTCATCCTGTTCTCCAGCACCAGCTGCCAGAGCCCCGTGTGGTCGAACCAGTAATACTCGCCCGTAAGGCCGTACACGTTATCCGCCGAGAGGCCCGCCCGGAACGCCGCGCCTCCGCCGCCCAGCGCGACGCTCCCGAACGGCACCCCCGGCCCGGCCGCGACCGTCCCCTGCTGGACGGTCAGGTCGTCCACGCGCGAGCCCGTCTGCAACGTCTGCGTGCCGCCGCCGACCTTGACGGCCTTGACGCCCGCGTCGATGGCGCCGATGAATGTCTCCGTCCTGTTCTCATGCCCGAACGTCAGCGTCCGCGCGCCCTCCTGCGCGTTCGTGATGATCCCCGCGCCCAGGATGCCGTTGACGTTCACGTCGTGGCCGTTGAGGTCGAGCGTCCCCCTCGGGAAGAAGTTGCCGTTCCTGAAGTCGAGGTTGCCCCTGTCGCGCCCCCACGGGATGGCGTTCTCGGCGGCGACCTTCAGCGTGCCGCTCTCCACGCGCGTGTTGCGCCGGTAGGTGCTTGCCACGTCGAGCGTGAGCGTCCCTGCGCCCAGCTTGCGTAGGCCGAGGATCGCGCCCGTGCCGTCCGGCGCGTCGTACTGCGGCGGCACGTTGCCCAGCGGATGCGCGAACATGTCGCTCCAAAGGATGTCCAGATCCGTGGCCACGCCGAACATCCCGTTGCCCTGGATGACGTTGTTGCGCGGCCAGCTGAATGCGTCGCCGTAGCCCACCGCGAACGTGCCGTCGTCATTGTTGCTGGTCATCGTCAGCACGCCGTCCCACGTGTTGTCCGTGCCGCCGAAGATCATCACGCCGTTGTCCGTGCTGGTGACGGGGCCGCTGCCGCTCAGGTCGCCGAGCCACGCCGCGTACCTGTTGCCGGGCGGGAAGAACGTCGCGCCGTCCGCGCCGACCGTGAGCCCCCTGTTCGTGTGCACGAGCATCGGCAGGGCGTCCGTCTCCGGGCGGAACGTGCCGCCGCTGATGTAAAGGTAGTCCGCCACGGGCGCCGGAGGCACCGCGCCCAGCGAGCCGTCGTTCCGCGCCCACAGCATCGCGCGGTTCGTCACCGTGATGCCCCCCGTGAACGTGTTGTTGTGGCTGAGCATCACCCCGCCGGGGAGGTCGATCAGCACCCGGCACGGGAGGTCGAGGTTGCTGAACGCCAGCCCGTGGTTCCACAGGTCGTTGCGGCCGCCGCCGAGGTGGTAGCCGGTGGTCGAGTGCGGCAGGAGCGTGCCGTTGAAGTCACGCTGGTTGTTGTTGTCCCCGCCGAGCGCGAGCCCCGGCAGGCCGCTGAGGTCGAAGTGGAGATTGTTGACCGGCTCACCCACGAGGAGCGCCCCGTAGGAGTCCTGCTTGATGCGGTTGAGGAGATTGAACAGCTGCGTGTTGTCATGCGTCACGTTGATCATGAGCGCGCCGCCGTAGATGCCGATGTCCTTCACGCCCGGCGCGGCCTGCTGGCCCAGCGCGTTGACGTGGTAGATCACGAGCGTGCAGCCGTTGATCGTCGTGCCGCCCGTGTAGCTGCTGTCGCCGTAGAAATCGAGGAACCCGCTCGAGCCGGCCTCCAGCGTCACGCGCGCGCTTCCCGTGATGGGCTGCCGGTAGTAGATCACGCCGTCCGCGAGATAGAACGCATAATGGTTGCCGCCGGGCGTCCATGTCCCCGAGTAATCCACGTTGCCCGAGGTGCCGAGCGACACCCCCGGATGCCCCGAGAGGTCGATGTCCTCGGCCGCGTCCACACCGAACAGGATGAGCGCGCCGACCGAGTTCGGGTCGAGCCGCGCCAGCAGGGCCGCCGCGCCGCCTGCGGTGTCCCAGCCGATGCCGCCGCCGTCCAGCAGGATGGTGCCGCTGTAGCCGGGCGGGAGCGCGTCCGCGTTGCCGAGCAGCAGCGTCCCCGCCGTCACGGTGATGTCCCCCATGAACGTGTTCGCGCCGCGCAGCGACAGCCGCCCCGGCCCTGTCTTCACCAGCCCGCCGCCCATGCTGGAGGGGTCCTCCAGCAACGGCTGGTAAACCTCGATGGCCGTCCCGGCGATGACGTCGAAGTGCGCCCCGCCCGCCTGCACGTATGCCGCCGTGAGGTCGTGCATGAAATCCCCGCGGCCGTCGCGGTTGCGGATGACCCCGCCGTTGAGATAGACGTAATTGTTGCCGCCCGTTCGCGGCGCGAACCTCCGTATCCACAGCAGGCCGCCGTTCAGGTACGCCTCCGCAAGGTTGCTCGCGTCCGCATAGTTGTCTGACATCCACACCTCATTGAACGGCCCGACGACACCGTCGTTCAAGATGAGCGTTGAGTGCGCGCCCGTCCCGTTACCTAGCACGAGGTTGTTCGAGCGTTCGCCGCGCACCTCGCCGCCGTTCATGACCAGCGTCCCCGTCGCGCCGCCATTCGCGTTGGCCACCACATAAAGCCACCCGTTCGACACCGTGGCCAGACCGTTCGTCCACACCGTCATGTGGCTCAAGCTCCCGGCGCCCGAACCGATGATGATGTCCTTGTCCAGGCATATCCATGCGGGCCCCTGCGCCCCGCCGACGACCGTCGTCGCCTGGCCCCCGTCCCTGCCCAGCAGCAGGTGGTGGCTGTCCCACCCCGTGACCTCGAACTTGCCGCCCTCCAGATTGAAATCAAACGCGCACCCTGCGCCCCAGCCCATGCTCACCGTCTCCGGCACCGAGATGGATCCGCCGGCCATCCCGAGGCCGCCGTCATACCCTTGGAAATTCGCGAAGACATTGTCCACGCCCGCGAAGCCCGCCGCCGTCCCGCCGTTCGCGATGAACACGAGGTCGCCGTCCACCGGCGCCGCGCCGCCCAGCCAGTTCGCGTCCGTGCCCCACGCGGCCGCCGCCCCCGGCGTGCCGCGCCAGTATTTGGCGATCGGCGGCGGCATCAGGAACGTCGCCAGATCCGCCTGATAATTCAGGAAAACCTCATCATGCGTCAGCCCGTCGTCATAGACGCGCACACGGGCGAGCGCGCCGCTGAACGGGAGCTGCCAGTCATTGAGGTTGTCCATGTTCGGCGTCGCGCCGAGGGTGAAGAACCCCACGTCGTCGCGCAGGTTGATGCCGCGGTGCCAGGCGACCCGCTCCACGCCATTCAGGTAAAGCCGCTCCACGCCGCTGCTGTCGCGCGTCACCGCCACATGGTGCCACTGCCCCGCGTCCGGGACCGCCCCGTTCCACGGGAGGTTGTAGTTGCCGCCGCAATGCTCCACCGCGCATCCTGCGTCCCAGCCGTAACGGAACTCCACGGTGCTCCCGTCCGCACCCGTGCCGGGCCAGCGGTTGCGCGCCGTCCACGTCAGCACCACCTCCGCGCCCGCGTTGAGCTCGGGATTATAGACCCACACCTCGAAGCTCCACGGCCCCGTCCCGCAGACGGCGTTCGGCGAGACCATGTTCGTCATCACCGACGAACCGTTGCCCGCGAACGACACCGCCGGGACCCCGCCCACGACCGCGTAGGTCGTCCCCGCGCCCGATTCGACAGGCATGAACGCGCCGCCCAGCGTGCCGTGGTTCACCCACTGCGGCACAAGCGAGCCATCGCCCTGCAGCGCGAAGTCAGCGGAAGTCAAGTCAATCAGCATATTCGGCGCGGCCTGAACGGCCACACACGCGAGCGCCCCCAGCGCCCCGGAAAACAGACCCAGTTTACTCATGTTACACCTCACTCGTTTATGACCCAGTTTGAACTGTGTCACCTTGGAAAAACTATACGGAAACAAAATCATGTCACGAGTATAATCCTGATAGGGGAGATTATGCAACAGTTTTTTTGCGGCACACCCATTGTTTCATGCAGAGCCACGCGAACCACGAACCACTCGTGTCCTGCAAAAGACATGGATGGCGAGATATGGAGGGCATGATATGGAGGGCGGGCGGGCCCCCGGGCCCGCGCCAAGTGCCGCACGGCCCCCGCGGGCGCGCCCCCCCCCCCTTCCCCACAGCCCCCCCGCG
>WRJS01000095.1 GCA_009778475.1 Kiritimatiellota bacterium | reverse complement strand
CGGTGGTTTTGGCGACGGGCGTGGCGGCGGTCACCTGATCGCCGCCCGTCTTGGCGGTGAACCAGCCCGTGAGCCTGTAGCCCGCGCGGGTCGGCGCGGGCGAGGGCAGGATGTACTGGCCTGACACGGTCTGCGTGATTTTTTCGCTGGCGGGCGTGCCGCCGTTCGCGTCGAAGGTGACGACGACGGTGACGGGCGGTGCATACTCATACGCGCCCATGTCCACGATGCCGCCCTGGATGCGCGGTCTGCCGTCAAGGTCCGTGTCTTTCGAGGTGATGGCCCGCGTGGTGTTGTCGCAATCAAGGAACACGTTCCGGCCCTTGTCGATGCACGGCGATCCGGCTTGCAGGTGGTAATCGCCGCCGCCCACGAACATCGGGTCCGCCGCGATGTTCCCGCCCCTGTCCGCCTCAGGGTTGACCAGCGCGGGCGATATGCAGCAGTTGTAAAAGACGCTCGACACCCACCAATAGCCACCCGGCGCGTAATACTCGCCCGGGTGGTAATTGGGGAACACGGGGGCGGTGTTGCCCGTGACGATGCAGTTGTTCACTCTGCACCCGCCCACCCCGCCCATGGCATACGACGATGAGTTGCCCGTGATGGTGCAGTTGTTCAAATAGGCGTTAAACGCGCCGCCACACTCGGGCTCGTTGTAACTGTGGCCATAGGCTGAATAGCCGACCGCCCTGTTGTTTGCGATGAGGCAACTGATCACCAGTTCCACTTCGCACCAGGCCACCCCGCCGCCCCAATAGGCCGAGTTGCCCGTTATGACGCAGTTGAACAGGGAGCAGTTGTTCGCGCCGCCGCCCTCGCCGGCCGAGCCGCCGACGAGGTCCTTCGCCGTGTTGTCCGAAACCACGCAGGTGTACAACCAACTGCAATACGCCCCACCGCCGCTGGTCGCCGTGTTGTTTCTCAGCGTGCAGTTGTACAGGTCGCTGTAGGAGACCCCGCCGCCGCCGGTCGCCGTGTTGTCCGTCAGCGTGCAGTTGTGAAGCCAGCACGAATCCGCGCCGCCGCCCCAGCCGAAGGTGGTGTAGCCGTCGGGCGCCTGATAGGCTTCATTGTGGGTCAGCGTACAGTTGATCAACATGCTGTCCTTCGCCCCGCCGCCCGCTGTGATGAAGAATCCAAACCCGTCCGCCTTGTTGCGCGTGACCACGCAGTCGGCCAGCGTGCCGCCGTACACCCCGCCGCCGAAGCCGCCTTGGCCGACGAAGACGCCTTCCTCCGTTCCAAACGTGTAACCGTTTTGCAGCGTGAACCCGACGAGGACGGTGTTGGTCAAGCCGGAGTTGAAGAGTTCAAACGGTTTCAGCGTGGCGCAACGTTGCGTCCCGCCGCCGTCAATGATGGTGGCCGCTGCGCCGCCCGTGCTTTCGATGCGGATTTTGAGGTTGTTGCAGGTGATGGGTGAATACGTGCCGGGGCCGACCTTGATGACGTCGCCCGCCTTGGCGGATGCGACCGCGTTTTGCAGCGCGGCGCCGCCGCCCGAGACGTTGACCGTCGCGGCGTTGGCCGCGCCTGTTGCCAGTGTGAGTGCGGCGACCATCGCCGACATGATGCGTGATGCTTTCATTGTGCGTGTATCCTTTCTAAGGTTTGTGAGATTGTGCGGGTTGAGGAACATTTCAGGGGCAACTCACTCCACCGTCACGGGGTGTGAGCGTTTGATGGTGTAGGCGCCCCATTTCTCTGTCACGAGGTAGAAGCCGGCGCCGCGGCCGCCGCCGGGGCCCTGTATCAGCACGCCCTGGTGCGAGACGGAGGTGGCCTTGATCTTGCTGTTGGCGTCGAAGTCGTAGAGGTTGAACTTGCCGCTGAAGAGGCCGGTCTTGGCGTTCACGGTGAAGGTCGCGACGGCGGGGTTGTCGGCGTTGTAGAGGTATTCGCCGGTGGCCTTGTCGAGGGCGGGGGCCTTGGCGGGGGGGAGTTTGACCGCGCCGCGGCCGCCGTCGATGAGCGCGACGGTGTTGGTGTGCGCGCGGAACGCGAGCCCGGCGTAGTGGTCGTACAGGCTGGCGGGGGGGGTGTAGCGGCCGCCCTCGACGCCGAGCCGCAGCGAGAAGCGGTCTTCGGTGGCGGGGGCCTTGCCCGTGGGGGTCTTGCCGGGGTAGTGCCAGAGCCAGTTGTCGCTGGCGGCCAGCCCGGCGGGGGTCAGGAGCAGGGTGCCGGAGGCGAAGCCCTGCTTGCCGTAGAGTTGGGCGAGGCAGGCGGCGTTCGCGTAGCCGCCGGGCTCCATGAGCAGGGCCGTGCTGCCGCTGGCGGCGGTGCCGTCGGCGAGTTTGCCGGAGAATTTGACCGCGCCTTTGTCGCTGACGGTGAAGGTGAGGAAGCCGTTGCCTTCGGGGACGTTCCCGGCGGCGCCGAGGCTTGCGGCGATGATGCCGCCGTTGGTGAGCGCGAGGGTGTAGTAGGCCTTGCTGTAGCCGTTGTCGCCGAGGGCGGCGAAGGCGGCGGCGCGGGGGCCTGCGAGGTCCTTGGCGTTGATGAACGGGTTGCGCTGGGCGCTCACGCCGAGGGTGCCGTTGAAGAGGCCGCCCATGGCGTTGTCGTCCCACGGGGCGTCGCCGTTGACGCTCAGCGTGAGCGTCTGGCCGCCCTTGGCCTGCAGGAGGGCGTCAAGGTCGTTGCCTGTCTTGCCCGACCACGAGGGCGCGGAGAAGGAGAAGGCGCCGTCGGCGGAGGCGACCTTGGCGGAGATCTTCCCGGAGGCGGAGACGGTGGCGGTGAAGGCGGCGTACACGCCGTCGCTCCACACGCTGCCGTTGAACGTGCCTTGCACGTTCCACGGCAGGGCCTCGATGGTGAGGAGGGGCATCACCCTGCTCTTCGACCACTTGCCGTTGGCCGCGCTCTTGACCGTGACCGTCGGCGTGAAGTCCCCCGCCTTCGTCGGCACGCCGGAGATGAGGCCCGTGTTCGCGTTGATCTTCAGCCCCGCGGGGAGTTTCGACGCGGAGAACTTCACGGGCCTCGCCGCGTCGTTGACCTCGACCTGCATGGCGAACGGCACGCCCACCATCCGCGCCGCCGGGTACGCGGCCGCGCCGATCTCGGGCTCCTCGCACGCCGCCTTCATGCGGAACCGCGCGACGTACACCGTGTCCGCCTTGGGCGCGACCTTGATGGAGGCGGTGGCCTCGCCGTTGCTCCAGTCCACGAACAGCGCGTCCTTGGCGGGCTTGGCCGTGAGCGTCACGGGCTTGCTGTTGACGACCTGCCCGCTCGCGGGCGACACCGTGACCGTCCCCGGCCCGTCGGCGATGGCATAGACCGTCGGCACCGCGCCCGCGACGGCCCATTTCGCGTAGAACGGGGTGGTTCCGTCGGCGAGGCTCGAGGAGGTCAGCGGCACGCCCTCGCCGCCGGGGTTGTCGAACCACCCGAGGAACGTGTGGCCGCCCCGCGTGGGCGCGGCCGGGAGGGTGTAGCGCTGGCCGTAGGTCTGCGTGACGGTCAGCGTCGCGGGCGAGCCGCCGTTGGCGTTGAACACCACGCTGATGATGCTGTAGATCCAGTGCGCGTGGAGCGTGTGCGCGGAGGGCTGCGTGACGACGGTGGAGGCCGTGATTTTTTCGCCGCCGCCGCTGGCCTCGGTGAACCAGCCGAGGAACGCGTAGTCCGCGCTGGTGGGAACGGGCAGCGGGCCGTAGGCGTAGTTTTCCGAGACGGTCAGGGTCGTGGGGGTGACGCTGCCGTTTTGCGGGTTGAGCGTGACGGTGTAGGTGTTGACGTAAACCTCCCAGTGCGCGTAGAGCGTGTGCGCGGTGGTTTTGGCGACGGGCGTGGCGGCGGTCACCTGATCGCCGCCCGTCTTGGCGGTGAACCAGCCCGTGAGCCTGTACCCCGCGCGGGTCGGCGCGGGCGAGGGCAGGACGTACTGCCCCGGCGCGGTCTGCGTGGTTTTTTCGCTGGCGGGCGTGCCGCCGTTCGCGTCGAAGGTGACGGTCACGGTGAAGGGCGGCACATACTCGTACGCGCCCATGTCCACGGTGCCGCCTTGGATGCGCGGCATCCCGTCGAGGTCCGTGTCCTTCGAGGTGATGGCGGTGTCTTTGCCGGAGAAGGTGTAGAAGTTCCGGCCTTTCTTGATGCACGGGGAGGTCGGTTGCAAGCGGTAGTTGCCGCCGCCGACGAACATGGGGTTGGCGGTGATGTTGCCGCCTTTGTCGTAGGCGGCGGAAGGGGCGGGAGTGGTGCAGGAGTTGCGGAGGGAGCCGACGGTCGTCATGAAAGCACAGTTGTCGGTGGCGCCGCCGCAGGTGTTGCCCCAGACGATGGAGTTGTTGATGGTGCAATTGTAGGCGCCGCCGCCGAAGGTGAAGGTGGAGAAGGCAGGGAGTGTGCAGGAGTTGCCGTAGAGGGTGCAGTTGTTGAGGGTGAGGAAGCACGCGCCGCCGCCCATTGCCGCCGTGTTGTTGATGAGGAGGCAGTTGTAGAGGACGCCGTCGAAGGCGCCGCCGCCGCCGGATTCGTCTGCCGAGTTGCCGGAGTAAATACAGTTGTAGATGACGCCGCAGAAGGTGCCGCCGCCGCCCTCGGCGGCGTTGTTGAGGATGGTGCAGTTGTTGAGCCAACTGACACACGCGCCGCCACCCATGAAGGCGGTGTTGTTTTTGAGGATGCAGTCGTTGAGGGTGCCGCCAAACGCGCCGCCGCCGCCGTCCATTTCCTCGGTGGTCATGTGGCGCCCGTTCTGCAAGGTGAAGCCGGTGAGGACGGTGAGGTTTTGGACAGGGTTGGCCTCGAGGGTGGCCGCGACGGCGAGGGTGGCGCAACGCTGTGAGTTGCCGCCATTAATGATGGTCGCCTCCGCGCCGCCCGTGCTTTCGATGGTGAGTTTCTTGTTGTTGGAGGTGATGGGCGAATAGGTGCCGGGGGCGACCTTGATGATGTCGCCCGCGTTTGCGGATGCGATCGCGTTTTGGAGGTTCGCGCCGCCGCCCGAGACGTTGATCGTCGCGGCCTGGGTTGCGCTTGTCGCCAGCGTGAGTGCGGCGGCCAGCGCCGCCGTGATGCGTGATGATTTCATGGTGTGTCCTTTTCTTGGGTTTGTGAGATTGTGTGGGTTGGTGGTTTGAGAAATCGGGACTACAGGACTACGGACAACAGGACTACGACCTGCGGGGGCTGTTTCCCCTTTTGGAGTGCGGCGGCTTGCCGCCGCTTTGGGGACGGGGGCTTGCCACCGTCCAGGGTGGCGCGGTGGCGCTCCGCAGGGGCGAGCCCCTGCGGTGAAAGCGGCGGCAAGCCGCCGCACTCCATATCCTATCCAATGTGAAAGTCGGTTTCATACATCAAATGCAAACACTTTAGTCGATGGCGCGGGTAAAAGCAAGCGGGAAGTTTTTATTTTTCGCCGAAGAAGAAGTCGTCCAGATAATACGCGACGGCGCGGTCGGCGTTGGAGGAGAAGCCGAGCCATTGCACGATGCGGAACTCGGGGCTGGCGAAGCGCAGGCCGGTGGCCTCGGCGGCGGGCTGGCCGGGGATCTCGACGCTGGCGGACCAGGCGCCGTCCGTCTTCTTGCCGACCCGCGCCCACACGCGGACCTTTGCCCATGTGTCGGGCGGGAGGGCGGCGATCTCTTTGGTGCCGTCCGCGGTGCGGGCGAGGACCTTTCCGTTCTGGAAGAGGAGGCAGGGGCCGGTCATGTAGTGGTTGCCCTCCTTGTACTCGCGCCACTCGGCGCAGAAGTCCGCGCCCTCTTGCGCGCGCACGGCGAAGGCGTTCTCGATCAGGCCGTTCGTGTGGGCGCAGTTGAGGAAGAAGTGCGGGTTGAAGCGGTGCTGCAGGCCGGGCGCGTCCTGCACCTTGAGCGACTGCTTGCCGGAGAAGGCGTGCTCGTCGGTGACGGCGATGCTGTCGCCTTTTTTCTCGACCTGGTTCTGCATGTGCAGGAAGGGCGTGCCGAGGGGCTGGCTCTCGAAGTCCTCGAAGAGGCGCCGGATGTGGAAGCGCTCGGGCTTTTTCGCGAAGACGACCTTGGGATAGACCTTGACGGCCTTCTTCTTCCACGCGGCGGTTCCATAGACGCCGGCCTCCGAGGGGTCGAAGGCGGTGAAGCCGAGTTTGAACGCGGGGGAGGCGGGCTTCAGGCGGTAGTCCTCGTTCTTGAAGTCCACGAACAGGGGGTTTGCGATGAGGGAGTGCGCGTCGTGGCCCGCCTCGCGCCACGCCTCCCACGGGCCGTAGTGGAAGGCGTTGGTGGGCATCCCCTTGGCGTTCCAGTAGAGGTTGTGGTCGAAGACGACGTCGCCCATGTAGGGGTCGCCCTTGGCGTAGCCGCGCCAGATCATGGGCGAGGCGTTGGTCCAGCAGATGACGTTGTTGGTGACGATGATGGTGGTGTGCTCCTTCTCGAGGCGCGAGCGCTGGATCTGGCCGTCCGCGCTCTCGACGAGGATGTTGTTGCGGAAGGTGTTGTCGCGGCCGTAGTGCTGGTGGATGTTGCCGGTCTTGGTGTGGTGCACGAGGTTGTTCTCGAAGACCATGTTGGCGCTGCCCTCGTCGGTGTAGAGGCCCCAGCCGCCGCGGCCGGTGTGGTCGTAGGAGGCGACGTGGTGGATGACGTTGTTGGAGACGGCGGTGCCGTCGAGGTTGCCGAGCGAGTAGATGCCCGCCATGTCGCTCATCACGCCCCAGCCGAGGTGGTGGATGTGGTTGAAGGCGAGCGTGTTGCGGTGCGTGACGGTCGGCTGGTAGCCCCACGTCCAGCCGATGGAGATGCCCGTGTAGTAGAAGTCCGCGATGTCGTTGTGCGTGACCTGCACGTCGCTCGCGTGGCCGATCCACACGGCCGTGCAGCCGTGGAACAGCCGCCCGCCCGCGTGCAGGATGTTGTTGTCGATCGTCACCCGCTGCGTCACGAGGTCGATCTCCTGCTGGCTCCACTTGGAGTCGCCCACATAGACCGCGCCGCCGCCGAGGTCGCTGAGGTGGCACCGCTCGATGGCGCAGTCCCGGCAATCCTTTTTCAGCCAGATGCCGTGGTTGCCGATGTGCGCGAACGTGCAGTCCGTGATGCTGACGCTACGCACGCCGCTGCCCTCCACGCACGCCCCCTGCGAGATGGACGCCTGGCCGTTGCCCCAGCCGTCGCCCGTCATCGTGAACCCCGTGTACTGGAACGCCAGCCCCTTGAAGTGCAGGTGCTCCACGTGCCGCTTCTGCGCGGGGTCGCCCTTCAGGACGATGAACCCCGGCGTGACGGGCGCGACGGCCACGCACCAGCCGACCGACTCCCCCTTGCGCGGGATGTAACTCAACTCGCCCGCGCGAGACAGGAACCACTCGCCCGGCTCATCCAGCGCGGCCGCGAAATTCTCGATGTGGAAACGCGGCAGGTACTCGCGCCAAGCGAAATAATCCCACGGCGTCGTCTGCGCCACCACCACGCGCCCGTCCGCGTCCACCGCCTGCACCCGCGCCCGGCTCACCTCCCACGCATGGAACACCGTCACCACCGCGTCCGCCATCTCCTCCTTGCTCAGCCCCCGCAGCGGCGCGACATCCTCCGGCCGCGCCATGAACGCCCGCTTGCGCAAGTCCGCCATCTCCCCCGTGAGCGGGTCGGCCCCGTAGGTCACGGGCATCTGCATGTGGAAATACGACGACGCCTTGCCGCGCCCGTAGCCCGAGTTCGGCGAGCGCGCACGCGTCGCGCGGGTGTCGTTGACGTACAGTTGCTCGAAGCGCAGCCCCTCCGGCACCCGCATCCGCCACACGCCATCCGCGCCCGCCTTAAACGCCGTCAACCGCCGCCCGCCGAAGAAGACCGGCTTCGCGCCCGGCGCGGCCACGAACCGCACCGGCGCCGCGGCCGTGCCGGAGTCCTCCGGCAGGAACTCCACGGGCCGCTCCACAGTGTACTCGCCGCTCGCGAACGAGACCGTCACCTCCCCGAGGAGCCGCCCCTCCGCGCGCCACGCCCGCAGCCGCGCCACCGCGCCCTCCATGCTCGCCAGCGGCGTCTTCGACGTGTTCCCCAGCGCCGCGTCATCCCCCTTCGGCGACACATACAGCGTCACCGCCCCCGCGTCCATCCCCAGCAACGCGAACATCATCATCCATGCCATACGAGTCTTCATCATTTTCATCCTCCGTTTCCTTTACCTCGCGCAGAGCCGCAGAGCCGCAGCGGGAGAGGTAATAGGTGATAAGTAATAGGTAATCCTGTGAAATCCTGTTAATCCTGTCAAAAAAATCATCCGCTCTTTCACCACAATGGACACAATAGAATGCACAATGGACACTATTCTTGTGCCTATCGTGAAACCCATTGTGTCCATTGTGGTTAAAAGTCATCCTGTCAATCCTGTCCAAAACAATCCTGTCAATCCTGTCAAAAATAATCCTGTTAATCCTGTCAAAAATAATCCTGTTAATCCTGTCTAAAATCACCCTCCGTCCTCTCCTGTCACCACTCCCGTCACCGTTCATGTTTTCGTCCAAATCCGAAGCGTCAGGTTCAGTTCATGCACAAGGTCGAAGAACAGCGCGAACTCGGCGTAGAGCGCGGACACGCCCGCGAAATCGAGCGTGCGCGGAATCTCGAAGAAATCGGTTTTGGACGGGATGGCGATATAGACCGACGAGTCGTGAAACGCGAACGCGACCTTCCCGGGGAAACGCCGCTGGATGGCGATCATGCGCTCCATGATGTTCGGCGTGAGGATGTACCGCGCCTCAATCGCGTCCTGCGCGTAAACCGTGAACATCCTCGCGAACTCGGGGCTCTCCAGCGTGATCACTTTGCCCCGCCCCGCGCTAAGCAGCCGTCCAAAGATGCCTGCGCGGCCGGGGATGACATACGTCGATGTGCGGAAGTCCTTATTGAAGTCGGCGATAAAAAAAACACCTTTGAAAATGGTGTCGTAATGAGACTCCCGGTTTCCCTTGCTGTCCGTTGTCGTGTGCTTCTCTTCGGCATGGACTTCCGAGAAAACCAGATCGACACCCTCATACTTCCCGAAGAAACAATCCTCGCCCCTGTAACGGTCAACAGAGCCCGTGTAGATGCCGCTCCGCTTGAACTGCTTCAACGGGATATATTTCTCCCTGTCATAACTCATCTCGGGCGCGACAAACACCAGCACCCTCCGCAGCACGACATCCTTGAAATAGACCGTCTGCTCGCGTCGGCAAACCTGATAGTAGATCAGCGCGATGACCGCCGCGCAGACGAAGGCCGCCAATATTAGAAAAAGGATTTTCGTCAAGAGAAAAAACACGGTCCCCAGCACAGGGAACAGGATGAAAAACAGAACCCACGTCTTCTTCTGCGCGGTTTCCCGCGCCTGTTGAATGGCCGCAAAGGCGGGCTCAAATTCGGATGCGTAGCGCGCGCGGAGTTCTTCAACGCTTTTCGTCATGGGGCGCGATCCTTCACGCGCGGCGCGGTGCGCTCGGCATCCGCGACGCTGAACAGGTCCGTGGGCTTGAACCCGAACAACGCCGCAAACACGTTGCCGGGGAACACCTGCAAGGACGTGTTGTATTCCGTCACCGCCGCGTTGTACGCCCGCCGCGCCGCCGAGAGTTGCTCCTCGACCTCGCTCAGATTGCGTTGCAGCAACTGGAACTGCTCCGACGCGCGCAACTGCGGGTAATTCTCGACCTGCGCGACGATGCCGTGGATCACGGGCGTCAACTGGTCGAAGAGGCGCAACTGCTCCGAAGGCGGCGTACCCTCCGCGACCGCTCTTGCGCGTAACGCCGTGATGCGCTCCAGCGTCTCCCGCTCATGCTGCATGTACGCCTTGACCGCGCTCACGAGGTTCGGGATGAGGTCGAAACGCTTTTTCAACTGCACGTCAATCCCCGCGAACGCGAACCTCACCGCGTTCCGCTTCCCGACAAAGCCGTTGTAAATCACGATGACGACAACAGCAACGACCGCAGCACTCAAAAAGACAAGTTTCATAATCTAAAAAGGTGGTGCGGGCATTGTTGCCCGCAGGGGGAGGAATCACGGGCAGGAATTCCCCTTAAGGGGCGCATACACCCCGCCCCGACCAACGTTGCCACCACAATCAATCCGCAAACTCGTTGAGCGTGATGTTCTTGAACTGGACTTTCATCGGCGGGCCGGGGTGCATCTGCAGACCGATGAGGCCGCCCTTGGCGTCGTCCTTGCCGCCTGTGAAGCGGCACATCTTCACGCCGTTCACATACGTCTCGATCACGGGGCCGCGGCAGACGACGCGGTAGTGGTTCCAGTCCTCAATCTTGTACGCCTTCAACAACTCGGCGGGATCGCCCAGTTTCGTGACGACGCGCTTGCCCTCCGCATCGAGCGTGACGTCCTCGCCGCGCCCGGCGATGAGCCCGTGCTTGTGGTGATAGACGAACCCCACGAGGCCGCCGTCGCCCGTCATGTCCGCCTGGAACCCGTAGGTGTCCCAGTTCGGGCGCGGCTCGGAGCGGATCTGGAGGCCGGAGTTGCCCTCCTTGCTCAACTTGAAGTCGGCGGTCAGCTCGAAGTCCTTGGGCTGGCCGCCTTTCCAGATGAGGTAGTTGCAGGCCTTGCAGGGCTTCGCCTCCGTGCTCTCCGACGTGAGCGCGCCGTCCTCGACCCACCACCAGCCGGGCGCGGTGTCCCAGCCCTCGAGGTCCTTCCCGTTAAAGAGCGAGCGCCCTTCCGCCAGACACCCGGCGGCGGCCATCGCAACGATTGCCATCAATAACTGTTTCATCATCATTCTCCTTAGTGGTTAGTGGGTAGTGGTTAGTGATTAGTGGGTAGTTTTTCGCTTACACAGAGATTCACGGAGGAGCCACGGAGTTGCACAGAGAAATCCTCTAAAAAATCTCTGCGTCTCTACGCGAAAACAATTGTGCCTGTCGCGATTAAAAAACATTGTTTTATTTAACCACAGATGACGCCGATTGCATAGATAAAAATGCTTTTTTTTCTCGCGCAAAGTGCCGGGAGCGCAGGGCTTCCGCCCTGCAATATTAACGATGCAGGGCGGAAGCCCTGCGCTCCCGGCGCCCCCCTCGTCACTCGACCTGGCGGGCGTGGAAGAAGAAGCGGTCGTTTAATGGCATTGGGAATGTGAACAGAATCCGTCCCACGCCGTCGTTGACGCCGCGTTTGCGCCCGGCGCTTACGATTTCGGCGTTGAGGCTTCCGCCGCCAAGGCGCGCGCTGATCTCTTCGTGATGCCCGAAGAGGGCGTAGAGCGCGTTTTGGTTGACGCAACCTTCAACTTCGATTTCGATCCGTTTTTCGGGTTCGCCGCTCACGGCGTTCACGTCGTCCACGATGCGGATGGCGGTGATGATGATGTCGGTTTCGTCAACAACGGGCGGCACATCCGTCAGGACGAGGTCCCGGCGGTTGACTTCCAGCCAATATCCCGCGTTGGCGACGGCGAAATAGTCGATGAATTCAAATCCGTTGACCACCGCGATCGTCGAACCGGGGACGATGGGCGCGGTCGTGATTTCAACCGTGTAAATCGTTTTGCCGGGTTTGAAGTTGTCGCCGCCGGATCTGACATTGACTTGAATCCCGCCCTCGGGTGAGACGATCGCGCCGTAAATTTCGGGGGTGCCGCCCAAATTGACCGCGCCGTTTGCCGCGTTCAAAACCGCAGGTCCGCCATTGGTGTTTTCCAGGATGCCGCCGAGGATGTTCACCGTTCCGGACGAAGCGTTGTAAATCGCGGGTGCGATCTTGCTCCCGCCGGTGACCGCCGCCGAGCCGCGCACCGTCAACGCGCCGCCGCCGTTGTTGTTGACGGGTATTCCGCCCGGCGCCGTGATTTTTCCGGCGTTGATTTCAAATGTCGCGCCCGAGTCGGAAACAACCGCGACATTCGCGTTGGCGGCGAAATTCCCGATGTAGCCTTCGCTTGTGACGGAAACGCCGTTCAACGCGCGGACGGTTCCGGGGGAATGTATGTCGTTGTTGACGCTGATGACGGAGCCGCGCAATGTGATGCTTCCCCACGCGGGGGAAACGGCGCCGTCAAATATCACGGCAACCGTGCCGGTGTCGAGCGAACTTCCGCCCGCGCCGAAAGTGATGACGCAATCGCTGCCCGCCGCGTCCGTACTGATGGCGGTGATGACGTTGGCGACGGAGACGTTGGCGGCGCCGACGACGGAGCCGTCAATGTCGCGCACGGCGGTGAAACTCGCTCCGCTTCCGGTGATGGTGTATTGGTGGTTGTCTTGCGCCAAGACCAAATCCCCGCCGCCGACCACCGCATAATAACCCGCGTTCATGGATGTGAAGTTGCTTTGGAAACCCGCGCCGTCCGCCACCGCGACGGTCACGCCGTTCACGATGGGATCGGTCGTGATGTGAACTTTGTAGGTTGCGCTCCCGGGGTCGAACGCATCGTCGCCGGAGGTGATGACGGCGATTCCGTTTTCTGCGGAGGTGATACCTCCGACGAGGGTCGGGGCGCCGCCGAGGTTGATGATGCCGTCAACTTTGTTCACGACGGCGTATCCGCCTTCGGTGTTCCGCACCGTGCCGCCGACGATGTTCACCACGCCGTTTGAATAGTTGTAAATCACGCCGTATTGTTCGGACACGCCGATGAGTTCCGCCGGTTCGCGCACCGTCAAAACCCCCTCGCCGTAGTTGACGACAGCCGTCCCGCTCGGCGCCGAAAGCGTTCCGCCGACAATGTCCAGCGTCGTGCTTGACAACCCGATGATCGCGTTAGCCGACTCCGCCGTGTTTTCGATGTCCGCGTCGCTCGTGACGGTCACGCCTTCCTGAATGTATATTGTCGAACCGTAATGACTGCTCGTGACGGCGCCGTGAAGCGTGATGCGCCCCCACGCCGTCGGGGTCAGGAGGTGATAAAACACAAGGGTGCCGTTGCCGAGGTCGAGCGTGTTGCCGCCGGAGCCAAACGTGATGTGGCAGTCCTGTTCTTCCGCGTCAACCTTGATGGCGTTGAAGACGGCGGCGATGGACACATTCGGGGCGCCGACGATCAGGCGGGTGTCCGCTTCGCGCCGCGCGGTGAATGTCCCGTCGTTTTGGGTGATGACGTAGCGGTAATCGTTTTCGGTCAACACCAGACTGTTTCCGTTGAACCCCAGATAATAACCCGCGTTCACCGTGTCGAAATTGAGGTGATAATCCAAGAGGTATGCGCCGTACACCACCGCGATCGTTGAGCCGCTGATTATGGGCGTGGTCGTGATTTCGACCGTGTAACGGTTGTTGCCGGGCTTGAACGTGTCGATGACCGTCGGAATGATACCGAATGCGTTTTGCGGCGTGCGGATGACGCCGTTGACGACCGGGGTGTTGCCCAGCCTGACGCTGTTCATGGCGGCGTTCGCGTTGACGACCGCGGGACCCGCGCCGTTGTTTTCCACCGTGCCGCCGAAGATGTCCAACTTGCCGCTCCCGTCGTTGCGCAGCGTGCCTTGCGTCGGGCTTGCGTTGGCGAGCGTCGCCGCGCCGCGAATCGTCACCACGCCCGTGCCCCTGTTCCAAACCGCCGTGCCGTCGGAAGCCGTCGCCGAAATGTCACCGCCCGTGATGTTGACCGTGGCGCTCCCGAAATCATACAAGCCGATTCCGCCGGAACCCGTCGCCGAGACCGTCCCTCCGTAAACGTTGACCGTGCCGCTGAAACCGTGTATGGCGGCGGCGCCGCCGTCGCCCGCCGCCGAAACCTCGCCGCCGTAAATGTTCAAGGTCCCCGTACCGGAATTGACGATGCCGGAGCCGCCGAAACCTGTCGCCGCGACGCTCGCGTTGTGGATGTTGACCGTTCCGGCGCCCGTGTTGTCAATGCCCGCGTCGCCCGAGACCGCGCCCTCGCCGGACACATCGAGCGTCCCCGCGCTCGTCCAAAGGATCACGTTGCCGGATCCCGTGTTCGCAATCTCCGCGTCGCAGGTGGCGGACACGCCGTTTTGGACGAGAAGGGTTTGGTTGGGGTGCGCGCTTGTGACGGCGCCCCTGAACGTGATGCGTCCCCAGTCGTCGCCGCCGGAACCGCCGTCGAACGTCATGCTCGCCGAGGCGATGTTAAGCGCGGCGCCCGTGCCGAAAGTGATGACGCAGGCGTTGCCGTCCGCATCCGTCTTGACGGCGTCGATGACGCTTTGGACGGGCGAGTTCGCCGTGCCGACGGTCGTGCCGTCCGCGTCGCGTGTGGCGGTGAAATTCCCGCCGCTCCCGCTGACGGTGTACAAATAATCCTCCCCGAACAAAACCAAATTGTTGCCGCCTGCCGCCAAACGGAAGCCCGGCGTCGCGGATATGAAATTGCCGGAAAAGTCCGCGCCGTCCACCACCGCGATCGTCGTGCCGCCGACGACGGCAGTGGGTGTGATTTCAACCGCGTACACCGCGCTGCCGGGATCAAACGCATTCGCGCCCGAAGTGTTGACGGCGATCAAACGTTCCGGCGCGCGGATTACGCCGGTGATGACCGGGGCCTTGCCCAGCATGACAGGGCTGTTGTAAAAACCTGAGGAAAGCCCCTCTTTAAAAACCGCGGGACCTCCGGCGGTGTTTTCCACCGTGCCGCCAAAAATATGCAGGTTGTTGAAATACTTGACGTAAATCGCGGGGGCATCGGCGCGGGCGGTGGTGATCGTCGCCGAGTCGCGCACGGTCAAAACGCCCGAACCTTCGTAAAGGACCGCCCGCCCGTTCAACGACGAAATTGTGCCGCCGACAATGTCAAACGACCTGTTCCCGCTGTATTGGAGCGCGTTCCTGCCGTCCGTCGTATTGGCGCTCGACGTATTGGCGATGTCCGCGTCGCACACGATGTGAACGTGGTTGACCACGATGGTGCGGAAATCGCTCGCGCTTGAAACGGAACCGTGGAGCGCCAAATGCCCCAAACCCTCGCCGATGTTCATGAAATCCGTGCCGAGATACAGCGTGTTGCCGCCCGCGCCGAACGTGAGGGAGCAGTCGTTCCCCCCGACATCATAGTTGAGATCGGTGTTGATGGCGGCGTGAATGGTTGGGTTGTAACTGACGACCGATCCGTCTTCGTCGCGCGTGATGATGTATGTTGCACCGCTCTTGGTGAGGGTGTAGGCGTATGCCGTCGCCGAACCCGTGGGGGTCCGTATCAAATCGTCGCCGTCCGGCGCAAGGACATACCCCGCGTTCACGTAGGCGAAATTCCCGGCGAACGCCGCGCCGCCGAGCACCGCGCGGGACGCGCCCTCCGTGTAAGACCCGTGTGTCTCGACCGTGTACACCTTGCTTCCGGGATTGAACGCGTCGCTTCCCGAATCGTTGACGACGATGTTGTTTTCCGGTGCGCGGATGGCGCCGATGACGTTCGGGGCGTTGCCCAGTTTGACGGTGCGGGTGAACGTCCCCGAAGGTAATTTTTGAACCGCGAGCCCGCCCCCGGTGTTCTGCACCGTGCCGCCGTAAAGGTTCAACGTGCCGTTGGCGACATATACATAAATCGTTGGGGCATCGGCGGAGGAGGACGTGACCGTCGCCGCGCCGCGCACCGTCACCGTGCCGGAACTGCCGTGGTAAATAGCGCGCCCGCCCGACAACGTCGCCGAAACCGTCCCGCCGACGATGTCAAGCGTTCCGGTTATCGCGTAAGAGATTGCGGTGCCGTTGACGGCGGTGTTGGTAACGTCCGCCTCGCACGTCACGGACGCGGAACCCCCGATTTGGAGGGTCTGGGCGGCGGCGCCCGAAACGGAACCGCGAAGCGTGAGGTGTCCCCACGGCGAACCGTTAAACACCATGATCGCCGTGCTGTCGAGGTAAAGCGTGTTGCCGCCCGCGCCGAACGTGATGGTGCAATCGTTCCCCGCCGCGTCATCTTTGATGGCGGTGATGACATTGTTGACGACCGCGTTGGCGAGGACGGTCGAACCGTCCGCGTCCCGCGTGGCGATGAACGTTGAAACATCCTTGGTGAGGGTGTAAGCGCAGTTCTGCGCGGACGCGTATTGCGCGCACGCCATGAGACCCGCCGCGAACG
>WRJS01000094.1 GCA_009778475.1 Kiritimatiellota bacterium | reverse complement strand
AGATATTACCCGCCTAGTGTCCTAAAAAATAAAGATTTCAGGAGGGGGGGCGGGCGTCCTCGCGAGCCGTTAGACATTGCGGCTTCCTGCCCCATTGGCCGCACGTCGCGCCAATAGGGTCCCCTGCCTCGCCCTCCATCCCCATTGGTCGCACGCCGCGCCAATGGGGCCCCCTGTCTCGCCCTCCATATCACGCCTATCCAAACAGGGTAATCCTCTATCCCGTCATCTGTATTTTACAATACGCAAAAAAGATTTACCCCCCAATAAAAAGTGCTCATGAATTTTCGCGCCTTTCGTGTCTTTCGCGGTTCATTTCAGGTTGTGACCTCGACCCAGATTGCGCATTGATGAAAAGTCTTTTGCGGGAGCGCGGGTTTTAGGACAGGTTTACGCTATCAATTCCCTTATGACCATATCGCACACTTCACGGCCCCTTGGCGTGAGCCGCCAGCGTAGTCCGCCGCGCTCGACGGCGCCCTGTTGCGCCAGCCTCTCCAGCCGCGCTTCCCACGTATCCGCCAGAGCCGCCAGCACGGGGAACCGCTTTGCCGCCGCGAAGGGGTCGAAGCCCTCGTGCAGCCGCAGCATGAACATCACTCGCTCAAGCGCATCGTCCGTCTCGTCCAGTTGTTCACGCGTAACGGGCAACGTCTTGTCAAGGCTTCTCGGGTTCGTCCAGCGCTCGCGCCCTATCCGCGACGCGGCCGAGGGGCCAAGCCCCAGAAAGTCGTTGCCGCGCCAGATGCCGAGATTGTGCCGGCACTCGGAGCCCGGCAACGCGTAGTTGGAAATCTCGTAGCGCCCCAACCCTGCGCGTGTGAGCGCCTCCTCCGCCAGCGCGAGTGCGTCGAGCTGCGCCTCGTCGTCAGGCAGCACGCACTGCCCGTCCGCCACCTGCCGCGCCAGTGGCGTGCCGTCCTCCACGCTCAGCGCATACACCGACAGGTGCGCCACGCTCAGCGACAGCGCCCGCCCGAGTGTCCCCTGCCACTCGTCCTGCGTCACGCCCGGCAACCCCGCGATAAGGTCAATGCCCACGTTGCCGAAACCGTGTCTCTGCGCCATCCGCACCGCACGGACGGCATCCTCCGCCGAATGCCCGCGCCCGGTCCGGCGGAGCGTGTCATCGCAGAAACTTTGCACCCCGATGCTCACGCGATTCGCGCCCATCCGCCGCAATGCGTCGAGCACTTCAGGCGTGACCCCCGAGGGGTTCATCTCGACCGTCCACTCCTCGACCTCGCCCAGCGGGAACGCCGCCTTCAAGTTGTCCGCCAGGCGCGACAGACCCTCTGCGCCCAGCACCGTCGGCGTGCCGCCGCCGATGTACACCGTTTGCACGGTAGCGCACGGCGCTTCGCCGTGCGGATACGGCATCGTGAGGCGCGGTACGCTGTCTGCGCCATCTCCCGCCGCCACCGAATAAAACCCGCAGTAGCGGCACTTGCTGGCGCAGAACGGCACATGGACGTAGAGGTGCGGGAACATATTTATGGATTTTAGATTTGAGGTTGATTCAAAAAACAATCCTGCAACTCATTTCTACTCATCGCGTTTCCTCTGTGCATCTCTGTGGCTCTGTGTGAAACCTCTTCCGTCCTCGCCTATCTCTGGTCTCTCTCTCTACAACTCGGCGGAGACGAGCGCGCCGCCGCTGAAATAGACGGGCGCGTCGTCGAGGGGGAGTGTGCAGGTGCTGCCGCGCCAGTCGCCTTTGATTTCCGCGCCGAGGTAGGAGGTGAGCTTGATGCGCGGCGACGCGAAGGTGAGCTTGGCGTTGCCTTTGCGCTTGTACGCCCAGATTGCGCCGCCCTGCTTGCCGTCGGGCGTTTTCCATTGCGGGAAGTAGAGTGCGCCGTCAACGCTCTGCCACGGCGCGTCCACGGCGGCGGCGTCCTTGGGGCGTTGCGTGGTGAGGGTCTTGTAAGCGTGGAAGGCGGGCTTGGGGGAGAGGTCTTTGTGGACGATCCCGAAGTGGCTCTCCTGGTCGAGGTCGTCGGACTCGGGGGCGTGGAACTCGTAGTTGAAAATCTGCGCGATGCCCATCTGCAGGAGCATCAGGTTGGCGCGGGTGTTCAGGCGGGCCTGCTCGTCCTCGGTGCTGCCGCGCATACCGCTCTCGCGGAGGGCGGAGACGACGACCGCGCCTTTCATGTCGCTGCCGTATTTGATGATGGCCGCGCCCACGCCGTTGTAGCCGTCCTTGACGCCGCTCATGAGCGGGATGAAGCTGTCTCCCTGCTTCATCGCGGTGCTGGGGCGGAGGAAGCGTTCGCACGTGATGTCCTTGCCGAAGCCGGAGACGGTCATCTTCTCGGGGATGGCGTAGCCGCGCTTGTACCACCATGCCTCGCCGTCGATGCGAAGCTGCGCGAGATAGTCGCCCGTGCGCACGGACTTGTCCTGCCGCCACGCGCCGCTCGGGTCGCGCGTCCAGCCGTAGTAGAACGGCATCCCGCCGATGGACACCAGCACGCCGCCGTCGCGCACATAGCGGACGATCCGCTCGTCCGCCGGGAACGACTCGTTGACGGGCAGGACGACCGCATCGGGCGGGTCCGCGTCGAGCGCGGCAAGCAGCTCATCGAACGTCACGCGCCGCACGGGCTGCTGGAGCTCATCCTCCAGCCCGCCCTGCGAGACACACGCGCCGGCCGGCAGGTGCGGGTCGCAGACCGCCAGCACGCGCCACTTCGCGGCGGGGTCCTTCTTCAATTGCGCGAACGCGCCGCGCAGCATCCCCGGCACGGCGAGGCGCTGCTTCTGCGTGGGCCAGCCTAGCTCCGTCACCCAGATGGGCTTCTTCGCGTCGCCATACTTCTCCATCACCTGACGCAGGCCATGGACGCGCTGCTCCAAGTCCGCCTCCGGCGGCGTCGGGTGGCTGTACGGGTGGATGTTCATGATGTCGAAACAGTCCTTTCCGCCCAGCTTGTAAAGCTCCTCGATGTAGTCCAGCGGGATGCCCGCATAACCGCCGACCGCCACCTGCAGCCTCGGGTTGACGGCCTTGACCATCGCATACGTCGGCTTCAGCAGCGCGAGATAATTCGTCGGGTTCGGGTCCTTCCAGAACTGATTGATGTCCTGCTCGTTCCAGACCTCCCACACGGGTATCCGCGCCTGATAGCGCGACACCGTGTTGCTCACATAACGCAGCCACAGGTCAACGTGCCGCCACGCCGGGTTCGCGAACGACGCGTTGTAATCGAGGATCGGGAGGATACGCATCTGCGCGGCCTCCACGCTCGCCATCAGCGCGTCCAGCCGCTCATAGTTCCACGACTCCGCATTCCGCTGGATGCCGTCCCACGCGAAATCCGCGCGGACATACCCGATGCCCGCCTCCTTCATCAGCGCGAACGCCTTCTCGCGCGTGGCGAACTCATGCCCGCCCACGTGCGCGCAGATACCGTAAGGGTCCGCCGCCGCGACACCCGCCAGCGCCGCCGCGAGAACACACACAAACTTCCTCATCCCCAAACCTCCATTGACAATTTCACAATCCCATAGATTATAGGACGTATCGCAGCGGAGTGGAAGTATTTTAATATGGTGTTGTTCCATTTTCATTAGATTAATAGGAACACAGGCAAACAGGAAAATCCTGTTAATCCTGTCAAAAATAAACCTCCGTTTTCGTTAACCACAATAGACACAATAGAATGCACAATGGACACTATTGTTGTGCCTATTGTGAAAACCATTGTGTCCATCGTGGTTAAAAGTCATCCTGTAAAATCCTGTTAATCCTGTCAAAAATAAACCTCCGTTTTTTTCTCGCGCAGAGGCGCAGGGACGCAGAGGGGGGGGGTGAATTTAAGAATTCGGTTTCAAATCCTGTCCGAAACACGTTGTGGCCTTTGTGCCTTTGTGTGAGATTATTCGTCCGTTTTTCTGCCGGGCGTAATCGGCGTTCCTAACCTAAATCTGGGGAGCGGTCGGTGTAGGTCGTGTGGAGGAGGCGGTGGGCTTTCTCGCTGAGGGGGGCGTCGAAGAAGTCCTTGTAGAGGGTTTGCACTTGGGGGTTCTCGTGGCTGAGGCGTTTGGCGGCGCCGGTGTCGAGCGTGTAAAGGCCTTTGATGCGGGCCTGGCGCACCGCGTCGGTCGGGGGTATGGCGGTACGGGGCTGGCCGCCGCCGCCGATGCACCCGCCACGGCAGGCCATCACCTCGATGAAATCGTACTGCGCCTCGCCGGCCTTGATCTTCGCGAGCAGCTTGCGGGCGTTGGCGGTGCCGTGGACGATGGCGACGTTGAGGTTCAGCGCCTCGACCCGCGCGGAGCGCACGCCGCCCATGCCGCGCACAGGCGCGTAGTCCAGGAACGCCGCAGGCGGGTTCTGCCCGGTCGCGTAGAAGTGCGCCGTGCGCAGCGCGGCCTCCATCACGCCGCCGGTGTTGCCGAAGATGACGCCCGCGCCGGAGCCGCGCCCCATCAGGTCGTCGTAAGGCTCGGGGGCGAGGGTGAGGGGGTTGATGCCCGCTTGTTTCAACCACTGGGCGAGCTCGCGGACGGTCAGCACGGCATCAGTCGCGCGTGCGCCGTCAACCTCCATTTCGGGGCGGCGGATCTCGAACTTCTTGGCGGTACAGGGCGTGAGCGCGACGTTGAAGATGTTTTTGGGGGCGAGCCCGCGCTTGTTTGCGAACCACGTTTTGATGACGCTCCCTTGCATGCCGATGGGGCTTTTGGCGGTGGAGAGGTTCGGGATGAACTCGGGGTAGAAGGTCTCCGCGAACTTCACCCACGCGGGGCAGCAGCTGGTGAACTGCGGCAGGACGCGCTTCTCCTTGACGCGGCGCAGGAGCTCGGACGCCTCTTCGGTGACGGTGAGGTCTGCGCCGAAGGTGGTGTCGAACACCGCGTTCGCGCCGAGCTTGCGCAGGGCGGCGACGATCTGCCCCTCGACGTTCGTGCCGGGGTCGGCCCCGAAGCACTCGCCGAGCGAGACGCGCACGGAGGGGGCGGTGGAGACGGTGACGAAAACATCAGGATCCGCGATGGCGGTCGCGACGGCTTTCTGCTCGGGACGCGCGGTGACGGCCGCGTATTTGCAGACGGCCGTGCATTGCCCGCAGTGGATGCAGATGGGGCGCGATTTCGTTTTCGTCAGGTCGAAGGAACCCCACACGCCCATCTCGTCTTTGCAGACGGCCAGGCAGTCGCCGCACTCCTCGCACTTGCCGGGGCTGTAGGCGATGGCAGGGTTGCTCAACTCAACGATGACATGCTCGATGTCATCTGCGGCGCGGCAGCGGCGCGGGCATGCGGCAAACAACGCCGCCGCGCCTGTGGTCTTGATGAAGTCACGTCTTTTCATGGGGGAAGCCTTTGGGTTTAGTTTCTAGTTTCTATTAGTTTCTAGTTTCTAGTTGCTAGTTTCTAGTTATGTGAAGCTGTTGGGATTCGATGTGCGCTGCTTGCTGTGAAAGCCATGTTACGAGTTGTGCGCCGAGCGCGGCGGGCTCGAAACGCGCGTCCGCGATCTTGGCGAGCGGGTGCCATGTGAAGCCGATCCAGTCCTCGGCGGCCTTGACGGGTTCCTCCGGCGAGACGCCCTCGACGGCCAGCTCGAACACGAGGTTGATTTCGGCTTTTGGCTTGCCCTTCTGGATGAAGGCGTGTTCACAGCACCCGAGGAAGCGGCCCGCCTTGGACTTGCGCCCCATCTCCTCGTCGATTTCGCGCACGAGCGCCTGCCGCGCGGTCTCGCCGAAATCGACATGCCCGCCGGGCAGGTACGTGCGCTTGGACTTGTTCCCGTGGCACAGCAGGATCTGCCCGTCCATCACGCAGACCCCTCGGGCAATCACTTCTATCGTATTCTTTTGGCTCATCTGTCGCGCATCCCGTTTCGTGTTTGATATAAAATGTAGTATAGACCTAATGCCCCGTTGAAGTCAATTTGCAAGTGACGGAATTTGCGCCTATTATTTTCCAGAAATTGCGTTGACAAGCCGTGTGGAATCGGTAACATTATCCTTTTCCATTGAGGAGGGCGTATGAACGTTTTGTTGGTGAATGGGAGTCCCCGTGCGGAGGGGAACACGTATGCCGCGCTGAGCGAGGTCGCGGGGGCGTTGAATGCGAACGGCGTGGGGACGGCGTTTTTCCAGCTTGGCGCGGGGGCGGTGCATGGGTGCGTTGCGTGCGGGAAGTGCGCGGAGACGCAGCGGTGCGTGTTCGCGGATGACATCGCGAATGCCTTGATCGAGAAGATGGCGGCGGCGGACGGGGTGGTGATCGGATCGCCCGTGTATTACGCCTGTGCGAACGGCGCGTTGTGCGCGGTGCTGGACCGCGTGTTTTTCATGAAGAGCTCGCTCTATGCGTTCAAGCCTGCGGCGGCGGTGGTGGCGTGCCGGCGCGGGGGCGCGAGCGCGGCGTTCGACCGGCTCAACAAGTATTTCACCATCTCCAAGATGCCGGTGGTGTCGTCGCAATACTGGAACGCCGTGCACGGGTTCCTGCCCGGCGAGGCGCGGCTCGACCGCGAGGGCATGCAGCAGATGCGCGTGCTGGGCGAGAACATGGCGTGGATGCTGAAGTCCATCCGGGAGGGCCGCCAGCCCACCCCTGAATCCCAGCCTTGGGACCGGATGGATTTCCATCACGGGTGACGGGGTAGGGGATGATTATGAGCGGAAGTGCGGGATGCTCTGTGACGCGGCGCGAGTAACGCATTCAGGATAGAACATCAGGAGGTTGTTATGGCATCGGAAGGCAAACAGAAATTTTCGCTGGCGGGGTTGATCGTTGTGGTCGTCGTCGCGTTGCTTTTTTTCTCCGTGCTTGTCGCGCAATCTAGGTCCGCGATGTGGCGTGCCGGGATAACGGCAACGGGTGCGCGCGGGAGGGACATTTACATCGCGATTGTCGGGGCGAACACGGAGCGCGAGCCGCTGGGACTCCCGAGCGTGTGGCCCAAGACGGTGTTGACCGAAGACGATTTGAAACATCCCCTTGGTTTGGAGGACATCGCGTGGTGCACCTTTCAGAACAGCACGGACTATTTTTACGAGTTGTATGACGGGGCGCACCTCGGGATGCCCGATCACAGCCCGTATGTCGCTGGGTTTGACTATTCCAAGTTGGCGGGGGCCGGTGTCCGTGCAATGGAAGGGACGGGGCGGCTGCGGTCGGAGAACAATATGTGGTGCATCATGGGGAACATCCGCGAGGAGATGGCGGATTCCACCCCCGTGCTCGTGACGCGCAACGTGGACTGCTCGTCGTTACGCCTGAATGCGCTCGGCGACCCTGACGAACCCATACGGTGGTCGCAGCAATACAAGACCCCATTCCCAAACAAGGAATTCACTCTGGTTCGCAAAGGCGGCGGTATGTTCAACGGGACCAAGAAAAGTGCGCGTATGAGGTTCGTCGTGCCTCATGCGGATTCCGTTCCCTTGCGGGATCTACAACGGCAGCACCCGCCCGTCGTCTATCTGACCCCTGACGACATCGCGCACCCGCAGTGAGGACACTCGCCCGCCACCGATTCCTCATTTCTCATTCCTCCCCAGTAGCTCCTCGATCGCTTGCGCGAGGCGGTGGCGGTGGAGTTCCATCGGGGCGGGGTCGCGGGTGAAGCTGGTGAGGGACGCGGAGACTTCTTCGGGGACGGTGAGGAGCGCTTCGTATTCGGCGTGGCGGGCGGCGGGGAGCGTGGGTTTTTTCTCGGCGAGGAGCCGCTTGAGGATGACGAAATATTCGTAGTCCTCGATGCCGTCGCGAAGCATCTCGAGGCGGATGCTGTCCACGGGCGCGGCGAGGACGGGCGCGGCGGGGCGGCCGTCGGCGGCGGCAAGGGGCGGGTAGAGGAAACGCCCGTCGCCGTTGCCCCACGGCTGCTTCGTGCCGGGGCCTGCGTCGTAACCGCTCTCCCAGCACATGGGGTCGAGGTACGGGTTCTGCGGCGCGGCGGGGTCGGGGTAGGCCGCCGAGCTCGTCCAATAGACCGTCTCCCAGATGAGGATGCCGCTGACGCGCTCTTGCCATGTCTGCCACAGCCACAGGCGCATCTCGGTGCCGGGGTGGTCGATGAACTCCGTGACATACGGCGCCTTGGGCCCGCAGCAGACGTACCACCAGAACGCATCGCCCGCGTCGCGGCGGCCCGCGGACAGCGGCACGTTGAGCGACGGCGTGAGCGGACACCACACATTCGGCCCGCCGACGAGCCCTTCCGCAACTTTCTCAGTGAGCATCCGCCGCAGCCCCGGCGCGTATTTTTTCAGCTTGCTGAATCCGTTCATCACGAAGGCGTAGTCCTTCTCGGCGGGCTCGTCGAACCAATAGACGAAGGCCTTGTCGAGCCAGCCCTTCTCGCGCAGGTGCGCCTCGATGCCCGCCGCGTATTTGCCGAACAGCGCGTGGTATTCGGGCGTGTCCTCGGCGTAGCCCATGAACGTGGGTTCGCTCCGCGAATGGAACGTGCCGCCGCCCAACCCCGCGAGACCGATCTGGAACGTGTTGAAATGGTAGTTGGTGAGCGCGTGTTCCATCGCCGCGTCCCATCGCGCCCAGTCGAACACGGGCTGCGCCTTCGACGCGTCGAACGGCGCGAGCGCACCCGGCGCGATCAGCTCCCGGCCCGTGGACAGATCAATCACGGAAACGTCCTTCACGAACGTCGTGCCGACCTGCCGCCCCGGCTCCTGCCACCCCGCGCCCCAGAACGTGAGGTTGACCGCCGCCGCGCCTTCGGGGAAGCGCGTGACCGTCGTCTCGTGCGCGGTCCACTCCGCTGCGGCGGGCAGGCGCGTGTCGTTGTTGCGCCCGCTCATCCACGCGCCGCCGCCGTCGAAGTGGCGCAGCGTGAAGAGCGTGTCGGGCGTCTGCTCCGTCCTGTATTTGAACGCGACCTTCAGACCCTTCGCGGGGATGGCGAAATTGCCCTTGTGGCTCGCCGAGACGCAGGCCGTCTCGCTCGCGTCGCGCACGACCAGCGCACCGTCCTCGACCGTCCCCCCGTCCCACGGCGGCAGCCCCGTCCATGTCACGCTCCACCCGTCCATCGGCGCGGGGTTGTAGGGCGAGATGCGGTGATCCGCCAGCGCGCGCAGGTACTTGTCCAGCACCTCGCGCCGCTGCGCCTCGTCCTTCACGTTGTGGTAACGCCACACCATCCGCGGGTCGAACCCGAACGCCGTCTCGCACGTCATCACATCGGGCAGCGCGAAGCCATACACGAACACCTTCAGCGCGACCTCCTCCAGCACACCGTCCGCCTCCACCACCACGCGCCCGACGTGCAGCCCCGCCCGCGCACCCGCCCGCACACCCTTCGGCGCGAACACGCGAATCCAGAACGGCTGGTTCTCCTGATTCCTAATTCCTAATTCCTCATTCCTAATTGTTTCCTGCGGCAACAGCGGGTCGGGCCAATCCGCCAGCACACCCGTCGCATCCGTGCGCTGTGCCACCGGCACATATCCTACGCGCAGCACCTCCGCCCGCAACCCGTCAAGCCCCTCCACGCGCACCCGCACGTTCGCGAGGTCACGCTTCGGCGACACCACCAGCTGCGTCGCCTCCCACTCGTTTTGCGCCAGCCTCATTTCAAGCGCGTCCGCTTGCGCCAGCTTCATTTCGGGCGCCTCCATCTTCGCGCCTGGCAATGCACGATGCCTCGGCACTTTCCACCCCGACGACGCCCGCCACAGCGCGACCCCCTCATCCGCGCACGGCAGCAGCATCCCGTAACTCGCATCGTAAAACGCAGGCACGCTCATCCGCACCCGCGCCTCGAAAACCTTCTCCTTATTCGCCGCCTCCAAATCCACCAGCGTGACGGTCACGTCATATTCCCCGCACCTCGGGGCATCCTCGTAAGGAATCTCCACGGTGTGCGTTCCGGGCCGGTATTGCTGTACGGTGCTTTTACTTGAAACACTCGACGCGCTTCTCCCCTTTGTTAACATGCTCGCGGCCAGCCTCATCCCCTCCGCGAGCGTCACGCGCAACACCGCCTTCTTCGGCGTCCCATCCGGGATTAAATCCGCAACCTCGACGACCTCCACCTTCATGCCCTCGCGCTCCGGCCGCTTCAAGATCTCAAGGTACTGCGTCGAGCCGACGAGCGACAGCGGCGCACCGTCCACCTCCGCCGAGAACGTGTAGCCGTACACCTGCAACGTGCAGGGCCTGCCCTCCCCGCGCACCCGCACGAGCACCGACCCCGCAGGGAACAGCGCCGCCGGCACCTCCGCGCTCACCGCCCCCACCTTGTCAACCGCGCCCACCTCCTGCCACGCCGCGCCATCCCCCGACACCTCCACGACCGCACGGCCCGCGCGGTGATACCCCACCGTGACCCCCACCCGCGCCGAAAGCAACCGCCGCCCGCCCACCTCATGCCGATACGTGAACGAGGTGCCATCGCCAAGGCACCAGCGGGTCGAGTTGTACGTCGCCGTCGCCGCCGCCAGCGGACGGCTGTGGTTGCGGCACTCCGTCCCGAACGGCGCGTTGAACGTATAGACCTTGCCGTCGATGCGCTCCCCCTCGCCCAACGCCACATCACCCCGCCGCGCATACACAGGCGTCATGGGCGCAACGCTCACATCCTTGAAAAACGCCTTCCCCGCCATCGTCCACTGCCCCAAGCGCAACGGCTCCTTCACCGCGTCACCCGCCGCCCCCGGCACGGCGAACACATGGCTGTACTCTGTCCACTCCGCGCCCGGCACACCGATGTCCACATTCACCGACGGTATGCCGCACACCACCGTCCCCCCGCCCGCGCCCTCCGACCGCGCGCGGAAACGCAGACGGTACGCCCCCCCCACCTCAAACGTCATCGGCGGCGACAGCCACGCGTTATCCGACTTCCCGTCCCCCTCGACCATCAAGGCCTCGCCCGAGTCCTCCCCGCGCCCGCTGTTCAGCGCCCACCCCTCGAACGCCCCCTCCGCCCAGACGACCGACTGCATCAACGCCGCAACCGTAAACGACAAAAAAAGTTTCATATTCATATCCCATAGCATACGCTCTTCTCTTGTGGATTGTCAAACATGAAACTGAAAACGTCATTGACTTTCGGCGCGAAGTGGACAATAATTTGGGTTTTACCGTTTGGGAGGAAAATCATGTTTACACGTCGTTCGTTTTTCAAGGAGACTGGGTTGGGGATTGCGGCGGCCGCGGCGGCACCCGCGCTGCTCGCGCCAACCGCGCAGGCGCAGTCCACCGCTGGGGCAGGGGTGGCGGACCCGTTCCGCATCGCCGTCGCGGGGTACACGTTCAACAAGTTCAATCTGGATGAGACGCTGGAGATGATGCGGAAGGTGGATGTGCATTACCTGTGCATCAAGGATTTCCACCTGCCGCTGAACAGCACGGAGGAGGCGGTCGCGGCGTTCCACGCGAAGTGCAAGGCCGCGGGCGTGACGGGGTACGGGGTCGGGCCGATCTACATGGGGAGCGCGGATGAGGCGAGGCGGGCGTTCGAGTACGCGAAGCGCGTGGGCGTGAAGGTCGTCGTGGGCGTGCCGTTCGAGATGAAGGACAACAAGCGCGTGAGTTCGGCGGCGTTGCTGGAGGTCGTCAACGGGCTGGTGAAGGAGTTCGACATGAAGTACGCCATCCACAACCACGGGCCTGACATGCCGGATCTGTTCCCGAACGCGGAGAGCGCGATCGCGCTGATCAAGGACATGGACAAGCGCGTGGGGCTGTGCCTCGACATCGGCCATGAGTTGCGTGACGGCAAGGACCCCGTGGAGGCCATCCTGAAGTATGGGGACCGGCTCCATGATATGCACACCAAGGACGTGACGGCGGCGGTGAAGTCCGGCGCGACCACGCAGATGGGGCGCGGGAAGATCGACATGCCGGGCGTCGTGCGCGCGTTGCGCAAGGTGGGTTATGCGGGCGCGTGCAGCCTGGAGTATGAGAAGGACATGAATGACGCGACGCTGCTGCTGGCGGGCATCGCGGAGTCCATCGGGTATTTCCGGGGGGTCGTGGCCGCGACGCGGGGCTAGACAGGATTGTGTCCTCGGCAGGATAAATTTTACCACAATGGGCACAATGGGTTTCACAATAGACACTATGGCAATCTCTTGGGAAATAGTGACCATTGTGAAACCTATTGTGTCCATTGTGGTAAAATCAAAATAGCACTATTGTTTTTTTGACAGGATTAACAGGATTTAACTTTGGTTCTGGAAACTGAAAACGGGAGACGGGAAGCGTTTGGCGGTCGATGGTGGTCGGTGGCGGTCGCGTGCCTTTTCGCGACGCTGACCGTGGCGCAGCCGCCGGAGGCGTTGCGGACGCTGGGGCAGGTGCAGGGGGCGCTCGGGTTCGCGGATTACGACTGGGACGGTGATTCCGTGTGCCTGTCGAACGCGGCGCATGTCGTGCGCTTCTATCAGGGGCGGCGCAGGGCGGAGGTCGATGGCACGGTGGTTTTGCTGAACGCCGCGCCGGACGGCAGCGTGAAGGCGGGGGAGTGGCGGATGGCCGCGGTGGACCTGGACTTCCTTGCGCTGTCCATCCTGCCGACGGATTGCAACGCCATCAAGCCGCTGCGGGTGGTGCTGGACGCGGGGCACGGCGGTCCGGACAGCGGTGCGCGTTCGCGCGCGCCGGACACGCTGGAGAAGGATTTGACGCTGGCGCTGGCGCGTCGCGTGGGGCAACGGCTGGCGGAGATGGGCATGACCGTGATCCACACGCGCACGAACGACGTGGAGGTGTCGCTGGAGGGCCGGGCGCAGGTGGCGCGTGAGGCGAAGGGGGATGTGTTCGTGAGCGTCCACGTGAACTTCGCGGACAACAAGGGCGCGTCCGGCGTGGAGACGTATGTCCTGCCGCCGCCGGGGTTCGCGGGTACGCCGGAGGGGAGCAAGCCCAGGGGGTTCCAGATCGGCAACACGAATGATTTCCACAACACGCTGCTGGGCTATGCGATGCACAAGCACCTTGCGCTGGCGGATACGGATGCGCCGGACCGCGGGCTGAAACGGCAGTCGTTTTTCGTGCTGCGCGAGGCCTGCTGCCCTGCGGTGCTGGTGGAGGTCGGGTTCCTGTCGAACGCGGCGGAGGCGCGGAAGATGCTGACCCCGCAATGGCAGGAGGCGTGCGTGACGGCGATTTTGCGCGGGGTCGTCGAGTATGCGCGGAAGGCCGACACGCTGACGCTTGCGGTGGAGGCGAAACGTCAGGTCGAGCGCGAGGCGAAGGCGCGCGCGGCCGCGCTGGCCGCGGTGCGGAAGGCGGAGGCGGAGGCCGTCGCGCTGGCCGCGAAGAAGAAGGCGGAGGCGGATGCGGCGGCCGCGCTGGCCGCGAAGAAGAAGGCCGATGCCGATGCCGCCGAGGCGCTGGCCGTGAAGCGGCGGGCGGAGGCCGAGGAGGCCGAGGTCCAGGCCGGGCAGCGGAGGAAGGAGGCGGAGGAGGCCGCCGCGCTTGCGGAGGAGCGGAAGGCGGAGGCCGCCGCAGAGGCGGCGAAGCAGGCGCCGCCGGTCCCCGAGCCGCCGCCTCAGGGGGGGGCTGCGGAGGACGCGCCGAAAGGGGACGCGCCGAAAGAGGACGCGCCCAAAACGATTTTCGATTTTTATCAACTGTAGAGGAGGCGACGAAGATGAAGAGAGTGTGCATGGCGATGTTGTTCGTTCCGTTTGTCGCGTGCGCCCAGCAGGCGGCGTTCTGGGACGGCAGGAGCGAGTGGCTGCGCGGCGTGGCGGTGGGGAACGACGTGTGGAGTCTGAAGGAGAGCGTCAACCTCAAGCAAAACGATGTTTCCGACTATGTGCGGATGCGCGAGCTCGGCCTGAATGTCGTGCGGTTTTATTTGAGTTACAAGTTTTTCGAGAGCGATTCCGCGCCGTACCAGTACAAGCAGGAGGGGTGGGATTTCATCAACCAGAACCTTGCGTGGGCGAAGGCGAACGGGATACGGCTCATCCTCAACATGCATGTGCCGCAGGGCGGTTTCCAGTCGAACGCCGAGGGCGGCGCGCTGTGGGATGTGGAGGAGAACCAGAAGCGCCTGATTGCGCTGTGGCGCGAGATCGCGCGGCGGTATGCGGGCGAGCCGCAGATCGTCGCCTACGATCTGGTGAACGAGCCCGTCGTCACCAAGGGCAAGCACCAGTGGCAGTCGCTCGCGCAGCGGCTGGTGAACGCCATACGCGAGGTTGACCGCAACCACCTGATTTATGTGGAGAACATCAACGGCATCATCCCGAGCAACTACGCGAAGGACGCGGAGATGAATTTCGTGTTCATCGACGACCCCGCGGGCAAGTGGGGGCTCACGTTCCACTGCTACGCCCCCATCGAGTACACGCACCAGTACGCGCCGTGGATCCCGGGGTTCAAGGACAACGACGGCGGCGCGTACCCCGACCCCAACCTCCTGCAATTCAGCAGTGACGTGTGGAAGGGCGCGACCTTCGAGAACCCGGCCCTGCCCAAGGGCACCACCGACTGGGCGTATTACACGGGCGTGTGGAAGACCATCGACGACACGGCCGCCGCGACCGTCGGCAGGCCCGCGTTCCAGTTCGACCGCCTCGGCGAGGGGAAGGTCTGGTTCGACAGCATCACCTTCGAGAAGAGATCCCCGGCCGGCGAGGTGACGGCCATCGCGACGTACCGGCCGCCCTTCAAGGGGGGATGGTATTTCTGGCAGGAGAAGGAAGGCGGGCGGATGCTCGAGGCGGACAACGCCGTCGGCTTCACGGGGACGACCGCGGCCGCCAACTACGCCGCGAACAAAATGTTCGTCGTGCTGGAGCAGGGCTGGTCGTACCGCGTGAGCGGGCGGATGCGCGGCGAGGGCATCCCCGAGGGCGCGGGGTGCCGCGTGCGCTTCGACTGGCACACCGCGCAGAACATCAGCGTCCGCAACAAGGCATCGCTGGAGCGCGAGGTCCTCGCCTACCTGAACATCGCCAAGGCGAAGAACCTGCCCGTGTATCTGGGCGAGTTCGGCGTGATCAAGCACACGATGACGAAAGAGAAGGGCGGCGCGGTCTGGGTCACGGATATGTTCGACATCCTGAAGGCGCACAACGTCCCCTTCACCTATCACGCATGGGTGGATCATTGGTTCGGCGTCAAGGGCAACGCCGAGATGGAGCAGGTGTTCAAGAAAAGTTTTTAAGGAGATCCGAAATGAGCGAGAAAAACGAGAGCGAGAATGCGGCGAACATCCGTCAGACCGTGACGCTGGCGGTGATGATGGTGCTGGTCCCCGTGCTGCTGGGAATCGGTTTTGTGGCTGTGTTCAGTCTTGTAAGCGGGTTGATCGGAGGATTCAACAGCAGCTCCAGCGGGTATGGCAGTACTGGCGGGACAACCGGCTCTAGCGGTGGGGGAGGCTCTGTCGGTCAAAACTTGGACCAGATGCTGGCGAATGGCTCGGCAGTCCAGTATCAGCGTGTAGTGTGCTATGACCCCATCTTGGGTTGTGAGGCAAGTCGCTCGTTTGCGCCAGCTGGGTGGCAGGCTAACGGCCAGGTCTATTGGAATATGCAAAGCGCTAATACGCCGGCAACGAGCGAATTCTTCCTTTGCGCGCCGGATGGTAGCGCGCAAATCGGGATTGTCGGCAACATGACATTCGCACAACCCGACCCATCGTATAACCTCTATGAAGGCCAGTGGTCGACAGAGGATCAGTGTCCGGTCAAGACCTATCAAAGTGCGCAGGTTTATGCCCAAAGCCGTTTTGAGGAATATTTGGGTCTTTCTTACACTCAAGTGGTAGATGTCGAGTATATCAGCGGGGAGGCAGAACAGCTTTTTTGGGGCTATATCGCTGGCCTTCAGCAAGAAGCGGACAATGCAATGGCCCAGAGTGCGCAATACCTCGCTGCATCAAACAGCTCAATGGCTATCAACTATGGAGGGGACGCAGCGATGGTGACCTTGCGTTTTGAGATAAACGGTATCACCTACAGGGCAAAGGTGCTTGTGCTGCTCGTCGGGTATGATTTTACCAACACTCAGAATATCCTCCTTTATGGTTCCGTCTCCACGACTAAGACTGTCTGGTACACGATAAACGGGTTCAGGTACTACCTTGCCGAAGAGAGCCGGTTTGCTGAGTGTGAGAGACATGCAGA
>WRJS01000093.1 GCA_009778475.1 Kiritimatiellota bacterium | reverse complement strand
GCGGCGGTCCGCCGCGGGGTGTTTTTTTGGGGGGGGGGGGGGAGGGAGGGGCGCATACAGCCCGCACCACCTTGGCAACGATGCAGGGCGGAAGCCCTGCGCTCCCGGCATTGCGCTCCCGGCATTGCGAATGCCCGCACCACCTTGGCACAGATTACACCGCGCTGCCGACGCGCGTGACATGCGCCTCGCCGGAATAGACGGGGGCGAGGCCTTTGGCGGTCTTCAGGAGCAATGCGCCGTCGGGCGCGATGCCGCAGGCGATGCCTTCGGCGGGGATGCCGGAGAGCTCCATGCGGACGGGCTTGCCGCGCAGGAGGTCGAGCAGGTTGACCTGCTGGGCGAGGGCCTTGAACCCGAACGCCCGCCACTCGTCGTAAAGCGGCTCGAAGCGGTTGAGGATGGCGGCCAGCACGTTCTCGCGCGGCAGGGGCGCACGGGCCTCGATGGCGATGGAGGTCGCGGAGGCGCGGAGCTCGGGCGGCAGCTGGTCGGCCGTGACGTTCACGTTCACGCCGATGCCCGCGATGAGGTAATCGATGGCGCCGCCCTTGAGCTGCATCTCGCAGAGGATGCCGCAGATTTTGCGGCCGCTGACGTAAATGTCGTTGGGCCATTTGATTTTCGGCTGGAGCGCGGGCGCGCACTCGGCCAGCGCCTCCGCGACCGCCAGCCCGATGACCAGCGGCAGCGATCCCGCGCACGACGGCGCGACATCCGGCCGCAGCACCAGCGAGAAATAGAGGTTCACGCCGACCGGCGAGAACCAGCCGCGGCCCATGCGCCCGCGCGCGGCGGTCTGCGTGTCCGCCGCGATGAGCAACCCCTCCGCCGCACCGGCCGCGCCAGCCGCGTCCGCGTCGCGGTTCGTGGAGCCCGTCTCCGTCAGGAAACGGAACTCGCGCCCGATACGTTTTGTCGCCATAGGAACTGACTGCGCATCCATCTTCATCCCCCCAGACTTACCATTGGTGCGCGGCGGACGCGAAGAGCCACCGGCATTCCATGCGTATCCCAAAACCACTCATCGCCCTGCCGCGCAGGGCTCTTCATCTCCCGTTGTTTTCCTGCGGTGCCGCGAGCACGTCTTCTCATGCTTTTGCTCTCTTGCCTTGGCATTTCAGGGCTCTCGAGTTTTAGAGCTTCATTGCGCGGTGGGCAATGTCCGTGCGGTAGTGCGCAGCGTCGAAGCTGATTTTTGCGACCGCCTCGTAGGCGCGGGCGACGGCCGTTTCGAGGTCCGCGCTGAGCGCGGTCACCGCTAGCACGCGCCCGCCCGACGTGACGACGCTGCCGCCCTTGAGCGCGGTCCCGGCGTGGAACACGACGGTGTCGGGGAGGGCGTTGCCCAAGCCTGAAATCACATTGCCCTTCGCATAGTTTCCGGGGTAGCCGCCGGCTGCCATCACGACCGTCGCTGCGGCCTCGGGGCGGACGTTGATTAAGCCGTCGTGCAGCGTCCCGTCGATGCAGGCCTCCAGCGCGGGGATGAGGTCGCCGCCGATGCGCGGCAGCACGGCCTGCGTCTCGGGGTCGCCGAAACGCGCGTTGAACTCCAGCACGTTGATGCCGCGCGGGCCGATCATCAGCCCGGCGTACAGCACGCCTTTGTAGGTGATGCCGCGCCGCTTCAGCTCGCGCACGACGGGGAGGATGACGCGTTCCTTGATGACGGGGAGCAGGTCGGGCGTGACGACGGGGGCCGGTGAGTACGCGCCCATGCCGCCCGTGTTAGGCCCTTGGTCGTTATCGAAAATCCGCTTGTGGTCCTGCGACGACGGCAGGATGACCGCGTTCTCGCCGTCAACGAGCGCGAGGATGGATGCCTCCTCGCCGTCGAGGAAATCTTCAATCAGCACCTGCGCACCCGCGCTGCCGAACACCGCATCCACGAGCATCGCGCGGATGGCCGCGGCGGCCTCCTCGCGCGTCTGCGCGATGACGACCCCCTTGCCCGCCGCAAGCCCGTCGGCCTTGATGACGACGGGGAGCGCGAACCCGTCCAGCGCGGCGACCGCCGCATCCGCATCCGCGAACGCCAGCGACCGCGCGGTGGGCACCCCAGCGGCGGTCATGATTTCCTTGGAGAACAGCTTGCTCCCCTCCATGCGCGCCGCGGCCTTGCACGGCCCGAACACGCGCAGGCCCTCCGCCTCGAACGCGTCCGCGATGCCCATGCACAGCGGCACCTCCGGCCCCACGACTGTCAGGTCCGGCCGGTTCGCCTTTGCCCACGCCAGCAAGGCCGGCACGTCCTCTGCGGGAATCGGCACGTTCTGCGCGAGCGCCGCCGTGCCCGCGTTCCCCGGCGCACAAAACAAAACGGGCCTGCATGAATCCTGCGACAGCCTCCACGCGATGGCATGTTCACGTCCGCCACCCCCGACGACAAGAATTTTCATGCGCAGTAAGATACGTGCTTTGCGTGAGCAAAGCAAGTCAATAGTTTCGTGAAAAACAGGTTGGATAATCGTGGCGCGAGGCCGTTCATGTCGCGGTGGCGGCGAGGGCGCGGCCGGCGGCGCGGCAGTTGTCGAGGGTCGCGGCATCGGGGGCGAAGCGGCAGGCGACGGGCTCGCGCACGGGCGCGGCGCCCATCTCCGTGAGGTAGCGCGTGATCTCGTCGATGCTCTTCGGCGCCCAGCCGTAGGACCCGAAGGCGAGGCTGGACTTGCCTTTGGGCTTGAGGCCGCGCAGGTAGGTGAGCGTGGCGGCCATGCGGGGCATGACGCCGGAGTTGAGCGTGGGCGAGCCGACGGCGAATGCGGCGCAGTCCATGACCTCGGTCACGATTTCCGTGTCGGACGTCGCGGCGACGTCGATCACTTTCACGTCCGCGCCGGACTCTGCCGCGCCCGCGCCGATGGCGTCGGCCATGCGCCGCGTGCTGTCCCACATGCTGGCGTAGAGGATGATGATTTTCTTGGCGGGCTTGCAGGTCATCCAGTCTTGGTAGCAGGCGAGGATCCGCGCGAAGTGGCTGCGCCAGATCACGCCGTGCGAGGGCGCGACCATGGCGAGGTTCAGCGCGCTCAGGCGCCCGAGCGCGGCCGCGACCTGCCGGCCGTAGGGCAGCACGATGTTGGCGTAGTAGGTCTTGGCCTCTTGCAGGACCTCGCCCATGTCGGCGGCGTCGTCGAAGTGGGCGGAGGAGGCGTAGTGCTGGCCGAACGCGTCCATGGAGAAGAGGAGGGCGTCCTCTGGCAGGTAGGTGGCCATGGACTCGGGCCAGTGTACCATGGGGGTGTCGAAAAACTGGAGCGTCTTGCCGCCGAGCGGGAGGGTGTCGGTGTCCTTGACGATGCGCCACTTCCAGCCAGTGGTGTCGTGGTGGCGCGCGAGCGCGTCTTGGCATTTCGCGTTGCAGACGACCGCCGCGTTGGGGCAGGCCTTGAGGGTCTCGGGCAGGCCGCCCGCGTGGTCGGGCTCGGCGTGGTTGCAGACGACGTAGGCGATCTGCTCCAGCGGCACGAGGCGGCGCACGTTCGCCAGGAAGTCCGGCGCGTATTTCGCCTTCACCGTGTCGATGAGCGCGTTCTGTTGGGCGGTGACGAGATAGGCGTTGTAGGTCGAGCCGCGGCCCGTCCTGTAGCCGTGGAAGTCGCGGACGTTCCAATCCACACACCCCACCCAGAATATCCCTTTGGCCAGTTGCGTTTGCATACGTCCTTTCCGTTGGTGGTTGGCAAGCCGCTTATTTCGCCGCGGCCAGAATGATCAGGTCTTTCAGGGGCGGGCATTTCGCGGCGAATTTCGCGACCTCGCCTTGGCGTGACGTGCCGATGAGCATGAGGCAGTAGGTCAGGTGCTCGGCCTCGGTCTTCGGCTCTGCGGCGA
The DNA here is from genome assembly GCA_009778475.1 of Kiritimatiellota bacterium. Classification (GTDB taxonomy): domain Bacteria; phylum Verrucomicrobiota; class Kiritimatiellia; order RFP12; family UBA1067; genus WRJS01. The sequence goes on along the minus strand of WRJS01000093.1, from coordinate 12,686 downwards.
ACTCCAGTTTCTCGTCGGGCGTCAGCTCGTAGATTATGATTTCGTGCGTGCGCCCGTAGGCCTCGATGGTGATGATGCCGTTGGCGATGCTGCGCGGGATCATGTCGCGCGTGCGGCCTTTCCAGTTGACGGAGAGCGAGCGGCCGATTTTCGCGCGGACGCCGGACTCGATCAGTTTCTCTGCGGTCGGCGCGGCGGCGAGGATTCCGAGCATGGCCTGTTTCTTGGTGAAGGGCGTGGTGTCTTCTGCGAGGCGTTCGCGCGCGATGCTGACGGCGCCAGCCTTGAGGTCCGCGGCGACGGCGGTGCGCAACGCTTTCGGCATCTCGACGGTTTTCTCCGGCGCGGGCGCGGGCGGCGCGTTCGTCGCCGCCACGGGGGGCGCGTTCGTGCGCGCGGGCGGCGGCGCAGGGTCAGCGGCGGGCGGCGCGACGGCCGTTGGCGGCGCGGGGTCGTCCGGGGCCTCGGGGACGGCGGCCTGCTCGATGGGCGTGTCCGGCGCTGCCCCCGCCGCTTGGCGCGACGGCTGCCAAATGCCGCGATACCAGAACAGGAGCGCGAACCACGCCAGCAGGAGCAGCGACATGAAGGCCGCCGTCAGGAAGTTGTGCCGCGCGATGTCGCGGTTATGCTCATCCTCCCACTGTGCGCTGTGCCGCGCCTTTTGCGTCAGGCGGATGGACTTGCGCGTGTCGCTCTCGTTCTCCTGCCCCGCCTCGTCCCCCGCCTCGCCCACCGCCATCGCGGCGAGCATCGGCTCGATCAGGATCGTGCTGAGGTACGCCTCGTCCGGGTGGACGCAGCGCGGCTCCAGGTCGTTCAGGAGGCACTTGACGTCATAGCGCACCGCCCGCCAGTCCGCGTACCTGTTCACGGGGTTCTTCATCATCAGGCGGTGGATGAACCACGAGAACGCGACGGGGATATGGCTGTTCAGTTGGTGCGGCGGCACAATCTGCGCGCGCACGTGGCTCTCGAGGATCTCGACCGCGTCCAGCGTGTCGAACGGCGCGCGCCCGGTGGCGAGCATATAGAGCAGCGCGCCGAACGCATACATGTCCGACTGCGTCGTCAGCGCGCTTTGCCCCTGCGCGTATTCCGGCGAGATGAAGCACGGCGCCCCGACGATGTGCCCGCCGTCCATCTCGGCCGTGTCCATGCCGGGCCTCGAGACGAACGCCAGGCTGAAGTCCGTGATCTTCGCCACGCCGCGCGGGTCGAGGCGCACCGTCGCGCCCTTCAGGTTGCGGTGGACGACGTGCGCGGAATCCCACAGTTGCTCGAGGCCGAACGCCAGCGACGACGCGATGTGCAGGATCTGTTTCAGCGGGAACGGGCCCGAGCGCGCGAGCGCCTCCTCCAGCGTCGGGCCGTCCACATGCTCCATCACGACGTAATGCAGGTCGCCGTCGCTCACGATGTCGAACACCGACGCGATGGACTCGCTCTTCAGTTTCGCGAAGCACCGCGCCATCGCGAGGAAACGCTCGCGCTCCGCCCCGTGCCGCGCGAAATCCGGCTTCAGTATCTGAAGGCAGACGGTGCGGTTCAGCGTCACCTGCTGCGCCTTCCAGATGTCCGTCTGCAACGTCTCCTCCATCTGCTGGAGCAGGCGGAAGCCTTGCTGCTCTATGACTCTCGTATCCACTCGCTGACCATTTGCAAAAAATTCAATATACCACATTCCCGCCGCCGCCTCAAACCGTAAATGGCGCGGATTGAAAATAAAAAAACGCCCCGCTGCCGACGGCAACAGGAGCGTGTCCCTCAAAAATGGCTCCGGCGGCAGGATTCGAACCTGCGACCAATTGGTTAACAGCCAACTGCGCTACCACTGCGCTACGCCGGAACAAAGCACTCGGTCGTTCCTCCTCGCGGAAGAAAGAAAATTTAACATACCACATTCCGCCCCCAAAAGTCAATGATGAAAAGAGAAAATTTCCAGAATTTTCCCATCCGCCCGTTACCCTTGCTTGCGCTTGACTCTGCGGCCAGCCGGCCGTATAATTACGCGTCACTGATTGTGCAGTCTCTTTTAGGAGAAGAAACCGATGACGATTAAACCGCTGAAAACCTACGCGCCGCCCGCCTACCCGACGATTCAGGAGGCCCGGCAGGACGCGCGGCTGCTCGAACGCCTCCCGAGGCGCTGGGGCAGGGTCCACCCCATCGCATCGCTGGTCGGCACGGGGATTCTGATACACATCGTCGGCACGGGCTGCCGGAGAAAAGATGCCGACCAAGGGAACGCGCCTAACGTTCAGATAGCCGAACCTTTGGCGCGTGAGAGAAACCCCGCGAAGCCGGTCGCCAAAGTGCTGCCCGTCACGCGCGTCGCGCCGCTCTTGGAGGACGCGCTCGCCAACGACGGCCGTGGCAGTTTCGGCTGTGTCGCTTCCTCCGCGCCGGTATTCCTGTCCGAGAACGAGGCCATTGATTTAATCCATACAGAACTCCGAAAGACGGGGCTGAAGTTTCAGGACATGGTGGCTGTTGACGGATTGCCCGTCCCTGCCCACCCGCCTCGGGAAGAGGACGGAGACGAGATGGATTTCCTTTTTGATGAGGAGACGGGGCAAGTGATGCCAAGATTAAAGGGGCTTGATGAGGGAACATATACGTTCGACCTGGGAACAAAGGACAAGTCTGTGGTCGTCAAGTTTTTGGGCGTAAAAGATTTTAACGCATGGAGTTATGGTGAAGATTGGAGCTCTGTTCAGCGGGTTAATTACCCATGGCTGACTTCCCGGATGCGTGGTGCATTCGCCATGCGTGATACAGGTGTCCCTGTCGTCATCGGGCTGTTCTTTGACCCCACGACTTTTCCCAGTCAGGAGGCGAGGCAGAAGATTAATAAACTCGCAGTTGACCGTAACGCAAGCAATGAGCAGCGCCAACGCGAGTATGAGCAGATACGGAAAGAGACCAAGGAAGTCGCCAAGGAGAAACTGCGCAAGCAGGTACAGCATTTCGTGGAGTACCTGAAGCAAGAGGGCGTTGTGGAGGGCGGCGGGGAATAGCCGGGAGCGCAGGGCTTCCGCCCTGCAATTTTAGAACTTCAGCCCATGCACCTCACCCTCCACCTCACCGAACGCTGCAACATGGCCTGCCGGTACTGTTACGAGACCCCCGGCACACGCGACATGACGCTGGAGACGGCGCGGCGGGCAATCGCGTCGTGTGCCACGGGCGCGAATTGCGGCGTCATCTTCTTCGGTGGCGAACCGCTTCTGATGCAGGGGCTCATCTGGGACATCATCCGCGATTTGGAGGATGAGCGCCCCCGCGAGCCGCGCCAATTCCATTACAAGGTGACGACCAACGGCCTGCTCTTGGATGACGACTTCCTGGTCAAGGCCCGCCAGCACCGCCTGCACGTCGCCATGAGCCATGACGGCGTGGCGGAGGCGCACGACGCGCACCGCGTCCTGCCTTCTGGAGGGCGAGCGTCCCCGCGAGCCGCCGGGACATTCGACACGTTAAAGCCCAAACTGGAGATGCTGCTCCGTTACCAGCCCTACGCGCCCGTCATGCTGACGGTCAACCCCGAGACGGCGCACCTGTTCGAGAAATCCGTGCGCTGGCTACAGTCGATGGGTGCGCAATACATCATCGCCTCGCTCAACTACGCGGGCGCGTGGACGGAGGCGCACGTCAAGCGGTTGAAGCGCGAATATCAGGCGTTGGCGCGGTGGCATCTGGACAACTACCGCAGCGAGCGGAAGATCTATTTCTCGCCGTTCGACAAGCGCATGGCGACGCACATCTTCAAAGGGCGCGGAGTGTCGTGCCAACTGGGGAAACGCCAAATCTCCGTGGGCGCGGACGGCACGCTCTACCCGTGCGTCCAGTTCGTCGGGCGGCGCGACTACGCCATCGGCCATGTTGACTGCGGGCTTGACGAGGCGAAGCGCGAGGCGATCTATTGCCGCAACGAGGCGGAGAAGGAGACGTGCGCGGGCTGCGCCCTCAACGGGCGCTGCCACAACAAATGCGGCTGCATGAGCATCCAGACGACCGGGACGCTCGACCGCCTCCCGCCCCTGCTGTGCGAATACGAGCGCATCATCTTCCCCATTGCCGACCGCCTCGCCAACACCCTCTACCGCGAGCGCAACCCCCTCTTCATCCAACGCCACTACAACCCCCTCTTCCCCGTGATGTCCTTTCTGGAAGACATGGGGGGCTAGGGCGTGTTGACACAAGGCCGAAAGCCCTCTGTCCCCCTTCCCGCTTACGGCGCCAAATACTCGACCTTCTGGAATGCGTCGCGGATGGCTTGGTTTCCCTCCCTGTTCGCGCTAGGATAGATTATGTCCAGGCTGGCGTACCTCCACGAACCCTTATATATTGCGCCGCCCTTGCGGACGAGGACAAACCCCTTGTCCCCGAACGGGGTCTTGAATTCCTTGGACGGGCGGAGGAACTGTTTGCGGAGGTCGCCGTCCCTCGGGATGAGCGAGGCGGGGTCAACGTTGCGGGAGACGAGAATCGGGATGATGTCCTCCATCTCCTCGCGGATGTTGGCGGCGATGATCCAGGCGTTGTTCTCCGCCGTCAGGCGTCCCCCCTCTGGCACTCGCGGTACTCCGGCGCCAGCGCATTTCGAGAGGTCGAACCCGTATGTCACCGAGTGCGAGTACCCTTGCTCATTCCACCCCTGAATCTTGCATTGCTCTGCGTCATACAAGGCATTGAAATAGTCCGTACTGTTTTTGAACGTCATCTGGGCGAGATCATCCCCTGCCTCCGTTTGTTCCCCGGTCTTGGGCCAGACCGGCGGTAAGCCAAGCGGCTCGCGCTCCGTGTTTGCCGCTGAGATGGCGACGTATATATCCTTCGCGCGCATACCCATGGCCGTCATGTTGGCTTGCAGGGTGGCATTTGAGATTTCCGGGAACAGGGCAGCGTTGAGGATACCGAGGGCGGGGACTGCCAAAGTCGCACAAATTATGATGGCAACGACGCAACCCGACCGCTTGGATTTGTTGACGACAAGGCATCCTGAAACGATGTCGTGCAAGCCTTGCTTCTTCTGCGTGAAGGCCGCCATGATGTATCCCACGAGGACAGTCAAGACCGACAGGATTTTGCCGAAGTGCCGCCCGCTGGCCTTGCCGAACGAGATGCGGTTGCCGTCCATGTCTGTGACTTTTATCCCGACCGCCATCTTGCCGGGGGTCGCCTGATTGGGCGAACTTTCAAACAGCGCGAAGTACAGCCAAGCAATGATCACGCTAATCGCGGTCCCGATAAAGACTATAGGCACTGGATTAGCAGCACCGTCGCAAACGATGCCGACAAAGAGACCTATGCCAAGCCATAGGACACCGATAATAACCAAGTCAATGAGCGCGGCGGCATAGCGTTTCCAGAACCCGGCGTAACCGTGGAGCGGAGGCGGGGTGCCGAAATTGTTGGGCTGCCCGCTGTCAGCGTAATCCGATGCCTCTGGATTCATGTTTCTCTCCTATTCTTTGCATGTAAAAGAATGCGGGCATTTTGCCCGCATTCCCGTGACAGGCAAGAATGCCTGTCCTCCTCTCGGGACGCGGGCAGGAATGCCCGCACCACCTTGGTGTCCTCCTCTCGAACGCGGGCAGGAATGCCCGCGTCACCTTGCGCTACACCGTGACCCACTGCCCGCTGGCGGCGGAGGCGAGGACGGCGTCGCAGACGCGGTTGGTCTCCAGCGCGTCGCGGAAGGTCGGGGCGGCGGGCTTGCCGCAGGCCATGCCTTCCAAGAACTCCTTGAACTGGTGGATGAAGGACTCGCCGTAGCCGATCGCGAGGCCGGGGACCCACCACTTGCCCATGTACGGCTGGTCGCCGTCGGAGACGTGGATGGAGCGCCAGCCGCGCACCGTGCCTTCGTCGCCGTGGTCGAAGAACTGCAAGCGGTGCAGGTCGTGCAGATCCCACCTGATGGAGGCGTGCTCGCCGTTAATCTCGAAGGTGAAGAGGGCCTTGTGGCCGCGCGCGTAGCGGGTGGACTCGAAGTTGCCGAGCGAGCCGTTCGCGAAGCGGCAGAGGAAGGTGCACGCATCGTCGATGCCGACGGGCTCCATCACGCCGGTGACGGCGTTCTTGCGCTCCTTGACGAAGGTCTCGGTGAGCGCGGTCACGTCCTTGACGGGGCCGTTCTGCCAGATGGCGAGGTCGATGCAGTGCGCGAGCAGGTCGCCCGTCACGCCCGAGCCGGCCTCCTTGACGTTCAGGCGCCACGTGTCCTTGCCGCCTTGCGGGACGTTCGCGTTGATCGTCCAGTCCTGGAGGAAGTTGGCGCGGTAGTGGAAGATTTTGCCGAGCTTGCCGCTGTCGATGATCTGCTTGGCGAGCGCGACGGCGGGGATGCGGCGGTAGTTGAACGAGACGAAGTTCGGCACGCCCGCCTTCTCGACGGCGGCGACCATCGGCTCGGCCTCGGCGGCGGTGCGGGCCAGCGGCTTCTCGCTGACGACGGCCTTGCCGGCCTCGGCGGCGGCGATGGCGACCTCCGCGTGGAGGTTGTTGGGCAGGCAGATGTCGATCAGGTCGATGGCGGGGTCGGCGACGACCTTGCGCCAGTCGGACTCGACGTTCTCGTAACCCCACTTCGCGGCGAACGCAGCGGCCCGCTCCGCGTTGAGGTCGCACACGGTCTTGAGGACCGGCGTAAAGGGAACGTCGAAGAAATGCGCGACGTTCGAGTAAGCGTTGCTGTGCGTCTTCGCCATGAAGCCGCAGCCAATCATTCCGACATTGAGTTTCTTGTCACTCATGGTTCCTCTCCTTATGGTCAGGTACTCTGTTCCATTGAAAACAAATAGGATAGCCGAACGGGCATGACGCTGGCAAGCGCATTCTGGCGAAAGGCGACAAAAAACGCTGTCCGGGCTTGTACGTGAAACGGGGATACGGCATAATTCGTGTTCCTCAAAATGAGCTGCGAAAAATACGAATTTCTTTGTCGCTGCTTGAAAACGATTCCGTCAGCATCCCCTGGGGTGAAAAAAAGCGTGTTCACCTGCGTTATGGGCTTGATGTTTCGATACGCTGCCTTTATACTATGCACTTTCTTTTGCGCCTGTAGCTCAATTGGATAGAGTGTTGGCCTCCGAAGCCAAAGGTTGTGGGTTCGATCCCCGCCAGGCGCACCAGTGGTTGTGTTCGACGCGTGTTGCAACAACGCATGGGGGAACGCGATGGCTTGGATTGGAAATGATGACCCGATTGACCTGTTGCACAGCTGCTTTGCCATCGCCTATTGTCAGGCGCTCTTGACGTATCAATCGGGTACGCTATTTACCGCGCTGCATTGGCTATGGCATAACCGGGATAATAACGTGGCGTTGCTGGCAACCCTCCTCCTGTTGGGCGGCGCGCATGCCGTTGCCATTTGCGCCGCGAGATGGCCAAGCCGGAAAAGTTAAGAAGCCAAAAGCCGTACCCACATGATGCAGAGAACGCAAGGCTTCCGCCTTGACAATAATAAGCGCAGGGCAGAGGCCCTGCGCTCCCGGACCGCCGACTAAGAATATGTCTGGGGCTACCGCTCAAGGCGGATGCCGCGGCGGTGGTAGGTGGGGACGTCAAGGTCGTCGTCCTCCCATATTGTGGGCTCGACGTTGTGGAACTTGCCGCGGCCGGTCGCGCCGTGGGAAAGCTTGCTGGCGGGTTTCTTGGCGCGTTTGCCGGGCTTGTTCGGGATGAGGAGCGGGTCGGCGACCGGCGGCTCGAGCGCGCCGGGGATCTTCCAGTTCTCAAACGCGAATACGACAAGCTCAATGCGCCCGTCAAACGCGGGGTCCAGCACGGTGCCCATCTCGACATGGCAGTCCGCATTGCAATATGCGCGGAGGGCCTTCATGGTGTCGCCGATTTCCGCCAAGCGCAGGTCGTCGCCGCCCAGGATGCCGACGAGGATGGCGTTGGCCTTGCCGAGGGTCTCGCGCCCGCGCAGGAGGCGGTTGTTGCGCAGGCTCTCCATCAGCTGGGCGACGCGGTCGTGGCCCGTGGCGACGGCGCTGGCGAAGCGGACGTTGCCGCCGCGCGCGATCAGCCCGTTCAGGCGCTCGGGGTCGGCGCAGACAAACCCGGGGCGCGTCACCAGCCGCCACAGCAAGGTCACGCCGCTGGCGAGCAGGGCGTTGGCGGCGTCGTTGGCCTGCGCGGCGGTTTGTGCGCCGGCCTCGTCGAAAAGGTCGTCGAGGTTCACGTCCATAAGCGCGTCCACGCTGTCCTCGAGTTGCATGTGCATACGGCTTGCCGCGTTCCAGCGTTCCGGCCCCTCGAAGGTGAAGGGGTGCGTGGCGATGCAGAGCGTGGCGATGCCTTTGCCGTTCAGCATGTTGGCGATTTCGGGCGTCGCGCCGGTGCCGGTGCCGCCGCCGAGGCAGGTGAGGATGACGGCGGTGCGGACATTCGCGAGATGACCCTCCAGCAGCGCCGCGTCGTCGTTGAAAGCCTCCAGCCCGAGCGCCGGGTTGCCGCCGGTGCCGTTGCCCGCGAGGCGCCTCGCGCCGAAGAGGACGCACGGGATGTCCGCGTCACGCTGAACCTCACGGTTCGCGAGCGCGTCGGTGTCCATGCACAGCACGCGCATCTCGCCCTGATACAGCGCGCGAACCGTTGCGGCGAGGCGCCCGCCGCCGCCGCCGACCGCCAGCAGAAGAAGTTTGGATTGTTCGTCACTCATCACTTTGACATCCTTTTGAAAAATTTGCGCAGTGGCGCGAAGAGGCTGGTGTCCTCGTAGGACATCTGGCCGTACATGAGCAGGCCCGTGGCGGTGGCGAAGGCGGCCGGCTGGTCGGCCTCCAGCCCGTCCACGTTCACGGGCAGGCCGATTTCGCAGGGCAGGCCGAAGACGTGCTGGGCCTGATCTTTGATTTTCCGCAGGTACGCGCCGCCGCCCGTCAGCACGACGCCCGCGCCGAGGTTGGGCAGCACCCTTTCGGAGGTGAGCATCTTGCGCAGCACGCGGAAGGTCTCGTCCACGCGCGCGTTGATGACGGTGCTGAGCATGCGGCGGCTGATCTGCCGCTCGTCGCGCTCCGTGGACTCCTGCACGAGCGTGATGCGCTGGTTCGCGGCGTCCGCCTCGACGACGGCGCAGCCCTCCTTGCGCTTCATCTCCTCCGCGCGGGTGAGCGTGAGGTTGAAGGCGAGCGCGATGTCGTTGGTGATGTGGTCGCCGCCGACGGCGAGGCAGCCGGCCGTCACGGGGATGCCGTTGGCGAACGCGATGTAGCTCGTGGTCCCGCCGCCGAGGTCCAGCACCACCACGCCGCGCTGCTTCTGCTCTTCGGAGAGTGTGGAGAGAGAGGCGCACAGGCCCGCGAAGGCCACGTCCGTGACCTCGACCTTGACGCTCTTGGCCACGTCGAGCGCGCTGTCGATGCGGTTCTTCAGACCGTGGATGGCGAGCATGTTCAGCGTCATCATGTTGCAGCGGATGCCCTCGGGCTCCGCGATCCCGGGTCGGTCGTCGTCGAGCGTGTAGGACTGCTTGAGGGTGTGCAGCGCCTGGCGGTCGCGATCCAGCGGGATGTCGCTTGCGATTTCCTTGACCTCTTCCTTCTCTTCCGCGCGGACGACCCCGTCGCGGATGGTGATGATGCCGGGGTTGCTCTTGGACTGGATGTGCCCGCCCGTGACCGCCAGCAGCACCTGCCACACGTCCACGCCGGACATCGACTCCGCCTGTTTGAGCGCGGTCTCCACGCCCACGCGCGCCTGGCCGACATCAATGATCTGCCCCTTGCGCACGCCCCTCGTCTCGGACTGCCCGTACCCCAGGATCCGCATCCTGTCGCCCTGCCCCACCTCGCCGACGCACACGAGCGTGCGCGAGGTCCCAATCTCCAAAGCCGCTATCGGTGGCATCGCCATAACCATCTCCCTTCGTCGTCACTGCAAACCCGGCACCGTCGCCGTGATGGCCCCCGGCACCCGCGCGTCCCATTTCAGGAGCCCCTTGCCTAAATCGGAGTTCATGTACCTGTCGAGCTGGTCGAAATGCTCCTGCATCTTCCAGACCGTGTCCTTCTCCTCGTCGTCCATGCCCTCCCACGCGAACGTCGCCTGGCGGTGGTCCGACAGCGTCAGCCTCAGGTAATCCTCCTTCACCATCTCCAGTTCCAGCAAACGCAGCCGCACCGTCGGCCGCTGCGCGTTGCTGACCAGCCGCACCGCCGCCATCGGCATGCCGTGCAGGCGCTCGCCCGGGCCCACCTGCTCCAGCGCCTCCGCCCCCTTGATGAGCGGCAGGCCGGCCGTCCCCGCGTAACGCAGGAACACGATGCCGTCCTCGTCCACCACGCGCCCGTCCGTGGCCGACCCCACGCGCGCGATGGGCGTGCGCTCCGTGATGTTGATCGTCATCCTGTCCGGCAGGCGGCGCACGATCGTCAGGTCCTTGATGTTCGGCTCGCTTGCGACCAGCGCCCTGCGCGTCTGCCCGATGTTCAGGCTGAACTGGTTCATCCCGTCGCGCAGGCGCAGCATCTCGCGCACCGTGTCCGGCAACAGCGTCGTGCCCGTGTTGACCGTCACGTTGCGCCGCACATCCGGTATCGCGAACAGCCCCGGCGACTTGAAACAATACTGCTCGAACAGCGCCTTGCCGCCGCCGCCCAGCGCCGCCGTGACCACCGCCGCCGCCCCGCACCCCAGCGCGAACCGCGCCGCGGGCGGAAGCCCCGTCTCCAGGCCCGTCTTGCGCCGCGCCTCCGCAGGCTCGCGCTCACGCGCCGGGGCCTTCTCCTTGCCCTTGCTCTTGCTCTTGAACAACCACCACTTCATACGACCTCCTCAATCGCCATACGCCGCCATCGCCAGCAGCCTCACGCACAACGCGCCGAACGGAACCCCCGCCCGCGCCGCCGCCTTCGGCAGCAAACTCGTCTCCGTGAACCCCGGGGTCGTGTTGAGCTCCAGCACAAACGGCCCGCCCCCCGGCGCCACCCTGAAATCCACCCTCGCCATGCCCCGGCAGCCCACCGCGCGGAAGGCCGCCACCGCCAGCCCCTGGCAGTGCGCGGCCAGCGCCGCGTCCGCCGCCGAATCCGGGAACAGGTACTGCGTCACACCCGGCGTGTACTTCTCCGCGAACCCGTACCACCCGCCCGGCGCGCACACCTCCACCACCGGCAGCGCCTCGCCGCCCAGCACCCCCACCGTCCACTCGCGCCCCGGCACATACGCCTCCACCAGCGCCTCGCCCAGCGCGTCCACCTCCCGCGCCGCCGCCACCGCCGCCGCCCACTGCGCCGCCCCGCACACCTTCGAGATGCCCACGCTCGACCCGTCGCGCGGCGGCTTCACCACCACCGGCAGCGGCAGGCGCGTCTCGCCTTCGCCGCGCGCCAGCACCTCCCACGGCGGCGTCGGGATCCCCGCCGCGTCCAGCACGCGCTTCGCCGCCGCCTTGTCCATCGCCACGCGGCACGCCGCCGCGCCCGGCCCCGTGTACGGCACGCCCAGCGCGTCCAGGTCCGCCTGCACGCCGCCGTCCTCGCCATAGCCCCCGTGCAGCGCAAGGAACACCGCCTCCGCGCCCTCGGGCAGCGCCCCCACGCGATCGCGCGCCAGCACCACCGGCACCGCCTCCACGCCCTCAGCGTTCAACGCCGCGACGACCGCCGCGCCTGAACGCAGCGACACCTCGCGCTCACTCGACGTCCCCCCCATCAATACCGCTACTCTCTTCATCAACTCATCCCCGAAAACCGAACCTGGATCATGCGTGTGCAGACTATGCCGTTGAGTGTTTTAGTGTAATACTATTCCGCCCGACACACAAGACAAACGCGAGATTTTTTTCAGCAGATTTTTTTTGCGGCGGTAATTGCGCCGAGATTTTTTTTCACGGGGAGGGTAGGGGATACCCATGACCTCCCCCTGACTTTTCTCCCTCTTTCCCCTTGCGCGAACCCAGCAACTGCCGTGTTGTCCCGCCGCCCCATTGTCCTGCTGTCCGTCGTCGCCCCGTCGTCCTGTTCCGCCGCCCGTTCTCCGTAGTTCCCCGCAAAACCCCGCCTTCCGGCGTTTTCTTCTTGTGCGGGCGCGGCGGCTTATGGTATAGTACGCGCATATTCTCAATGGAGGGAAAAGGAGGAAATCATGATGAGAAAGAAAAGCAGACGGGTTTCAGTAGTCGTGCTGGCGGCGGCGCTGGCCGGCGCGGCGCCGCACGCGGACATCGCCGAGGCGCAGGTGCCGCCGCCGCAGCAACAGGCCGCGGTTGAGGCCGCGGCCATCGTCCGGGCCGCCAACGCCGTGAGCGGCCTCACCAAACAGGACTTCGACATCACGTTCGCGGCAGCCTTTGAGCTGGACGCCGCGCAGGCCATGGGCTTCGCAACCATGCACCCGTGGCATTGCTGGGGCGATGCGTTCTTGCATCCGCTGGTGTTCGCCGAACCCGGCGCGGCGCGGGATGACGGGGGGGGCGGCGGAGGCCCGCGCGGGCCGCTGCTCTCGCCGGGGCGGCCGATCGCGTCCGCCGCCATCCGGCGCACGGGGCCGTTCGTCGAGCTCAACGCGGAGTGGCTGCAGGGCTACCCGCTGCCGGGGGACAAGATCGACGTGTTCGCCTCGACGAACCTCGTTGACTGGGTGCTGCTCCACACGGAGGACCTCCCGCCCGGGGCGCTGCCCGCGAACGCCCACACGATCGTCATCGACCTCCGCGACCACCCGGG
>WRJS01000092.1 GCA_009778475.1 Kiritimatiellota bacterium | reverse complement strand
GGTCGCGAGGGAGGGGTTCAGGTTGCGCACGGCCTCGTAGTCATACGCGCCCGCAACCTTGTCCAGTTTCGGCGCGGCGCCCTTGACGATGAAGGGTTTCAGGCCGTTGGGGATGACAGGCAGGTTCCACGGGAACGCCTCCTCAATCCAGCGGCCGCCCGCCAGCCCGTCCCATTGGAGGGCGAGCGTCCCCGCGAGCCGCCCGCAATCCGCGTTGAAACGCAGCCCCGACGGCGGCGGCATGGCGGTCGTACCGTTGCCGAAGTACCCGCCCAGCACATCCAGCGCATACGCGAATGGGCCGCCCTTCTTCGGGTCTGCGCAAACCCAGTCCACGCACCACCCATAATCCGTGTCCACAAGAACCTGTTGGGTGTCGGTGTCAATCCACAGCAGGCCGCCGATGAAGCCCTTCTTCGAGTACAGCGGCCTGAACAGCGCGACGGCCAGTAGAGACGGATGATTATCCGTCTCTTCGCTCAGCCCGTCCAGCAGTTTACCGCTGCCCGACACCTTCGTGCCGTCCGCAAGCACGCCCGCATATTTCACCACCCCGAGGTTGCCGACGCTCAGCGAAACATACCCTTGCACATCTTCCCTCTGACCACTAATCACTGACCACTGATCACTAATCAGCGCCACATTGTACAACCCCCTGAACTCGTCGAGGCGGTCCTGCGCCGCCTTGACCTTATCCGCGAACACCGCCCTCGCGCCGTCCACGGTGAACGTGCCGCCAACCTTGCCGCCCGAGACCGTGCCATAGAAACGGTCGCCCAGCATGAACACGTCGAGGGTTTCGGCGTTGCCCTTCGTGTAGGCCGTGAATCGCTCCAACGCACCCACGGGCTTACCCGAGAAACTCACCGACGCGACCTGCATCACGGCCTTGGCGGAGACCGTCCAGTTGGTCATCGCGACACCCGTCTTCTTGTCCTTCTTCTCCTTCATCGTGGCCTTCAGCGTCACCGTGCCGCGCACAGTGTTGTCGGCGTCGTACACAAACCCGTCATACGCCGTGGTGGTGAGTAGCGGCGCGGTGTCCTCTGCGTCCTCCATATCCGAGAGGTACGGCTTCACCCATTGCGCCGTGACCGTCATGTCGCCCGTCGAGCCGAATACGATACCCGCGACATCCCAGCCCGTGAAGGTATAACCCATCACGTCGTCCAACGGCGTAAATGTGATGCTGTCCTCGATGGTGTAGGAGGTGGGGTTCGGGTTAATCGCGTCCCGCGTGTCCACGTAGGTGATGGTGTACGCTATGGGAGTCCACTGTGCCGTAACCGTCATTGCCCCAGTCGAGCCAACCGTAATACCCGCGACATCCCAACCCGTGAAGGTATATCCCGTCACGTCGTTCAACGGCGTAAATATGATTTCGTCTTCGATGGTGTACGTTGTGGGGTTCGGGTTGTGGTTCCCCTTGGCGTTTTCATAGGTAATGGTATACGGGACGGCTGCCCACTGCGCATACAGCGTGTGCGCGTCGTACGTTAATATTCTCGTGTCGGAAGTCACCTGCGTATTGCCACTCGCCTCCGTAAACCATCCTGTAAATGTGTACCCCTTATGTGTCGGGATAACCGTAGGCAAAACATATGTGCCGTTGTAGTCCTGCCAGATCGTCTGGTTCATCGGTACTCCGCCATTAGCGTTGAACTCCACCGGTGTCCCCCATTTCACCTCATCCAGCAATCCCATAGGGGGAGGCGTTCCCGCATTAATTGTGTTCCTCTGGAATACCCAGGAAAACGTGTGGGGGCCATTACCGACGACACCTACCTCCTTTTCCGCCCAATTGTCTAGCATCCCTTCCTTGGTAGCCACCCGAGTTCCATTCACGTAAAGGGTGAGGTAGTCATACCTATATGCCGAACGGTTGTACCACCAAAACTTCATACGCCCTGGTCCCACAACGGTTGTTGAAATCCACGACGTTTGACCGGCGGCAGTTAGATTACCACTCCGTGCGGAATGAACCCCGTCGTGTACGACGGATCCGGCTGGGCCAGTCATTCCGAACCATGGGTCATCACCGCCCGTCTCCCAAATGAGGTTGGTATTATTTAGTGCAACACCGAGGCTAACGGTCTGGGCTGTGAGGGCGCTTGCGTAAAGCGCAAACACCATCACGGCGAGAATCGTTGGTTTACAGTATCCGCCTCTGAGGGGTTGCCCTGCCCTTTGGGCTGATGGAGCATTGTTCATGTTCTGTCTCCTTTAAGATACGCTATTCAGTTAAGGTTTTGGCGGAAGGCCGCTAACGCCTCCTCGACATTCTGTGCCAAATCGGTCATGCACACTGTCGTGTGGCGGTTTCTCAGCTGCGCGGTCAAGTCCTCATCTGCATAGGTGCGCCGCGGTACCCGCACGGCGAGCGGCCGGACTTTCCTGAAAAAGCCGAGGTCAATGGCAATGGCGTCATCGCTTTTATCGTCGTTTGGCAAGCAAAGGAAACCGTTGTCGTTCAGGGCGAATGTGCCGCTAACGCTTGCCGCGATTCCCGAAACAGGCAGCACACCGTTGTCCTCAATCTCATAGACGGAGAAGACGCGCCAGCATGGCACGACCACCCGGTCTCCCTTTTTCATGTCAACGATGAAACGCCAAAGGTTCCAGCGGTTTTTCGGGAAACCCCATTCTTTGAAATAACGCTCGAAGCAATCCTGCCTGTCCTGACTCTTATTGAGGCAGACCTCCTTGTGAAACTCGGGGCAGACCCCGAAATCCGACCAGCCGGTGGACAGCAGATGGTGGTCGCCCAAAAGCTGGCACTGGAATCGTTTATGGTGCGGATGTGAAATCCTGTGTAACCAAACGTTCATGTTTTTCCTTTCAAAAAAAGGTTGACTAAGCCATCGAAAACAACCCTTTTGCTTTGCGATTGGTATAATATTAGCACCAAGTGATGTTCATTAAAAGCATAAATACTGATTTATTTAAAAAATTTATGGTGCTGTTATTTCACCGTTCGGCAGGTATTTTATAATGTAAAAATGAAAAAAGGTATCTATACCAAACAGAATCAGGCATTGTGCACGTGGTTGAAGTCATGCCGTAAGAAGAAGGGGCTGACTGTGCGCGAGGTCGCCGAGCGGCTGGAGACCTGCCACTCCAAAGTGGTGCGGGTCGAGAACGGCGAGCGGATGCTCAACCTCGTGCAGTTCGTGGAATGGGCGGTGGCGCTTCAGGTGAACCCCCATGATGCCATTGATGCGCTGTGGGTCATTGAGATGGATGAGCAGACACGCGCGACAACCCCGTCGTGGGAAAAATAGGTAATAAGTGATAAGTAATATGTAAAAGGTGAAAGGTACAAGGTATTCCTGTCCGAAAATCCTTTGTGACCTTTGTGCCTTTGTGTGAGATATTATTTCTCTGCGCCTTTGCGTCCCTGCGCGAAAATAATCCTGTCAAAAACAAATCTTCGTTTATTTAACCACAATGGACACAATAGGATTCACAACAGGCACAATGGCAATGGCACACCACCTTGAAAAGATTCCCGACAAAAAATGCAACCCCTACGGGGTTATGCTTTTGGGGTCGCTTCTTCTATTGATATGGATGCCCTACGGGCAAGGATACGCCGTAGGCGTTGCATGTCAATAGAAAATCAGGTCACACCCACCCCCATACGCCGTAGGCGTTGCATATCAATAGAAAATCAGGTCACGCCCGCCCCCATACGCCGTAGGCGTTGCATATCAATAGGGTAAAAGGTGTTCCTGTCAGAAAATCCTTTGTGACCTTTGTGCCTTTGTGTGAGATATTATTTCTCTGCGCCTTTGCGTCCCTGCGCGAATATTTTCTCACACAAAGGCACAAAGGTCACAACGTTGCATTTAACCACAATGGACACAATAGGATTCACAAAGGCACAATGGCAATGGCACACCTCCTTGAAAAGATTCCCGACAAAAAATGCAACCCCTACGGGGTTATGCTTCTGGAACCCGCTTTTTCTATTGATATGGATGCCCTACGGGCAAGGATACGCCGTAGGCGTTGCATATCAATAGAAAATCAGGTCACGCCCACCCCCATACGCCGTAGGCGTTTCATGTCAATAGGGTACAAGGTATTCTTGTCCGAAAATCCTTTGTGACCTTTGTGCCTTTGTGTGAGATATTATTTCTCTGCGCCTTTGTGCGCCCCACTCGTCGCACGTCGCGCGAGCGGGGTCCCCTGCCCCTGCGCGAATATTTTCTCACACAACAGGATTCACGATGGACACTATTTTCAAAACAGCGAGTCATTGCTTTGTGCCTGTTGTGGGAAAAAACATACGCGTCCCGAAGGGGAAATCCTGTCTGGGAATTCCCCCTTATTCTAATTTCCGCCCTGTTTTTAGAATAGCGGCTTTCTGATTCTAAAAACATTGACGTTTTTTAGAATAAGTGTTACCTTTATTATGTTTCAAGGGGAACGGAAGAATGAGGCATTTTTGTGCGTCGATTTGAATCGACTCGAATCGGTATATGTTTTTGTAACTCGAAATTATCAACTAGAAACTCCTCATCATTATGTTATGTGACTTACAAGTGAACGGTTTCATCGGCGTGGATTTCTCCGCGCCGGATTTGACGCCCGACGGGTTTCGGGAGGCGGGACACGCGCTCATTCAGCGCGGCGTGGATTTGTTCCTGCCGACGTTCATCACGTCGGCGATGGCGACCTACGAGCGGAACTTTTCGATTGCCTGTCAAGCGTTGGAGGCGGACACGACGCTGGCGAGCCACATCCCCGGCTTTCACTTGGAAGGACCGTTCATCTCCCCCGAGCCGGGCGCGGTCGGGGCGCATGACCCGCACTGCGTCCGTTTGCCCGACTGCGCCGCGTTCGACCAAATCATGGCGTATGCGAAGGGCAGGATCAGGTTGCTGACGCTTGCCGCCGAACAGCCCGGCGCGGACGCTTTGGCGCGTCATGCCGTGGCGCAAGGCGTGGCGGTGTCGTGCGGTCATCAGCTGGCAAGCGCGGCGGATTTGGCGCGGCTCGCGGATGCGGGCGCGACGGCACTGACCCACTTGGGCAACGGGATGCCCAACAGTGTGAACCGCCACCGCAACGCCGTCTTGGCGGGGCTGGGCGAGACGCGGCTGAACATCATGTTCATTCCTGACGGTCACCACCTGCCGCTGGAGTTTTTGCAGATGCTGGCGAGGCTTGTCCCCGTGAGCCGCCTCATCGCGACATCGGACGCGTCGCCAGCGGCGGGGTTGCCGCCCGGACGCTACCATGTGCTGGGCAACGATGCTGTCCTCGAACCCAACGGGCTGCTGCACAACCCCGAGAAGCAATGCCTCGTCGGCTCGTCGGCAACGCTGGTCGAGTGCGCGGAAGTCCTGCGCTCAATCCGCCATTTCACGGAAAACGAAATCCAGCAGATGGTTTGGGACAACCCACGAAAATTGATAGGAGTGTGATCGACATGGAACCGACAATCGGGGCAGGCGTGACGGTTTTGGACTATGCGGTGATCGGCGCGTTCTTCGCGCTGATGGTCGGCATCGGCGTGTACTTCGGGCGCAAGACGAAAAGCATGGCGCAGTATTTCGGCGGCGGGAAGCAGATACCGTGGTGGTTGAGCGGTGCGTCGTTCTATATGTTGAGCTTTAGCGCGATGGCGTTCGTCATGCACTCGGAGCTGGCGTACAAATACGGTATCGTCTCCTTTGTGCTAAGCTGGATGGCGGTGCCGGCGGCGGTGCTGAGCGGCGTACTGTTCGCGCGACGGTGGCGGCGTGTCGCAAACACAAGCCCACTAGAGTACATCGAGGAGCGCTACGGGACGGGCATGCGGCAGGGGCTGATGTGGCTGGGCCTGCCCACGCGCCTGCTGGACAACGCCATCCGCCTCTTCGCCATCGGCACAGTGGTCTCGATGGGGCTGGGCTTCTCCTTTCATCAGACGGTCATCGTCTGCACGATCATCATCTTGACCTACTCCTGCATGGGTGGTCTGCTGGTCTCCATCGTGGGGGACTTTACGCAGCTCATCCTGCTGCTGATATCTGTCCTGCCGTTGCCGTTTCTGGCGCTCAAACGCGCGGGGGGCGTGGGACCGGCCTTGCAAGCGATTCCTGCGGACTTCTGGTCATGGACGCGCCCCGGCACCGATTACATCTGCGTTTACTTCATCTGCTATTTCGGGGTGCTGTTCCTGAACTACTCCACGAACTGGGCGTTGGCGCAACGCTACTACTCCACCAAGGACGACAAGGGCGCAATCAAAATCGGGTTGCTCGTTGCGGCACTGTATCTCCTCGGCACGCCCCTGTTCTACACGCCCGGGCTGGTCGCGCACTCGTTCCTGCCGGGGCTGGAGAACACCAAGGAGGTCTATCCCCTGCTCTGCCGTACCCTGTTGCCCGCAGGGATGCTGGGCATGCTGGTGGCCGCGCTTTTCGCCGCCACCATGTCAACGCTGGCGGGCGAGTACAACGCCATGTCGGCGGTCGTGACCAACGACTTCTACAAGCGGTTCATCCGCAAGGGCGCCTCCGAAAAACACCTGCTGTTCGTTGGCCGGCTGGGGGCTGTCGCGGCCGGCTTAATCATCCTCGGGCTGACACTGGGCATGCGTGCTGTTTTGCAAGGCCCTGACCTGTTCAACTCCATGGCGACCGTATTCACGATCTTCCTGCCGCCTGTGGCGATACCCATGCTACTGGGGATGCTCACCCCGCGCGTCTCCGCCTTTGGCGGGAAGCTCGCTCTGTCGCTTGGCATTATCCTCGGCGTCACGACGTTCATCGTGGGCATTTATCATCCGGAACTGAAACTGCACAAACTGTGGGTTCTCATGCCCTTGACCTGTGGCTCGACCCTCCTCGCCATAACGCTCGGCTCACTCGCCATCCCCGACCGAGGCGAACGCCGCGCGCACGTACTCCGCTTCTTCGAAAAAGCAGACGGCAACACATGAAGATGAAATTATTTGACATCATGTTTGACAGGATTATTTTCGCGCAGAGACGCAAAGGCGCAGAGATTTTATACGATTCCTACCTTGAAAAAAAACTCTGCGTCTCTGCGCCCCTGCGCGAGATAAAGAAAAAAGAAGGAGTTCCCTTCCGCTCTACTAGCAACTAGAAACTAGCAACTAGAAACTTCCCCAGTCATAACACGCATGAAAACACTACCACGCTTTTCAATGGGCATCGGCGACCGCTTCGGTCAGCAAGGGCTGGCGCAACTGTCCGCGTTCCAGCGCCTCAAAGACGAGACGGGCATTGAGGTATGCCCCGTGTGGAACAAGTCCAACCGCGAACACACCCTCATCGGCACACGCCCCGCCTCCGTGCGCGAAGAGGCGGATGCCGCCACCCGCGCCTCGGGCTGGCAAGGCGCGTATTGCGTGGACGCGGATCACGTCAACCTCTCCAACGTTGACGCGTTCATCGACGCCTCCGACTTCTTCACCCTCGACGTGGCGGATGCTATGGGCGTCCCGGCGGAGGCACACGCAGTCGACGCGTTCATCGCCGAACACCCCGCGCTGGTCGGTCGGCACGTCATCAACGGGCTTCCCGAGCCGCTTGTCCTCACGCGGGAAACACTGCGCGAACACGTGCTGTCATCGCTCTGCGCCGTGCGCGAGGCGGGCGCGTTGTACCGCCACATCCGCGAGGCGAAAGGACACGACGGTTTCATCGTCGAAGTCTCGATGGACGAGACGCTCCAGCCGCAAACGCCCGACCGCCTCTTCGTCATGCTCGCCGCCCTCGCGGGCGAGGGCGTCCCCGCGCAGACCGTCGCGCCCAAGTTCACGGGACGCTTCAACAAGGGCGTTGATTACGTTGGCGACCTGCGGGCGTTCGAGCGGGAGTTCAACGCGGACGTTTGCGTGGTGCGCGACGCCGTCACGCGCTTCGGGTTCCCGCAGTCCCTGAAACTGAGCGTCCACTCGGGGAGCGACAAGTTCTCGCTCTACCCGATTATCGCGGACGCGCTCAACACCCATCAGGCGGGGGTGCACCTCAAGACTGCCGGGACGACATGGCTGGAGGAGGTCATCGGCTTGGCGGAGTCCGGCGGCGACGGCTTGGCGCTGGCAGCCGAGGTGTATGCCGGGGCGCTGGCGCGGTTCGATGAGATATGTGCCCCGTACGCCACGGTCATCGACATCGACAAGGACGCGCTCCCGCCCCTCGACACCGTAAGGGCATGGGACGGCGAAACGTTCGCGCGCACCCTGCGGCACGATCCCAGCGACGCGCTCTTCAACCCCCACTTCCGCCAACTCATCCACGTCGCGTTCAAGGTCGCCGCGCAGATGGGGCAACGCTACACCGCCGCCCTCCGCGCCAACGCGCCGACCATCGCCCGCAACGTGATCGCGAACCTCTACGAGCGGCATTTGAAGCCGCTGTTCGGGGCAAGGTGAGAACCAACAGGTAAAATGTAAAATGTAAAATGTAAAATGTGAAAAAAACTTTGTGACCTTTGTGCCTTTGTGTGAGGATAAAAAACGGAGGTTTATTTTAGGTAGGATTATTTTCGCGCAGAGGCAAGCGTCCTCACTCATGCGACGTGTGACGAGTGGGGCATACAAAGGCACAGGGAGAACGGAGAATTTTTAGAGATAGCCATTTAACTTGAAGTTGTCACCGCCATCAGCCCCGGCAGGGGCTGAACAAGGAACATCATTCAGCCCTTGCAGGGCTGGGGTTTCTGACGGTCCCTGCCTGCCGCCGGTTCCGCTTACGTTCCACCGACGGTTACTCACGTTTAGCACCTGCGGCGCGATGTGACAACATTAGGTTGGCAAGCGTCGTAGAGACGGATGATTATCCGTCTCTTGAAGGCAATGACACGGGGAGACGGATAATCATCCGTCTCCTGAAGGCAATGACACGGGGAGACGGATAATCATCCGTCTCTACCATTAAACCTGTCCTGTCGTCATTACAGATTCTGGAGGGCGAGACAGGGGTTCCCATTGGCGCGGCGTGCGGTCAATAGGGTAGGAAGTCGCAATGTGTCTAACGGCTCGCGAGGACGCTCGCCCTCCATT
The DNA here is from genome assembly GCA_009778475.1 of Kiritimatiellota bacterium. Classification (GTDB taxonomy): domain Bacteria; phylum Verrucomicrobiota; class Kiritimatiellia; order RFP12; family UBA1067; genus WRJS01. Next base: position 7,756 of record WRJS01000092.1, on the reverse strand, counting down.
GTGAAATCTGTATTTTACAGGACACTAGCACCTGCGGTGCTATGTGACAACATCAGGTTAAACTGCTACAGGATATTTCCTTCGGGCGCACATATTACAGGATTTTACAGAACCACTGTTGACATATAACGCCTACGGCGTATCCTCACGAGAAACGTCTTCAGCCATTCTTTTCCCTCGCCATTGTCTCCTCGCGCATCCACTTATTACTTATTACCTCTTCGGCAGATGGATGCACGCGCCATGAAAAACGTGCGCGGCTTCCATCCACGACTCGGACAGCGTGGGGTGGCAATGGATCGCGCGCCCGATTTCGTCGATGGTCAACTCGTTGCGGATGGCGACAGCCGCCTCGGAAATCAATTCCGTGGCATGGCAGCCGATGGCTTGCGCGCCGAGCAGTTGCCCCGTCGTGGGGTCGGCGACCCACTTCACGAAGCCGTCGGTCTCGCCCGCTGCCATCGCTTTGCCCAGCGCGGCGAAGGGGAACGCCGCGACCTTCACGTCCCTGCCCTGCTGTTGCGCCTTTGCCTCGGTCAGCCCGACCAGCCCGATCTCGGGCGAGGTGAAGATGCACGCGGGGCAGATGCTCTCCGCCTTCGACTTCAAGCCCGCCGCCGCTTCTGCCGCCGCCACGCCCTGCTGGGTCGCGGCGTGGGCGAGTTGGATGGAGCCGGTCACCAGGTCGCCGATGGCGAAGATGGATGCGACGTTCGTGCGCCCCTGCGCGTCCACGGGGATCGTGCCGCGCTCGTCAACGTTGACGCCCGCGCGGGCGAGGTCGAGCGCGGCGGTGTTGGGCTTGCGCCCGACCGCGACGAGCAGCGCGTCGCCCGAGAGTTTCCGCCCGTTGAACGTGCCGGAGACTTTGCCGCGCTTCACCGCGATGCCCGTGAGCGGCGCGCCCGTCAGCACCTCCACGCCGAGCGCCTCCATGCGCCGCCGCAACACGCGCCGCACGTCGCGGTCCAGCACCATCACGATGTCCTCGAGCATCTCCACGACCGTGACCTTCGCGCCGAGCATCGCCGCCATGCACGCGAACTCGCACCCGATGACGCCGCCGCCGAGAATCAGCAGCGACTCCGGCAGCGCCGTGAGGTCGAGGAACGCGCGGCTGTCCATCACGCGCTTGTCCTGCGGCAGGAAGCCCGGCATGGCGGAATCGCTCCCCGCCGCGATGATGATTGCGGACGCGCTCAGCCACCGCGCCGAGCCGTCGGGCTGCACGACGGACACGCGGTGCGCGTCCTCGAACCGCGCCGCGCCGCGCACCATCTCCACGCCGTTCGATTTCAGCAGCGACTGGATGCCGCCGACCAGTTTCGCGACGATGTCGCACTTGCGCGCGACCATCTTCGCGTAGTCGAACGCCGCGCCCTTCGTGGTCACGCCGAACGCCTCCGAGTGCGCCGCGTGGCGGTAACGCTCCGCCGAGGCGATGAGCGTCTTGGTCGGGATGCACCCCCAGTTCAGGCACGTCCCCCCGAACGCCTCGCGCTCGACGATCGCCGTACGCTTGCCCAGTTGCGCCGCGCGGATCGCCGCAGGGTATCCCCCCGGCCCCGCCCCAATCACAATCACATCGAAATCGTACATAACATTCCTTCCTCAGTTTATAGTTTTTAGTTTACAGTTTTTAGTTTTCCCAATTTTCGCAGCCAAGCCTCTATAAACTAAAAACTGTAAACTAAAAACTTCTCAAACCAGCGCCTTCCACAACTCCACATTCTCCAGTTTCGCGCGCACCGCGTTGACGAACCGCGCCGCCGTCGAGCCGTCCACGATGCGGTGATCCGCCGAGAGCGTCATCGCCATGACCGTACGCACCTTGACCTCGCCGCCCACGACCGCCGGAACCTGCCGCCCGCTCGACACCGCAAGGATGCCCGCCTCGCCGGGGTTGATGATCGCCGCGAACTGATCCACGTCCATCATGCCCATGTTCGAGACCGTGAACGAACTGCCCGCCATCTCGTCCGGCAGCAGTTTGCCCGCGCGCGCCTTCTCCGCCAACGCCTTCGCCTGTGCGCCCAACTCCCGCAGCGTCAGCGTCTGCGCCGCACGGACGACCGGCACCACCAGCCCGCTCTCGACGCTCACCGCCACGCCCAAATCCACGTCGCCGCGCCACGCCACCGCCGCCCCGTCCGTCGCGGAGTTCACGACCGGGAACTCCTCCAGCGACAGCACCACCGCCTCCAGCACGAAATCATTCACGCTCAGGCTCACGCCCTTCGCCTTCAACCCCGCGCGGAACGCCATCAGGTCCGTGATGTCCGCCTTCACCGTCACATAGAAATGCGGGATCATCTGCTTGCTCTCGACCAAGCGCCGCGCGATGACCTGCCGCATCCGCGACATCGGCACGGGTTTGCGTTTCGCCGCCCGCTCCACGTCATCCACCATGATGCGCCCCCCGTCGCCCGACCCGCGCACCGTGAGAATATCGACCCCTTTCTCCGCCGCCAGCCGCTTCGCCGCCGGCGTGACGCGCAACGCGTTGTAGCCCGAGGATTCCAGATAAGCCACCACATCCTTCTCCACCACGCGCCCCCCCGGACCCGTCCCCGCGACACGCGACACATCGATGCAAGCCCCCTTCGCCAACGCCTTCGCGCGAGGAGAAATCGGCTGCTGCTGCTTCCCGACAGGTCGGGAAGCAACAGCAGAATTAGGAATTAGGAATGAGGAATTAGGAATGGTGGGCACGGCTGGCGACGCTTCGGGAAGGCGCGTTTCGACTCGCGCCGGCTCGACTCGCGGCGACTCCACTCGGCTCGGCGTGACAGGCTCGGGCTTTGCGGGCGCACCCTCCGCCTTCGGCGCCACATCCGGCACCTTCTCACCCGCCGCGCCGACGTATCCGACCACCGTGTTCACGGGGACGGTCACGCCCTCCCGCACATAGATTTTCAGAAGCACGCCCTCAAAGAAACTCTCGACCTCAAGGTTCGCCTTATCCGTCTCAATCTCGAAAAGGATGTCGCCCTTCGCGACCGCCCCCCCCTCCTTCTTGAGCCACTTGACAATCGCCCCCTCCTCCATGGTCTGCCCGAGTTTCGGGAAAATAACAGCCTGCGCCATATCGCCTCCTCATGCACTCACGCTACGATTTGAAACCCCGCATTATAGACAATTCACTCTCGGATGTCACTGCGAATCCACCGTTTTTCTTTAAACGCAAAGGGCACGGCCTCCCCTATCGCCGCTCCTCCAGCGACGGCACCTCGTCTTTGCCCAGCACGCGCCCCACCGCCGCGCGCGCGATCTCGATGTTCACCTTCGGCGCGACCTCCACGAGGAAGGTGTGCTCGCGCACCTCCGTGACCGTGCCGAGCAGCCCGCCCGAGAACATGATGCGCTCGCCCGCGCGCAACTCCGAAATGAGTTTCGCGTGTTCCCGCTCCTGCCGTTGCTTCGGGCGCCACAGCATGAAATAAAACAGGCCAATCATCAAGACGACCATGACCAAGATGCTTTTCATGTCGCCCGGATTAGCGGCTTGCCCTGCCGCCGCAACCATCATCAGTGTGTTCATCATTTCTCCTTTTCCCCTTCTCTCAACGTTGCCGCCAGCGCCCGCCGCCACTCGCGGAAGGCGTCGTTGGCGATTGCCTCGCGCATCTCGCGCATGAAATCCAGATAGCGGTGCATATTGTGAATCGTCAGCAAGCGCACCCCCAGGATCTCGCCGACGTTGATCAGGTGCCGAATATACGCCCGCGAAAAATTACGGCAGCAGTAACACGCGCAACCCTCCTCGACGGGGCGCAGGTCGGCCTTGTACGAGCCACCCTTCACGGGGTACGTCCCCGCCCGCGTGTGCGCCGTGCCGTGCCGCGCCACGCGCGTGGGGATCACGCAGTCGAACATATCCACGCCACACGCGACGGACTCGCACATCTGGTACATATCGCCCAGCCCCATCACATAGCGCGGCTTCTCGCGCGGCAACAGGCGCGTGCCGTCCGCCACGCCTTTGAGCATCACGTCCTCCGGCTCGCCCACGCTCACGCCGCCCACCGCATAGCCGTCAAAACCCATCGCGGTGAGCTCCCGCGCACACCGCTCGCGCAACAGCGTGTACTCGCCGCCCTGCACGATGCCGAACACCAGCTGCCCCGCCGCGCGCGGCTGTTCGAGGCACTGCGCCGCCCAGCGCAGGGTCGTCTCGACGGACTTCTGCGCGTAGTCCGCATCGCACGGGTACGGCATGCACTCGTCGAAGCACATCGCAATATCCGACCCCAGCACGCGCTGAACCTCCATCGATTCTTTCGGGCCGAGGAAAAACCGCGTGCCGTCGATGTGCGACTGGAACGTCACGCCCTCCGCCGAGATTTTGCGCAGGTTGTTCAGGCTGAACACCTGAAACCCGCCGCTGTCCGTGAGGATGGGCTTGTCCCACGCCATGAATTTGTGCAGGCCCCCGCACGCGGTCATCACATCCATGCCGGGCCGCAGCAGCAGGTGGTACGTGTTGCCGAGGATGATGGACGCGTCCGCGAGGTCGCGCGGCTCCAGTGCCTTGACCGTCGCCTGTGTGCCGACAGGCATGAACACGGGCGTGTCAACCGCGCCGTGCGCCGTCCACAACCGCCCCAGCCGCGCCCCCGTGTGAGCGTCCTCCTTCAGAACCTCGAACGTCCCCGGCGCCTTCATCTGACCCTCTTCCATTGCCATAAAGGGATGTAGTAAACCACAATCCCGCCAGAAAAACAAGCCTGAGGTTTTTAAATGCAAATTGCAATATTAAATGAACCACCCTCTTGCATGACGCCGGGAGCGCAAGGCTTCCGCCCTGCATGACGCCGGGAGCGCAAGGCTTCCGCCTTGCCAAATGACAATTGCAGGGCGGAAGCCCTGCGCTCCCGGCACCTCATTCCGGCTTGCCGAAGTCACGCGCCATGAGCTCGGTGAGGTTGGTGCTGACGTTGGTCTTGAAGAGGCGGAAGCGGAAGGAGGCCAGCGCCTTTTTCAGGTCATTGTAGGTGTCGCTGCCTTTGGGCGGCGACTGTTTGCTCATGCGCTGAAGCATCGCGAGCCGCTGGGCGGAGGTCGCGTACTCCCTGCTCCGCTCGGCGAGTTGCTTGTCCCTGTAAGAATATGAAATTCCAGACAGCATTGCGAGTAATCCCGTCATCATTGCCCTTTTCATTTCAGTCTCCTTTCGTTCTGGTTGTCATTCGTGCGCGGGAGCGCGGTTCATGCCCTCCAGCCCGACCTTCCACATGCCGAGCTTCCAGTCCCTGTACGGGGCACCGAGCAAAGTCTCCTTCGTGTACCCGACCCCGTAGATGTCGCCCCTCGGGATACGGCGCCCTGTCCCTGTCCCGTGCATCAGCAGTCGCCTGATGATTTCATCCTGCGTTATCATCGCGACGGCGGTGTAGAACGGCGGCGGCACGGGGGGCTTGCCGCGGGTCACGGCGGGGAACTTGCGATACACGCTTGCGGACTCGCCTTCAAACACATCGCGGCCCGTGGAGACGTGGAGCGGGCTATTCGCCGGGCTTTTCATCACGGAGGAGATAGCGGAGGTAGTCCTTCACCTCTTTGCGCACGCGGCCGTCGATGAGGAGCTTATCGAGGTCGGGCGCAGGGTCTTTCTCCTTGGTGTAGAACAGCACGAGGTCGCTCTCCGCGTCGTCGCGGATGCGCTTGACGGGCGAGGCGAGGAGCGAGCAGAGGAACTCGTAATATTTGTCCCTGTCCCGTTTTCCTTTCTCGCCGAAAACATCAAGGTACCCTTTCGCCGCGCGGATAGCCTCCTCCTCGGTCTCCATGTCGTCTAGGACGATATGTGACCAGATGTATGTCAGGTTCATCTTTGATTGACTGAACCTTGCCCTGTCAAAGTCAAAGAAAAATATATTGTTCGGCGAAAACCTTTTGCCTAAAATATGGGAAGAATCATACCATGTGTCCGCTAGAAAAACCAGCATCCTGTCTCCACGCTTGGGCTCGCGTTGCTCTATACTATCGGGGAACACCCCTAGTTCATTATCAGCAAACATAAAGGTCATGGTTTTTCCCGATGCCTTCCCGTACAGGCACGAGTCAACGGAAAGGTGTATCCGTTGCCCGGAAACCATTGCGCCGAGGGGAGCCTCTTTTGTCAGTACGGCTTCTTCAATCGCACGCGCTTCTATCTCGTCAACTGTCCCCACAACCACCCAGCCGCAGAGTTTTGAGGCTTGCCCGAAAGTGCCGCGAGCCATCCCGCACGCAATTATGGGGACGGGGTGGCCTGCATTATCGAGCCAGTCCGCCTTTTCCTGCTCTTCGGGGGTCAGAGTGACAGGCTGCCGCGAGCCCCAATATTCCCTGGCCTTCTCAAAGGCGTCAGGCGTTTCCTCTGCCCTGCGGTCAACCAAGAGCATACAGGCGATACAGCACAATGCGATTATGGCACATAACGCCAGCACGAGCGTCACCGTTTCCCGTCTCATTTTCACTCCTCCTGTTTCGGCAAGACAAACTTCAGGTAGCCTTTGTTCAGCGGCATCCAGTCCCAGTCCCCGTTCCGCCCTATCTGGCTGGCTTTTCATCACGGAGGAGGTAGCGGAGGTAGTCTTTCACCTCTTTGCGCACACGGCCGTCGGTAAGGAGCCTGTCGAGATCTGCCAGCATCTCCCGCTCATAGAAGAGCACGAGGTCGCTCTCCGCGTCGTCGCGGATACGCTTGACGGGCGAGTTGAGGAGTGAGCAGAGGAACTCGACATACCTCTCCCTGTCGCGCTTCCCCTTTTCGCCGAAGAAATCAAGGTAACCTTTTGCGGTGCAGGTTGCCGCTTTCTCGGTTGCCGTATCGTCAAGGAGAAGATATGACCACGCATACATTCCGTCTGTCTTTTCCCGTTCAGGCCCTTTAGCTTTTGCCTTGTCGAACTCAAAGAAATCGGCGTTTTCCGCAGGGCGGGGACTAGTGATAAGGTGCATTCCGTCATACCCCGTGCCTACCAGAAACACCAGTATCTTGTCGCCAACCTTGACCGTCCCGTCTGCAATATCCGCAAACAACGGGTCCATGTAGTTTTTAACCCTAAACACTTGTTTTCCTTTCGGGAGCTTCCCGTGCAGGCATGTCTCAACCAAAAGGTTGATTTCAGCATGGAAATCGGTTATCTCTCCGATTGTCCCCACGACTACCCAGTCGCAGAGTTTTGCGCCCTGCCCAAACGAATGGCGTCGTAGCCCCGTGCTGATGTTGACATTGGGGATGGCGAAGCGCAATTTGACCTCCAGCGCTTTCCTTTCCGTTTCATCGGAGGTAAGCTCGGAGGGCGGACGGTAATCCCATTTTAACGGGCGCACGGGCGCATAGACTACTTCCTCGGGTGTGCGGTTCATCAAAAGCGTGAACACAACGCCACACAATAAAGCCGCGCCAAACAGCACCGCCACTAACATCATTTCTTTTCTTTTCATTGCGCTTCCTCTTTTTTAGGCAAGATGAATTTCAGGTAGCTCTTATTCAGCTCCCGCCATTGCCAAGTCCTTCCGTCGCGTCCTATTCGGTCGTGAAAGCGTTCAATGCGGGTTTCAATCGGGACGAAGGTGCTGCTCTCGCCCGCGTTCATGATTTGCCGTCTGCTCAAAGGGGGACTGTTATGCCACCCGCTGTCGCCCCCTCCCAGCACATTATTGTCCGCGACCAACCCCAGCAGATGCCCCACCTCATGTGCAATAACCCTCCCCCAAAGAAACCCAACCTCGCCTTGAGTGACGGGGAGACCTAAAAGCAGCAGCT
>WRJS01000091.1 GCA_009778475.1 Kiritimatiellota bacterium | reverse complement strand
CCCATCCGCGCGGTACGCCTCCCCATACTCCGACGACGCCCACGACCGCGTCCCGAACACCTTCAGCGCCACGTTCATCACGTCCGCCCCCTGCGCCGTCCCCGCCAGCGCCGCACACCCCGCCACGATTCCGCATAACACCGTTTTCATCATCACCTCTCCCCTTTTTAATGAGTTCCGTTAGATTAACAGGATTCCAGATTAAGTCAACCTCAAATGCGCCAAATCGCCTCCAAGTTACACAGAGGTGATAGGTAAAATGTAAAAGGTGTTCCCGCGAAAAAAAACTTTGTGACCTTTGTGCCTTTGTGTGAGACAAAAAGAAAGTAATAAGTAATAGGTGATAAGTAATAAGTGATAACGATTTCTGCTTACCTGTAACCTATTACTTATTACCTATTACCTATTACTTCCTTTTGTGCCTTTGTGTGAGATATTATTTCTCTGTGGCTCTGCGCGAGAAGAATCCTGTCAAAATGTCGGAATCGTACACAAACTTGTCGGAATTGTACAATACGTATTTTTCGGGACGTGGTATGATGGCGGCGTTTTTTACATTGGAAAGGGTTTTGAGTATGAGAAAGCGTGTCGCGTTTGCCGGGTTCGGGTTGGGTTGTCTGTGCGTGTCGCACCTTGGGGCGGTCATGCCGAAGGATGCGGTGGTCATCGAGGCGGAGACGCTCGCGCCGGAGAACAAGGCGTGGGAGGTCAAGGCCCATTGGGACAACTGGTATTCGGGGCATCCCTCCAACAACCAGTTCCTGAGCGGGGACAACAACACGCAGGGCGGGGCGCACACGGCGTTCGATGTCCCTGCGGCCGGGACGTATTACGTCTGGGTGCGTTACTTGGACTTGATGAACCGTCAGGGGGAGGCGGGCGCGTTCACGGTGACGGTCAGCCAGAACGGCAAGACGCTGGGCGAGGGGACGCTGAACAGGGAGACGCTGCGCGGCACCGAGGAGGGCAGGAAGAAGTGGGGCGGCGGCTGGGGGCAGCTGGTCTGGCAGCGCGTGGCGTTCACGGCCGAACAGGGCAAGGCCACGCTGGCGCTCGGCAAGCCGGGGACGGCGGGCGGCGGCGGCGGGCGTCTGGTTGACCTGTTCATCATCACGGCGGATGAGCAGTACGAGGGGGACGTGCGGGACGCGCACCCGCTCTTCGTCAAGGTCAACATCCTGCCGGAGCAGGAGAAGCCGTGCGTCATCGACATCGGCGGGCGGCGCTCGGGGCAGGATCACAACCTCTACATTTACCTCCTCGGGCTGGGCCTCCATCGCGGCGGCATGATCGGTGACTACAAGGTGTACGGCGCGGAGATTGAGAAGCTGAATCCGGGCGAGTCCACCCCGTGGGTGCCGTTCTACAAGTGGCTGACGTTCCACCGCCGCGACATGGTGACCTTCTCGGCCATGGCGGGGCGCAATGATTACCTGACGAACGCGGCGTTCGAGGTGGTCGTCTCCACCACGCCGGATGACTCGGGCATCGTGCTGCGCGAGACGCGGCGGGGGTCGGGCAGCGGCATGGTCGTGAACTTCAACCTGACGACAGGCGAGGTGCTGACGGAGCGGCAGGGGAGTGAGCAGTCGCTCGCGTGGGCGAAGGCGACGAAGCCCGTCGAAGGCGCGCACCCGACGCTGTTCCCGCTCTACGCGCAGATGTCCCTCCCGCCCGAGACCTCGCAGGGCGAGCATATCAAAAACGAGCTGGACGCCCTGCACCTGATCGGCATCAATGGGATGGCGCGTAACACGATCGTCCACCCCGATTTCCCGTACCTCATCGACGCGCGTTTCATCTGGCACTTGTCAAAGGATTGGTGTCAGAACAATCCGCGCCACGACGCCATCGACAACGAGATGAAGCGCTACGCCGAGGAGTTCCACGCCAAGAAGCCTTGCAACCTTCTGGACCTGATGGACGAGCCGTATTTCGAGGTCAGCCACATCCTGCCCTGCGACGTCTGCGCCGAGGCCTTCCGCAAGTACGCCGCGCAGAACGGCGTCACGCTCGACGGCCGCCCCTCCTTCAGCCCCGACACGGACGACCCCGTGCGCTACTACTGGAGCAAGCGTTTCCAGTGCCGCAGCATGGCGGACTATTTCCGCGTCGGCACGACGGCGCTGCACAAGTACGCGCCCAGCATCGCGTCGTCATCGCTCTTCTCCACGGAGCTTGTGTTCGACGGCAACCTGACCCTGCGCGGGACGGACTGGTTCGAGATCCTTCGCAGCGGCGGGCTCACCCACGGGCAGACCGAGGACTGGAACAACTACTGCGCGACGTACCAAGTCCTCGGCATCCAAGGCGACACCCTGCGCTCCGCCTGCCGCACACGCGGCTACCCCCACGGCGTGTTCAACATCATCGACGGCCGCTCCGCGTGGGACATTACCGCCAAGAGCTTCGCGCACATCGGCCACGGCAGCAAGTTCATCTTCTTCTACAACTACGGCCCCTACTACGCGCCCACCTGCGACACCGCCAGCCACCGCCAAGAAATCTACCAGGCCATCAAGGACGTCGCCTACCCCACCGGCGCGGTCGAGAAGCACCTCACCGACCCCGCCGCCAAGGTGGCGAAGGGCGACGCCGCCATGCTGCTCAGCGTCACCTCCGACTTCTGGGGCGAGAGCGAGAAGGTCAAGAGCGCCTACGGCCGCGAGCGCGCCTACCTCCACCTCCTCCTCACCCACTGCGGCTACCGCCTCGACATCCTCAACGAGGACGACCTCTCCACCGAGATCAGAAACTACAAAGTCCTCTTCGTCACCGACTCGCACCTCCGCGCCGCCTGCCTCAAGCCGCTCGCCGACTGGGTGCGCGGCGGCGGCACGCTCTACCTCGGCGCCGGCGCGTTGACCTCCGACGAATACAACCGCCCCCTCGGCGCGGACAAGCTCCTCGGCATCACCCGCGAGCCAATGAACCTCGTCCAGAAAGGCGGGTGCGCGGAAATCGACCTCTGCCACCGCAAGCCCGTGAAAGAGACCGACGGCGTGCCGTTCTACGTCGGCTACCAAGAGCCCTTCAACAAGGCCTTCACCTGCGGCCGCGGCAAAGTGCTCTTCAGCGGCTTCTTCCCCGGCCTGAGCCACATCGCCTCCTCCAAGAAGGCCGACCCCTCCATCCGCCCCACCGCCGCCGAAGCCGCGCCCGACACCAACATCATGGCCGCCGGGGAGAAATGCTACAGCGCCCGCACCTTCGAGCCAACCTACCGCGACTACATCAAGGGCCTCAACCTCCCCGTCCAGCCGCGCCTTTGCGCCAGCGACCCGCTCATCGAGGCCAACCTCATCGAGTCCCCCCGCGCAGACGTCATCGCGCTCTCCAACTGGACGGGCGCGCCGCAGACCGTCACCGTCACGCTCAACGCCGCGCCGCAATACGACGACCGCAACATCGCGCTCATCGGCGCCACGAAGCTGGATCTCAAGCGCGAGCGCGGCAACGCCCTCACCGTCAAGCTCACGCTGAACGCGGGCGGCTACATCCTCCTCCCCAAGTGGGGGCGGTGAGGGAACGCCCAATATCCGACACAGGCGCCCCCGTTAGCACGACCGCGACCAATGGTGCATGAGAACACCCAACGTCCAAGTTAAATGCGCTACGGGACAATGCCCCTTATGGAGTGCGGCAAGGTTCCACAATCTTTTTTGGGCATCGTATGACAACGCAAGATCAAGGCACTTACCCATATAAACGCCACTCGGGAATTTGCCCGCAGGGCATCCATGCCAGCGGTATCTGGGTTATATCTCCACAGTTGACATTTCTACTTGGCGGGAATTTTTCCGTTGCGTGATTTTCCCGCCAGCGCTATACTCGTGAAATGATTTGGGGTCGCATAGTTTGGAGATTAGTGACCAGTGGTTCGCGCCGTCATGTCCCCCCGCTACGGCTACGGAGGAAACGCCTCCCCGACCGCCAGTACGAGATTGGGACGACGGAAAGCCTCGCCGCCCCCATGTGGCAGTGGCTCCCCCCCGAGGACATCCCCCTCCTCCCCCCCACCCCCGCCCGCTTCTTCAAGGTACGCATCGTCCTGCCGTAGGTTTTTAGGGGACGCAGGGGACCTAGGGGACGCAGGAGAAAACACCTGCGTCCCCTATGTCCCTTTTTTAGGATGCCGAAAGCCCCCGTAGTTAAATGCGCCGCGAAACGGAGGACAGGCATTCCTGCCTGTCGCATTGACATACCGCGTTCCCCCAAAAACTGATTTTCTGGATAGACATTCCCCCGTCAGGATGGTATTATTTTCCTTCAATTCGTTTGTTTAGGGTTAGGGCTGTATGTTTGAAATGATAATGGTTGGTCGCATGACATTCCTTCGCGCTAAAAATGGCGCGACCACTGACCGTCGCCTCCGCCCCCCCTCGTCCGCAGTTCCCTTCATCAGGGGGATGAGCATGGAAACCGCTGACGCGAATAACGCGAACCCGCCCCCCGCGCTCCGCCTCAAACCCGTCAAAAGCGGCGGGAGGTTTGCGTGGGCGGAACTCCACGGCACGATCCTCACCCTTTTCATCAGGCATCTCGACCATGTGGAAACCGCCGACATCCCGTTAGAGCTGCTGACCGTGACGCGGAAGAAAAATATCCGCTGGAGAGACCTGCAGGCCGCCTTTGCCGTGCTGTGGATTGCCGTGTGCGTGTGCCTCCTGATCCATCGCGCGAAAGATCCTGCGCTGCTTGGGGTCGCAGGGGTTGCGGGCGGGCTGCTCTTCGCCGTGCTGCTCGTCAGGAGCCTGATCCCGCAAGACGCGCTTGTGTTTCATATCGAACGTGAAGACCTGAAATACGCGTTCTGGACAAAACGCAAAGACACCCCGCAGATCGAGGCCTTCGTCAGCGACCTCTCGGCGCGGAAGGCGTATGCGCTGAACATATCCGCGTCGGGGCTGCTTTTCCCGTTCTTTTTCAGCGGAGAAAAAGACATCCTCCCGCCCCACAGGTCGGCGGTAATGATCTATGCGTTGATTCCAATGATAGTGCTCCAAGTTCTATTCCCGAAAATTGCTGTTGCGTCGCCCATCCTATTGCTGCTTTGTCCTGCCGCTGCCGTCGCCTGGTGGTTCTACCAAAAGTTCCGGCAACCCCCGGCGCTCCGCAAGGCGACGCGGCACATCCAGCGCAACGAATGGCAAGCCGCCCGCGACGCCCTCACCGCATTCATCCGCGAGCATCCGCACGGCATACAAACCTACCCCGGTCTTTTCGACACGTGTCTGCAATGCGATGACCTTGACGGCGCGGAAACCGTGCTTGCCGACATGAAAAGATTGCTCCCCGGCAAACTCCAAGAGCATGACGACACCCTCCGCCACCGCCGCCAAATCACCGAACGCAAAAAGGGCGCCCATGCGCCACCATGAGGGACATAAGAGACGCAAAGGGCGCAAGCGACACAACGCCCCCTGTCCCCTCCCCCGGGCGCACCCCACTTGGACATTGAATATTCCGTGTTGAATATTGGATATTCCCTCTCCCCGCCGTCCCCCCAAAAACTAACTTTTAGGGATAGACATACCCCCGTCGGGATGGTATTATTTTCTTTTAATTCGTTCGCTTAGGGTTTAGGGCGGTATGTTCGAAATGGTACTGAAAATGATCGGCCGGGTGACATCCTTCGCGCTAAAAATGGCGCGACCACTGACCGTACCCCCCCCCCGACAACGCAACTCGCTGATTTACAACAAGTTACGGCGAATTTCACGCTCTTTCCTTGTCAAGTCAGACAAGGGAGGATTTTTTTGTTTTCCCTGTTTCCCGCAGGAAACGTTACGGCAAATGCGGTCATTGCGTGCAACGGGTACGACTGATGAACAATTTAAAGAAAGGAAATGATGATGAGTGAATTACAGTCTGGACGGGTCATCAAGACCCAAAGCGGCAAGGATGTGAAAGTCTTGGATAAGCTCGGAGAGGGCGGTCAAGGCATCGTCTATAAGGTGGACTATGGCGGGAAACAGATGGCGTTGAAATGGTATTTTCGGCACAAGCTTAAGAACCCCGGCAAGTTTTACGAAAACATTAAAAACAATATTGCGCACGGACGCCCCACCGAGGCGTTCCTTTGGCCGGAGGACATTACAGAGTGGGTTGATAACACGTTCGGGTACATCATGCCGTTGCGCCCGCGTGAATACGGTGACTTTTCCAAATATCTGCTTGCGAAGGAAAAGTTCAAGAATGGGCGCACCCTTGTCAATGCGGCATTGAATATCGTGGACGGATTCACGGCGTTACACCGTGCGGGCTTCAACTACCAAGATCTAAATGACGGCAACTTTTTTGTGAACTTCGACACGGGTGATGTCCTCATCTGTGATAACGACAATGTCATGGGGCATGGGCACAATTCGGGTATCGCCGGAAAGCCCCGTTATATGGCGCCTGAGATTGTGCGCGGCGAAAAAACGCCGGACAAGCAAACGGATCGCTATTCATTGGCGGTCGTCCTGTTCTTGCTCTTGTTCGTCAATCACCCTCTCGAAGGGAGGGCCACAAACCCGGCCTGCATGACCGAGGAGCATGAAAAGAAATACTATGGGACTGAACCCATATTTATTTTCGACCCCGACAACACATCCAACAGCCCAATCCGCGGGATACATCAGAACGCGATGGTCAAATGGCCGATATTCCCGCAATACATAAGAGAGGCCTTTGTCAATGCGTTTAGCAATGAACAGTTGCACGGGAAAAATCCGCGAATACTGGATAGCGACTGGCTGAAGCTGCTTATCCGGTTAAGAGGCGAAATCATTGCTTGCGGCTGTGGTCGTGAAATATTCATTGACCCCACGCAACCCGTAACATGCAGGAATTGCGGGAAGCAAATTGCCATCCCCGCACATTTACGGGTCAAGAAGTTCAATGTCCCTGTCTATCCGACAGTAAAACTGTTTTCATGCCATACGGTGGACTGTAATGATGATTTCAAAACGCCGACCGCCGAAGTGATTGTGAGCAAAAACAATCCCGGCAGCATGGGCATTCGCAATTTGTCTGACACGACATGGTATGTGTCAGGCGCAGACGGTAAGTCTGTTCCGAAAGGAAGAGATGAAGTGGTTAAAGTTGCCAGTGGGTTGAAAATCGATTTCGGCGACAACTTGGTTGCCGAAATCATCGGGAATTAAGCAGAAGAAAGAAAGGAGTCTTGATTATGTCGTTGACTGATAATGTGGCTATCCCTCGCAAAACGATGGTATTGTTCTTTGTGGTCGATACCTCCGGAAGCATGGAGGGATCAAAAATCGGCGCGGTCAATTCCGCCATCGAAGAGGTCATCCCTGAACTGAAAAACTTGTCGGACGCCAATGCAGATGCCCAGATAAAGATTGCGGTTCTTGAGTTTTCGTCAGGCGCGCGATGGCTTACGCCGAACGGGCCTGTGGAGGCGGAAAATTATGTATGGCGGGATATCGACGCCAGTGGCGTTACGGATTTGGGTGATGCCTGCCTTAAGTTAAACGAAAAACTGTCCACAAAAGGGTTCATGCAGGAGGCAACAGGATCTTTCGCGCCAGCCATTTTCCTGATGTCGGATGGAGCGCCGACTGACGATTACAAGACGGGGCTTGACAAGCTGAAACAGAATGCATGGTTCAAAAAAGCCATCAAAGTTTCGGTGGCCATTGGCGATGACGCTGACAGCGGCGTTCTCTCTGAATTTACAGGGAGCAGTGAATCTGTTGTGACCGTCCACAATGTGGCGACGCTCAAGAAAATGATTAAATTCGTGAGCGTAAGGGCTTCCGAAGTCTCCAGCAAGAATGCCAATGTCGGCTCGACTGAAGGCGGGGACAGCAAGCAGTCCGCATTTATTGACGAGTTGAACAACTTCAAGGTCGAGACGGCTGCCAGCGCGGATGCCGGTGGAGGCGATGAGTGGGCATAAGCGTAAACACAAGGGAACCTCATTATGTCGTTAACGGATAATGTGCCGATCCCTCGCAAAACAATGGTGTTGTTCTTTATGATCGACACCTCCTGGAGTATGCGGGGGGCTAAAATCGATGCCGTAAACTCCACCATCAAGGAAGTAATCCCTGAACTGGAAAACTTATCGGACGCTAATGCGGATGCCCAGATAAAAATCGCGACGCTTGCGTTTTCGACAGGCGCAAGGTGGCTTACTCCGAGGGGGCCCATAGCGGTGGAGAATTATGTCTGGAAGGATCTAACGGCCCAAGGCCTTACGGACTTCGGAGACGCGTGTGTTGAATTAAACCAGAAGTTGTCCACATCCGTAACGGGCTTTATGAGAGAAGCGACGGGGTCTTTCGCACCAGCGATTTTTCTGCTGTCGGACGGCAGGCCGGGCAGCTACAAGAAAAAGCTTGGCGAACTGAGAAAGAACGATTGGTTCCGAAAAGCCATCAAGGTCGCGGTCGCCATTGGTAACGATGCCGACTGCTCCATTCTTGCGGAGTTTACAGGGACGGGTGAAACCGTTGTGACCGTCCACAATGTGGCGATGCTCAAGAAAATGATTAAATTCGTGAGCGTAAGGGCCTCCGAGGTTGCCAGTAAAAATGCCAATGTAGGCTCGCCTGAAGGCGGGGATAGCAAGCAAGCTGCGTTTATTGATGAGCTGAACAACTTCAAGGTCGAGGCGGCTGCCAGTGCGGATGCTGGTGAAGATGATGAGTGGTAACAAGTGATAAATAGGAGATTTGATGAAACCATATCGTTCGTTTTCATGTGGAACGCAAGGGGCGAAGCATATCAAGGAGAATCTTGTTTGTCAGGATGCCGTTTTGCATTTCGATGACGAAAGGATGTCCGTCGCCATTGTTGCGGACGGTCACGGCAGTCCCCAATATTTTCGGAGCGACAAGGGGTCTCGCTTTGCCACCGAAGTTGCCTTGGAGGGTATCAAGGGATTCATCGCACAAACCAACCCTGAAAAGTTTATCAACGATGGCGGTGAAAAACTGCTAGGTTGGTTGGCGAAGAACATCATTGCCGCATGGTATGCCAAGGTGGACGACGATGAAAAGGTCAATCCTTTTACAGATGACGAAAAATTAAACTCGCTGGAGGATAAGGAAAAAAGCAAATACCTCAATGACCCCGATCGTCAACATCTCTATCGTGCTTACGGGACTACGCTCATTGCGGTCGCCATTACGGATGATTACTGGTTTGGGCTTCATATCGGGGACGGGAAGTGTATCGTCCTCTTTGATGATGGCAGCTGGGGGCTGCCTATACCGTGGGATGACAAGTGTTTCCTGAACTCAACCACATCGCTTTGCGACGATGATGCCATTGCGCGATTCAGGTCGTGGTGCGGCATTGCATCAAAAGACAAGCGGAAGCCGATTGCCATGTTCGTCGGCTCGGACGGCGTGGATGACACTTATCCCGTGCACGAGAACGAAAAACATCTGGAACGCCTTTATCGGTCAATCGTCCTCAGCTTTGCAAAAGAAGGATACGAAAGCACATTGACCGCAATGGATACCCTCATTCAGAAACTAACTGCGCAGGGCAGCGGGGATGATGTCTCCATCGCCGGCATTATCGGTGACATTGCCCCTTCTTTGGTTGCTGAATTGTCCGTTCGCGATGAGGCGGATAAGGTCGTCATTAAAGCCATGGAGGAACAGAAAAAGGCTGTCGCAAAGTTGCAAGAAGCGAATAATGCTGTCACCAAAGCCGTGGAAAAACAACAAAAGGCCATGACAACGATACAAGAAGCGCGTATGGATATCGAGAGATATAAAAATGACCAAAAACAAGCTGGTGATGTGTTACGAGACCTGAATAGAAGTATCGAAAAAACAAAAAAAGAACAGAAAAGAGCTCACGATCGACTGCAGGACGCAGAGAGGGGCGTCAGCAAAGCCATGAATGAACGGCAAAAGGCTTTGGGTTTGTTTCAAGATGCGAATAACATCGCCCAACAAGCCGAGGAAAGACAGAAAGCAACTGCGGCAAAGCTGGAAGATGTAAAGAAGGGCATCGATAAAGCCACAGAAGAACAGAGAGCGGCATTCGATTCGTTGCAAGACGTGGATATGGCTGTCGCCCAAACCAAGGCAGGGCAGAAAGAGGCTTCGGCAAGGTTGCAAGAAGCAGACAGGGCTGTCACGAAAGCCATAGAAGAACAGCAAAAGGTTTTGGCAAAACGGTATGACGGCGCAGATAGTTGCGCCCCATGGAAAGTAGGTGGATGATGTTAGAGGCAAACGTTGTTTTAGCGAAGTGTGGCAAAACGGGGCGTACATTCGGCATTCGGATCGAAAAGCGCAACAATGACTGGGTCTGCACATGGGCATTCCCTATTGACGAGGCTAAAGCGAAACGGGAAGGGTTCAATGCGACCAAGATAACAGGGTCGCTGTCACTCCTTCCCGAGTATCCGGGGTGCCCGCATTGTCAAGCGCGCGAACGGATCTATTGCCGTTGCGGCAAGATGAGTTGTTGGGATGGCAGCAAATCTGGCCGTTGCCACCATTGCAATACGACGTATTCCAATGTAGAGTATAGCATGGAGGCGGTTGAGGTCGGAGCGGGAGGGCATTAACAGGTGTATTGCCGGCAGACAAAAACAGTTGAGACAGAGGGATGAGCATGCCGTCAAGATTTGACCAGCCGCATGATTCGTTAGCGAATGTTTCAGGGAAAATACGGGAAATTCTCCAAGACGCTGATTATGGGGGAAACGTCATCACTGATAACCCGCAACGTTTTGCGGCGATTTTGGCGGACAAGCTTGGTTCCACGGATCGCGGGAAACTGAAATCCATCAAGGCCGTACTTACGACCGACATCTACAAGGAAATACTAAAAGCCGTTCGGTCAGGGGCAAATTATCGCGCCATCGGATTAAATTCCGCTAAAATATTACAAAAGGCACATAACCTGTCTGAGGCGGACTCGCATGAAGCCATCGATTTTTTGCTTGTTGCCCTCGGGGAAACACCCCTGAAAGGGGAAAAACCCGATGTGCAACCCCCTCAGCATCGGGGGGCGCCGCTACCGTCATCGCCTTCTTCCGTGAAACACACCGCACAGAACACCGCGCAGAAAGTGAAGCCGAAAAAGCCACCGAAAGTGAAGCAAAAGCCACCACCGCCAGTGGATACTTTTTACCCATATAAAATCGAGGTTTTTGAACACGGTGGTCATTGGACACATCCGCAAACAACACATTCGAGTTTCTATCAAAATAAAGTCAGATATATTGGGTTTGCGCTTTACTTCACGAGGTCATTGAATACAAGGGTAAATGCCACATGCCATTTTGAATATTTTGACAGTAACGGGATATCCATTTCGCAACAACAAAGCTCACAGTACATAATTCATGGTCAAACAGGCCGAATCGAGTGTTCAGGGGGATGCAATCAACCAAAGGTTTGGGAACCCGGCAAATATACAATCCGTGCAAGCATCGGAAATTCAAATACAATCGAGACGAGTTTTGAGATTAACAACGTATCGCCAGCGGATACTTTCACAGCGAAGAGGGTCGAGGTTTTGGAACATGATGGCGATTGGTCGCACCAGCCAACATTAGGGACGACCTTTTATCAAGATGAAGCCAGAAAGATTGGGTTTATACTTTCTTTCACAAGGACATTGAACGCAAAAACCAATACCACCTGTCTGTTTGAATTTTTTGACAGTAGCTGGAAATCAGTTTCGCAACAACAACGTTCACCATGTATAATTGACGGCCAGTCTGGCAGGATTGCTTACTCTTGGGGAGAGAGTAAGCCAGGGCATTGGAAGCCCGGCAAATACACAATCCGTGTGAGTATCGGAAACTCAAACACGGTCGAGGCGAGATTCGAAATCAAGCAGAAATCAGTTCCCTCTCCGCCTTCGCCAATCAGGCATATTTCAAGGTTAGGCACAACCGCCTACATCTTCGGGAGAACCAAAACCGTTGCCGCTGTTACGGCGGTGGCACTGTTTGTGTTTGTCGCAATTCTGTTCTCAATAAATTCGGCACCCGGTCCCATAAAAGCCGCTTATGAGGAGGGTGTCAGGGCAGTGGCGGGAAAAGACTATAAGAGTGCCGTTTTAAGTTTTAACAAGGTGACTGCTTATGATGCGAATTATAAAAAGACGCAATCATTGTGGAAGAAAGCAGTCGGGGCGTATAAGGTCGATGTGTTCAGGTCTTGTTCCGCGTTGGAGTCGGAAGGGAGGTACGAAGATGCCATCAATGAGTTAAATGCTACGCGCCCCTATATATCGGAAGATGAGGATGTGTCAAAAAAACTGACACACTACACGAACCTTATGCATGAAAAAAAGAAGGCGTTAGTCTTGGGGAAAATCAAGGGCGTCAAAGGCCGTGTGGCATCGTCCAGGGATTATGCAGAAGGCATCACTACGCTTAAATCGTTGCGGGTCGAATACCCGGCGTTTGCAAAGGAGATTGAAGCGGAGATTGCCAAGTTCACACAGGCCTCGGATTCCGTTTCCGGTCGGATCAGAGATATCAGCAGCCATGCGTCATCACCCACGGGGTATGACGAGGGTATCACCGAGCTTAACAAATTGTTGAACGAGTATCCTGCGTTTGACAAGGAAATCAACGCCGAGATTTCCACGCTCACATCCAAATTGTTAAGAGCCGTCGAAGTCCACCTTGACAAAACCTCGATTACCCTTGCCAAAGGGGCGACGGCAACGCTGGCCATTTCCACAATTCCGGTGATTATACGAAACCTTGACCCTAATAAATGGACATGGGCGTCCAGCGATGCTTCGGTTGCTTTTGTCGATGCTTACGGAAGGGTCACGGCGGTCGGGTTCGGGATGGCAGAGATACGCTTGCGGACTCCGGACGGGAACGTCAAGGCGGCGTGCGTGGTCAGCGTCAATGCAATGCTGGGGAGAGACGTGAAAACCTACTGGAGGATCGGTGTCCGGGAATTGACGAAAAAGGACACGGCGAAAATGATGGGGGCGGTGTACGACAATGGTCTGGTCGGGCCCGGCAACATCGAATACAATATCGGCGGGAAGTTCACACGCCTGTCCGGCATATTCGGTCCGCTGGACAGTGCCTTCGAAGGCGACACGAGTATTGTTATATTAGGCGACGGTAAACAGTTGAGGAAATTCGACATCCGTCATGACGATTCCGCGCGAGCCTTTACAGTTCCCATTAAAGATGTTTTGGGGCTTTCATTCCGCATGAGTAGTCATGTGCACGGCATTTTCAACATCATGCTTTCCTCTGGCGAGGCTGTCACGCCACAGTTTGAAACGCCAGCCGGGGTTTATGGCAACGCCGCCCTGCTGGGAAAAGACATCAAAGCGTATAAGTTACAGTATGCAAGCGAGTTCACTCGCGCATCCCCCGTCAAGATGGCGAGGAAGGAATACGAGTACGGATTTGCGAATGATTCCGCTTACAAGGCAGACGCTTCCCGCCCTAAAGCGGCAGCCCGTTCAAGCCGTGCATATTACAACCTCAACGGAAAATACAAAAAACTTTCAGGCGTGTATGGCCCGCTGGACGGGATATCCTCTGTTGCGGCAGGGACAATAAAAATACTGGGCGACGACAGGGAATTGGAAACGTTTAATGTCAAATATGGCGATGCAGTCAAACCGTTCAGCGTCGATGTCACGGGGGTAACAAAAATCGTATTTGAGATAACGTCGAACAACAAAACAGACAATGCCTTTGGAAGCTTTGGCGGAGTTCCCGGTGGCGTGACAGCGCGATTTGGCTTGGCTGAGATGCAGTTATCCGATTGATTGGAATTTTAAGGCAATTAGCGGAGGAGTGAATCTAACAACCTGCGCTACGGTGGACATTGTGTGGGCATCGGGGTCGTATCTCCACATTTGACATTTCTGCTTGGCAAGAGTTTTCCCCATTGCATAATTTCCGCCACAGGACTATACTTTCGATGTGACTTCAATTGCACATAGGTTTCGTTGTTCCTTCCGCTTGTTGTCCAACAGAAGAAGTAGCGGTCAGCGCTGCGATCTAAGGGGACGAAGGCGCCTCCCCCCGAGCGCACCCTACTTGGACGTTGGACATTCCGTGTTGAATATTGGATATTCCCATTAACTCCTTCCCCATAGATTCTGTCCTCCCTGCCGTTGCGGCGTCGCTCGCGGCGAATCGTGCGGTGGTGCTGCAGGCCCCGCCGGGGTCGGGCAAGACGACGCGTGTCGCGCCGTACCTGCTGGATGCGCCGTGGCTTCGCGGGCGCAAAATCCTGATGCTCGAACCGCGCCGACTCGCGGCGCGCGGGGCGGCGGCGTACATGGCGCGTCAGCGCGGTGAGGCCGTGGGTGAGACCGTGGGTTACCACATTCGCCTCGACCGCCAATGCACTGCCGCCACGCGCATCGAAATCCTCACCGAGGGCCTGCTCACCCAACGCCTGTTGAGCGACCCCGAGCTCGCCGACACGGGGCTCGTCATCTTCGACGAGTTCCACGAGCGCAGCCTCGCGGCGGACACGGGGCTGGCCCTCGCGCTCGACGTGCACAACGCCCTCCGCCCCGACCTGCGCATCGTCATCATGTCCGCCACGCTCCAGCCCGACCCCATCGCCGCGCACCTCGGCAACGCCGACATCCACACCGCCCATGCGCGGATGTTCCCCGTGGAGACGCGCCTGCTCAACCGCCTCCCGACCGCGCCCCTGCCCGCGACCGCCGCCAACGCCGTCCTCCGCGCCCTCGCCGAAGAGGACGGCAGCATCCTCGTGTTCCTGCCGGGCGAAGGCGAAATCCGCCGCACCCTCGAACGCCTCCGCGTCGCGCCGCTGCCCCCCCGCGTCACGCTGCACCCCCTCTACGCCGCCCTCTCCCGCGACGAGCAAGACGCGGCCGTCCTCCCCCCCGCACCCGGCGCGCGCAAAGTCGTCCTCGCCACCTCCATCGCCGAATCCTCCATCACCATCGAAGGCATCCGCGTGGTCATCGACACGGGCTGGATGCGCGTCCCGCGCTTCTCGCCGCGTCACGGGATGTCGCGCCTCGAGACCCTGCGCATCACCCGCGACCGCGCCGACCAGCGCCGCGGCCGCGCCGGCCGCCTCTGCCCCGGCGTGTGCTACCGCCTCTGGGACGACGCCACCGACCAGCAACTCGCCCCCGAAGCCCTCCCCGAAATCCTCGACGCCGACCTCGCCCCCACCGTCCTCCAGTCCGCCGAATGGGGCGCGCCCGCCCGCGACGGCCTCCCGTGGCTCACGCCCCCCCCCGATGCGGCATGGCGACACGCCACCGCCCTCCTCCAAGACCTCGGCGCGCTCACCCAAGGTGGCGCGGGCATTCCTGCCCGCGTAGATTCCGGCAGGCAGGAATGCCTACCCTCCTCTCCTCCGACCATCACGCCGCGTGGCCGCAAGATGGCGCAACTGCCCATCCACCCCCGCCTCGCGCACATGGTGTTCGAGGCCGCCGCCATCGGGTGCGCCCAACGCGCCTGCCTCCTCGCCGCCGCGCTCACCGAGGCCTCCAGCGACAGCACCAAACGTTACGAGACCGACGCGCGCAAACTCCTCGACGGTCTCGCCGCCCGCGATGGTTTCAGCCAGCGCGTCCGTGAACTCGCCCGCCGCTGGGGACGCGCCTACCCCGCCGACGATTCCCGCCCCTGCCCCGAAGGTCTTATGCTCGCATGGGCATTCCCCGACCGCATCGCTCGCCGCCGCGACGCTTCCGGCGCGTTCCTCCTCCGCAGCGGGCGCGGCGCAATCATCGACACCGCCGACCCCCTCGCCCGCGAGGAATGGCTCGTCGCCGCCGAACTCCAGGACGGCGACACCGACGCGAAAATCCGCCTCGCCGCACCCCTCGACCGCGACGACCTCGACGCGCATTTCAGCGGCGAATACGAGACCCGCACACAGACCTACTGGGACAAGCGCACCGAGGCCGTCGTCGCCGTCAACCGCCTCTGCCTCGGGGCCATCACCCTCCGCGAGGGCGGTCAGGCCAAGCCCGACCCCGCCGCCGTCCGCGACGCGCTCCTCGACGGCATCCGCCAGAAAGGCATCGCCCAGTTGCCGTGGACGCCCGCCGCGCAAGCCCTCCGCGACCGCGTCAACTTCCTCCGCCGCACCCTCGGCGAACCCTGGCCCGACCTCACCGACGACGCGCTCCTCGCCACCCTCCCCGACTGGCTCGGGCCCCACTGCGACGGCCTCACCCGCTGGGCGCACGTCGAAAACCTGCGCCTCACGGACATCCTCCTCGGCCTCCTCGACGCGCTCAACCTCCCCCGCCGCCGCCTCGACGAACTCGCCCCCACGCACGTCCAAGTCCCCAGCGGCTCCAACATCCAGATCCGTTACGGCGACGCCGAGCCCCACGCCGACGTGCGCATCCAAGAAGTGTTCGGCATGACCCGCACCCCCAAGGTCGCGGGCGGGCGCGTGCCGATCGTCATGCACCTGCTCTCACCCGCGCACCGCCCCGTGCAGGTCACGAAAGACCTGGAGAGTTTCTGGGCGACCGGCTACGCGCTCGTGCGCAAAGACCTCCGCGGCCGCTACCCCAAGCACTACTGGCCCGACGACCCCCACACCGCCACCCCAACGCGGCGCACGAAAATTACACTATAGTGGCAAGCGTCGTAGAGACGGATGATTATCCGTCTCCTGAAGGCAATGACACGGGGAGACGGATAATCATCCGTCTCTACCATCAAACCTGTCCTGTCGTCATTACAGATTCTGGAGGGCGAGACAGGGACCCCCGTTGGCGCGGCGTGCGACCAATGGGGCAGGAAACCGCCGCAATGTGCCTAACGGCTCCCCGGGGCGCCCGCCCCCCCCCCCGGAAACTGTATTTTTTTAAAAAA
>WRJS01000090.1 GCA_009778475.1 Kiritimatiellota bacterium | reverse complement strand
GGGCTTCTACTACGTCTCCGGCGAGGGCGGCTGCATGAACATCCGCTACCGCCCCCTCAGCGGCGGCAAGGAGACGCAGGTCACCTCCTACGCGGCCGACTCGGTCATCCACCCGTCCCTCTCGCAGGACGGCCGCACGATGGTCTTCCGCCGCCGCTTCGACTTCTACCGCATGGACCCGTCCCAGCCCGCCACGCCCCCCGAGCGCATCCACCTGCACGCCGCCTCCCCCGCGCCGCGCCCCGCCTCGCGCCGCCGCTTCTACAACCTCTGCTGGAACAACGACGAGCCCGGCCACGTCGCGTTCTGCGACGACGGCCTGCAGATCGCCTTCACCACCGGCGGCGACCTGTGGGTCATGGACACCGTGCTGTGCGAGCCCAAACTCGTCCACGGCGGCACGCGCACCCACGCGCGCGACTGCGTCTTCGCCGCCGACGGCACCGCGCTCTACTACCTCTCCGACCGCGGCGACGGCGTGGCCCTATGCAAGGCCGAGCGCGCCGACCCCGCCGCCTACTGGTGGCAGAACACCGCCTTCACCACCGCCGCCCTGCGCGACGACGACATCCGCCGCCGCGCCCTCACCCTCAGCCCCGACGGCACCCGCCTCGCGTGGATCGAGCCGACCGACGCCATCGTCATCGCCGACACCAACGGCGTACCCCTCACCCGCTGCACCCGCGCCGCCAGCGTCGGCTCCTACGCATGGTCCCCGGACAGCCGCTGGCTGACCGCCGCCCTCGCCGACGACTACGGCAACTACGACGTCTGGATCCTCTCCGCCGACGGCTCCGCCCCGGACCACAACATCTCCCGCCACTTCAGCTGGGACGGCGCCCCCTGCTGGTCCCCCGACGGCAAGATCATCGCCTTCGTCGGCCAGCGCCCCACCGACCAGACCGACCTCTTCTACGTCTGGCTCAACCCCGCCGACGAAGAGCACGCCACCTTCGACAAGAAGACCCAGGACGCCCTCGACGCCATGCGCAAAGGCCCCGCCGCCAAGCCCGCCGACAAGCCCGCCCCCACGAACGCCCCCACGCCCCTCACCATCGCCTTCGACGACCTGCACCTGCGCGTGCGCCGCGTCACCCTCCCCAACATCGTCCCCGCCCGCCCCTTCTTCTCGCACGACAGCCGCACCCTCGCCTTCGAGGCCACCGTCAACGGCCAGGCCGGAACCTACAAGGTCATCCTCCCCGACAAACTCACCCCCGAGCTCCTCACCCGCAAGCGCGGCCGCGCCACCGCATGGCTCGCCAAAGACAACCGCCTCCTCTGGATGACCGACAACCTCCCCGCCCACTTCGAGAAAAACTTCGCCTTCTCCGTCCACCAAGACACCGACCTGCGCGACTACCAAGAGCTCGCCTTCCTCACCGCCTGGGCCCGCCTGCGCGACGGCTACTACGACCCCGCCTTCCACGGCGCCGACTGGCCCGCCCTGCGCGACAAATACCGCCTCGCCGCCCGCTGCGCCCCCAGCCACTCCGTCTTCACCCGCGTCCTCGCCCTCCTCCAAGGCGAGCTCAACTCCTCCCACCTCGGCTTCACCGCCTCCGACGCCAGCAAAAAGGAATGGGACAAGACCCCCTCCTTCCAGTCCTGGTCCCTCGTCACCGCCCACCTGGGCCTTCGCTTCGACCCCGCCCACGGCGGCCCCGGCTGGAAGATCCGCGACATCGTCCCCGACGGCCCCGCCGCCCAGCGCGCCCTCGCCCTCGCCCCCGGAGACCTCGTGCTGGAGGTTGACGGCACCCCCGTCACCCCCGCCACCGACCCCGCCGCCGTGCTCAACGGCCCCCAAGGCCGCAAGGTCACCCTCACCGTGCAGACCGCCGACGCCCCCCCCCGCCGCGCCACCCTCCCCGCCACCACCTACGCCGACGCCCGCGAGAAACTCCTCGAGGCCGCCCTCGACGCCACCCGCGCCCGCGTCCGCCAAGCCAGCGGCGACCGCCTCGGCTACCTCAACATCCAGAAGATGTACTGGGACAACTACTACCGCTTCGAGCAAGACATCTTCGCCGAAGGCTTCGGCAAAGACGGCATGATCATCGACGTGCGCAACAACACCGGCGGCTTCGTCGCCGACCGCATCCTCAACGTCCTGTGCGGCAGCGTCCACTCCATCGCCACCGCCCGCGACGCCGCCCCCGCCTACCTCGCCGGCTACTGGGGCCGCCCCGTCTGGGACAAGCCCCTCGTCGTGCTCTGCAACCAGAACACCACCAGCAACGGCGAGATATTCACCCACGCCATCAAGACCCTCAAGCGCGGCAAGGTCGTCGGCGTGCCGACCCAAGGCGCCGTCATCGCCACCCCCACCGTCGCCATCCTCGACCTCGGCGACCTGCGCCTCCCCAACCGCGGCTGGTTCCTCATGGACGGCACCGACATGGAGCTCCACGGCGCCCAGCCCGACGTGCTCGTCTGGCACACCCCCGCCGACACCGCCGCCGGCCGCGACCCCCAGCTCGACGCCGCCATCGACCTGCTCAAGCGCGAGGTCGAGGCCGACAAGAAAAAGAACCCCCCCGCCAAACTCAAGTACGCGCGGTAGCACAAATTGGATTGTCGTCTATGGGGTGCGGCCAATGGGGCAGGAACGGCTCGCGGGGACGCTCGCCCTCCATGTGTCTAACGGCTCGCGGGGACGCTCGCCCTCCATGTGCCGGGAGCGCAGGGCTTCCGCCCTGCATCGTGAAATCTGTATTTTACAGGACACTAGGGAAATCGGGGAATGGGGGGGCCCCTCTCATGCGTGGTTCCTGTTTCGTCATCCGCATTTTGAAATTCCTGATTGCAAGGCGGAAGCCTTGCGTTCCCGGCTTATTCCTCATCCCTGATTCCCCCGCAGGGTGTCGGCCTTGGCGCGGGCGTCGTCGATGGTGCCGACCATGTAGAAGGCCTGCTCGGGGAGGGCGTCGCAGGAGCCGTCGAGGATGGCGGCGAAGGAGCGGATGGTGTCCTCGAGGCTGACGTACACGCCTTTCATCCCGGTGAAGGTCTCGGCGACGTGGAAGGGCTGGGAGAGGAGGCGCTGGATCTTGCGGGCGCGCGCGACGCTGAGCTTGTCGGACTCGGAGAGCTCGTCCATGCCGAGGATGGCGATGATGTCCTTGAGCTCTTTGTAGCGCTGGAGGACTTCCTGCACGCCGCGGGCGACGCGCACGTGCTCTTCGCCGACGACCTCGGGGGCGAGGAGCGAGGAGCTCGAGGCCAGCGGGTCAACGGCCGGGTAGATGCCTTGCTCGACGATGGCGCGGGAGAGCTCGGTGGTGGCGTCGAGGTGCGCGAAGGTGGTGGCGGGGGCGGGGTCGGTGTAGTCGTCGGCCGGGACATAGACGGCCTGCACGGAGGTGATGGAGCCGTCCTTGGTGGAGGTGATGCGTTCCTGGAGCTCGCCCATCTCGGTGCCGAGGGAGGGCTGGTAGCCGGCGGCGGAGGGGATGCGGCCGAGCAGGGCGGAGACTTCGGCGCCGGCCTGCGTGAAGCGGAAGATGTTGTCGATGAAGAGCAGCACGTCCTGGTGCATCTCGTCGCGGAAATGCTCGGCGACGGTGAGCGCGGAGAGCGCGACGCGCGAGCGCGCGCCGGGGGGCTCGTTCATCTGCCCGAAAATCATCGCGGTCTTGTCCAGCACGCCCGCGCCGGCCATCTCCTGGTAGAGGGCGGTGCCTTCGCGCGTGCGCTCGCCGACCCCGGCGAAGACGGAGTAGCCGCCGTGCTCATGGGCGATGTTGTGGATGAGCTCTTGGATGAGCACGGTCTTGCCGACGCCCGCGCCGCCGAAGAGGCCGATCTTGCCGCCTTTGCGGTAGGGGGTGAGCAGGTCGATGACTTTGATGCCGGTGACGAGCATGCGGGTGTCGGGGTCTTGGTCGAGGAAGGGCGGGGGCTGGCGGTGGATGGGGAGGCGGTGCTCGGTCTCGACGGGCGGCTTGCCGTCAACCGGGTCGCCGAGCAGGTTCATCACGCGGCCGAGCGTGGCGGGGCCGACGGGCATCGAGATGGGCGCGCCGGTGTCGCGGACCGCCGCGCCGCGCACGAGGCCGATGGTGGACTCCATGGCGATGGCGCGCACGCGGCAGTCGCCGAGGTGCTGGGCGACCTCGAGCAGGAGGTTGCCGGGCTGGTCGTTCAGCAGGGGGTTGGTGGTCCGCAGCGCATGGAGCAGGCGCGGCGCGTTGCCGTCGGGGAACTCGACGTCCACGACGGCGCCGAGCACCTGGATCACGCTGCCTGTTTTGGGTTGCTCTGTCATAATTCGTTTTCCTGTGTGGCTACGCAAGCGTTTCTGCGCCGCCGATGATTTCCGTGAGCTCGTTGGTGATGGCGGTCTGGCGCGCGCGGTTGCGCTGGAGGGTCAGCTCGCTCTCCATGGCCTTGAGGTTGACCGTGGCGTTCTCCATGGCGATGATGCGCGAGGCCTGCTCCCCGGCGGCGCGGTGCAGTTGCGCGAGATAGACGCAGTAGTGCACCCACAGGCGCATGACGGCCCCGAGCATGCGGCCGTCCATGGGCTCGACGATGGGCGCGTCCACGCCCGGCACGTCGGTGACGTGGCGGGTGAAGGGGAGGATGCGGCGGACGGCGGCGACGTGCTTCATGGCGCTGACGAGGCGGCTGCCGGCGATGCAGATCTCGTCGTAGCGGCCGTCGTTGAAGCGGTTCATGGCGTAGGAGGCGATGGGGGCGACCTCGCTGGCCTTGGGGTGCGCGGAGACGTGGAAGACGTGCGTGCAGGCGGGCAGGTCGCGGCGGAGGGCGGCGTAGCCTTTCTGGCCGGCGTAGAGCGCGTCAACGATGGCGCCGCGCCGCGCGCGCTGCTCGTGCAGCCAGCGGCGCGCCTCGTGCAGGATGTTCGCGTTGAACGCGCCGCACAGACCGCGGTCGGAGGTCATCACGAGCAGCAGCACCCTCGCGCCGCGCTTCGGCGGCGGCAGGAAGAGGCGGTGCTCGCTGAACGCCGCGATCTGGTGCACGACGATGGCGAGCTTGCGCAGCTCCTGCGCGAACGGGGCCGGCAGGCGCATCTCGACCTGCGCGTGGTGCAGGTGCGAGACGGCCACCATCTTCATCGTGGCCGTGACCCTGCGCATCCCGCCCATGACGTTCAGGCGTGCGTTGAACTCTCTGGATTTAGACATCGGCTTTTCCTGAACGGGCTGAGGGCGGCCTCGACCACGGTGTCGAGGAGGGCTTTGAGCTCGTCGTCCATCTCGGGCTTCTGGGCGAAACGCGCGGCGAACGTGCGGCCGTGCTCCAGCGCGTCGAGGGTGGCGTAGAGCGCCTGCATGGCCTCGGGGAGGCGGCTGTCCGGCACCTGCGCGAAGGCCTTCTGCGTCGCGGCGTAGAGCGCGGCCACCTGCTTGTGCGCGGGGACGGGGCGGTTCGGCGGCTGGCGCAGCACCCGCATCAGCGAGCGCCCCAGCGCCAGGTGGTCGAGCGTGGCGGCATCGAGGTCGGACGAGAAGCGCATGAAGGCCTCCAGCTCGCGGTACTGCGCCAGCGACACGCGCAGCGACCCGGCCACTTGCTTCATGGCCTTGACCTGCGCGTCGCCGCCCACGCGCGAGACGGAGATGCCGGGGTTGATGGCCGGGCGCTGACCCTCGTGGAACAGCCCCGGCTCCAGGAAGATCTGCCCGTCCGTGATGGAGATCACGTTCGTGGGGATGTAGGCGGAGATGTCGTTGGCCTGCGTCTCCACGATGGGCAGCGCGGTGAGGCTGCCGCCGCCCTTGGCGGGGGCCATCTTCGCGGCGCGCTCGAGCAGGCGGCTGTGCAGGTAGAAGATGTCGCCGGGGAAGGCCTCGCGCCCCGGCGGGCGGCGCAGGAGCAGGGACATCTGGCGGTAGGCCTGCGCGTGCTTGGTGAGGTCGTCATAGACCACGAGCGCGTGGCCGCCGTTGTCGCGCCAATGCTCGGCCATCGCGCACCCGCTGTAGGGCGCGAGGTACTGGAGCGGCGCGGGCTCGGACGCGCCGGCCACGATGATGGTCGTGTAGGCCATGGCGCCGCGCGCCTCCAGCAGCTTGTGCAGCGCGGCCACGGTGGAGAGTTTCTGGCCGACGGCCACGTAGAAGCAGTGCACGCCCGCGCCGGACTGGCTCAGGATGGTGTCGATGGCAATGGTGGTCTTGCCCGTCTTGCGGTCGCCGATGATGAGCTCGCGCTGGCCGCGGCCGATGGGCGTGAGCGCGTCGATGGCCAGCAGGCCCGTCTGCAGCGGCTCGCAGACGTTCGCGCGCTCGACGATGGAGGGCGCCTGCGCCTCGACCGTCCGCATGAGGTCGGTCTCGATGAGGCCCTTGCCGTCCAGCGGCCGCCCCAGCGCGTCCACGACGCGCCCCGCCAGCGCCTCGCCCACCGGCACGGAGACCACGCGGCCCGTGCGCTTGAAGACGTCGCCCTCGCGCACGCGCGTCGCGTCGCCGAGGATGGCGATGCCGACGGTGTCCTCCTCGAGGTTGAGCGCGATGCCCGCGACGCCGTCGTCCGTCTCGACGAACTCGTTGTACATGACGTTCGTCAGGCCGTCCACGCGCGCGATGCCGTCGCCCACGCTCAGCACGGCGCCGATCTCGGCGATGGCCACGGGCGTGTCCACCATGCGCATCTGCCGCCGCAGCAGGGCGGAAATCTCCTCTGGCTTGAGTTGCGTATTCATAACAGTTTTTGTCGTAAGGTCAATGCGCGGGCGTCGCGTGCTTGCGCGACTTCAGGCGCGCCGGGTTGCGCAGGCCCATGCGCATGCGCTGCAGGCGCCCGGCCATGCTCGCGTCCACGCGGCGGCCGTCTAGCACCAGCCTGAACCCCGCGATCAGCGCAGGGTCAATCGTCGGGGCCAACTCCACGCCCGGCCCGTAAGCCTTCGCGACCAGTTTGTGCGCGAGCGCGAGCGTCTCCGCCGTCGGCGCGACCGCGAACGCCGCCTCCACGCGCACGCGCTTCCGCGCGCGGTCGTCCATCTCGCAATACTGCGCGACGATGTGCGGCGCCAGCGCCAGATGCCCCCACACCGCCAGGTGCTCCAGCAGCACGCGCACCAGCGGCATGAACGCGCCGCCGCAGACCTGCCCGACCGCGCGCGCGCGGTCCGCCGCGTTCCCGGGCAGGTGCCCGTGGCAGAAGCGCCGGAACTCCGGCGACGCGCGCCACAGATCGCCCAGCCCGCGCACGGACTGCGCGGCGGCCTCCTGCCGGCCCTCCGCCTGCGCGGTGCGGAACAGCGCGCGCGCGTAAGCCTTGGCGGTTGCGTTGCGCGTCACAGTTTCACCTCCTTCATCAGATCGGCCTGATAGGCCTGCTTCTGCTCCTCGGTGAGGTTCTGGCGCAGCATCCGCTCCAGCGCGTCCGTGAGGCGGTCCGCCGCGTCCAGGCGCAGGGTCTCGAACGCCTTGCGGTGCTCGCCCTCGATGATGCGCCGCGCCTCCTCCATCCGCGCCGCCGCGTCCGCCCGCGCCTCGGCGTCGGCCTTCGCGTGGATGGCCTCGGCGTCGCGCATCGCGCGCGCCGCCACGGCCCGCGCGTCCTCCTCCGCCTGCTGCACCAGCGCCTGGCCCCGCGCCTCGACCTCCGCGACCTCCTGACGCGCCTGCGCCGCGCCCTCCAGCGCGTCGGCGACCGTCCGCTCGCGCTCGCCCACGGCCTTCAGGATCGGCTTCCACAGCAGCCTGTGCAGGGCGGCCGCCGCGATGGCGAACGCCACCCATGTCAGCACCACCATCTGCCCCGACATATCCATCACGCCCGAAGGCATGTTCTGGAGCGCCCCCGGGATGCCGGGGACGGGTTCGGCCGTGTGCGCCTGTGCTTGCTCGCTCATGACGTGCCATGGCCCGCGCGGGCGCGCAAGCCTAGCCTTTCAGGTAACACACCACGATCGCGAACAGCGCCGCGCCCTCGATGAACGCCGCGCCCACGATCATCACCTTCTGGATCTGCGACTGGAGCTCCGGCTGGCGCGCCATGCTCTGCATGCCCGCCATCCACAGCAGCCCGATCCCGAGGCTGGCGCCAATCACCGTAATGCTCGCGCCGAGCGCCGCCGTGCCTTGAATCGCCAATGGGAGTATCATGTCTGACCTTTCATTTTGTGTTTAATGTTCCGGGTTTACCATCATGTTCAGGGAAATCGCGCAGAGCAGCGTGAAGATGTACGCCTGCAGGAACGCCACGAAAATCTCGAAAAACCACATCACCACGCTCATCGCCAGGAACGGGAGCGCGACCCACCCCAGGATCACGACCATCCCCAGCAGCGCGTAAATCACGATGTGCCCCGCCAGCATGTTGCAGAACAGGCGCACCGCGAGCGTCACCGCGCGCGAGAAAAAGCCGACGGCCTCCATGCCCGCCATCAGCGGCGTCATCCACACCGGCAGGCCCTGCGGCACGAACGCGCCCTTGAACCCCGCCAGGCCGTGCTCCCGCGCCACCGCGCCCAGCGCCACGAACACGAAAACCGTCGCCAGCCCCGCCGTCACGCTCACGCACCCCGTCGCCGTGCTGAAGAGCGGGACCAGCCCCAGCAGGTTGCCGCACAGGATGAAGATGAAGAGCGTGCAGAAAAACGACACGTACCGCCGCCCGACCTCCCGCCCCATGTTCTCATAGACGATGCTGTCGCGGACGAACACGACGAACATCTCCGCGACCGCCGCGATGCCCTTCGGGACCTCCCCCCGCGAGCGGCGCACCGCCACGGCCAGCCCCAGCAAGGCCAGCACGATGACCCCCAGCATAACCGCGTCATACCTGAACCACTCCAGCGCGTCCACGCGGAAGAACGGCACGTTCCAGGCAGAGGACGACCCCGCGTGATGCAACGCGTGGTGATTGATGAACATCTGAACCGCCTCTTGCGACTCCTGCTCCATAACACCCAGCTTCCGTTAGAAAATGCACATCAGTATATCCAACCTGCCGCACGAAAGTCAAGCCCGGCCGCAACCTTATTTTCCGGGGGGAATTCCACTGTTAAATGAACCACCCCGCGCCCTGAAAGGACGAACCGCCCATGAAGCTTTTCGCGCCGCCGCCTGAATCACGGGCTCGCCTTGCTTGCAATTCGCCGCCCTCAACGGACTCCTCATTTTTCATTTGCCCGCAGATATTTTTCCGTGCCGAAGGGGAAGTCGGAAGGGGTGTAGTTGCGGAGGCGGGGGTTGCAGAGCGTGTTGGCCGTCGGGTGGTGGAGGAAGACCCACGGGCAGTCCTCGCGGATGATGGCCTGCATCTGCTGCCACAGGCGGTTGCGCGCGGCCTCGTCGGGGGAGGCGCAGGCGGCTTCGTAGAGCGCGTCGAACGCGGGGTTGACGTAGTTCACGCGGTTGGGGCCGGGCGAGACGTTGCGGCCGTAGAAGAGCTGCAGGAACGTCTCCGCGTCAGGGTAGTCGCCGAGCCACCGGACCATGAACATCTGGCTCTGGCGGTTGGAGACGCGCTTCAGGAACGCGGGCCAGGTGTGGTACTGCGGCCGCAGGACGATACCGGCCTGCGCGTAGAACGAGGCGATCATCTCGGCGGACTCGCGCGACTCCTGCGTGGCGCGGCCGATGTCGAGCGTGAGCTCGAGGCGGCGGCCAGTCGCGGGGTCGATACCGTCGGGATAGCCCGCGTCGCGCAGGAGACGCTTGGCCTTGCCGAGGTCGAACGCATACGCGAACGGTGTCTCCAGCCGGCCCGCGACGCCCGGCGGCACGGGCCCGTCCGCGCGAATCGTGCGGTTGTTCCAGAACCGCATCCACGCCGCGCTGTCAACCGCGCAATTCAGCACCTGCCGCAAGGTCTTGTTCGGCCCCAGCACGGGGTCGTCCATGTTGATGCCGATGTAGGCGACGTCCAGCGCGGGTATGGAATGGAGCGTGACGCCCTTTGCTTGAAGCGAGGCATTCAGCTTGCCGTCCGCGCCGATGACCACGTCCCAATTGTCGCGTGAGATTTCGCCCATGAAGTCGAGCTCGCCGCGCAGGAAGCACAGCCACTGCGTGGACACGTCGTCGATGGTGCGATAGACGAGGCGGTCGAACGGCACGTCTGTCTCCGGGACAATCGCGGCCGGGCCCCGTTGCCAGCCGGGCCACTCCGCCACGCGCTCGAACGAGATCTGGTGGTTGCGTCGCCACCGCTCCAGACGGTACGGGCCCGAGCCGATCGTGCGGCTCCCGAAGTCCTGGCCGTAAAACGCCACGGCCTCGTGCGGCACGACCGTCGTGTAGGCCATCGCCAGGAAGTAGATGAACACGTGCGACGGCTGCGCGAGCTCGATGCGGAGCGTGCGCTCGTCCAGCATGCGCAGGCCCTCGACCTCACGCGCGTAGTCGGTCGGGGCCGCGGCGGCGGAAAGCTCCGCGAACGCCCGCATCCCCAGAATCGTGTCCTCGACCGTCCACGCGCCGGGCGAGACGTTCTTGCGGTCCGCCAAGCGTTTCAGCGAATAGGCGACATCCGCCGCAGTCACCGCCCGCCCCTGCGGCTTGCCGCCGGACCCCGCGCCGAAACAGGGGTCGGGGTGGAACCGCGCATCAGGGCGGATGCGGAAGATCAGCACGCGCCCATCCTCCTGCACATCGGGAAGCGCCTCCGCAAGGCTCGGGATGAGGCGGTACGGCCGCGCCGTGTAATCGTACTCCAAAAGCGGCTCATACGCCAGCAACACCACCCGCGCCGAATACGCCGACATCGACTCCGCCGGATCCAAACTCGACACGCGGCTCAGGTTGCACGCATAAGTGGTTTGCCCGGCTACCTGCTGGGAGCCGAGAAACGCGACCAGAAAAAACGTGAACCAACGAGCCATACTCAACATCTCATACCGCAGGGTGCAGATAAATGGGTGAGGGTTCGAGGCGCCGCGCCGACGGCTCCGCGAACGCAATCCGCCCGATGACCTCGGCGGAAGGGTACACGACGTGCGCCACTGGAGGGCGAGCGTCCCCGCGAGCCGCAACCGCCGCCCGCAACACAGGCGCGAGACGCTCCCAGTCCGGCGACACCACGCACGCCCCCTCGGGGATTGCCGCCGCCAAATCCTCCGCCGCCACCAGCGTGAAATCATCCGCCGTGTGCGTCGGCGCGTTGCCGTCCAAGAGGCGGACGCGCGAGGCCGCGGCATCGACGCGGTACGTCATGCACCACAGCCTGTTGCGCCGCGCATCCCCGACGACGGTCACGACCTCCGCCGCTTGCGCCAGCGCAATCGCCGCCGCGCTCGCAATCCCGTAAACAGGGCATTGCCGTGGCATCGCAAGGCCGCTCACCGCCGCGAGGCACGCGCGTATGCCCGAGAACGACCCCGGCCCGACACCGCACACAAATGCCCCCACCGCGTCCAGCGGGATCGCCGCCCCTGCCAGCAGGTCGCGCACCTCCGCCACCCACTGCGGCGCGCGCGACGGCTCGCCCTCCCAGACGTGCGTAAGCACCGCCTCCCCGCCGCGAAAAACGGCGAGGCTCGGCAACGGCGATGAACGGTCTAGGATGAGGGAATACATGATTGATTGCTTATTGTTGGTCGGTGGCGATGTGGGCGCAGGCGGCGTTCATGGCGAGGCAAATCGAGCGGGTGATGCCCGCTCGGTCCGCGTGAACGCGGACACTGCTACTGGATGGGCAGGTGAGGGGGCTGGATAGGATGAGGAGGCGACCTTGGACGCAGAGGTCGAAGTAGCGCCCTTGGGGCTTGAAGAGAGGTGGGAAGGGGTCGGGCTTCATCAGGATGACGTCGCCGCAGGGGGCGGCGAGGATGGCGGTGGCGATGGCTTTCTCGCCGGGGGAGATGAAGGGGGAGACGGTGACCACGCCTTGCGCCGCGCCGCGCAGGACGTCGGCAAGCAGGGCGGCGGTGTCGTCGGGGGTGGCTTTGCGGGAGACGCGGATGGCGCGGCGCTCGGGGCGGTCGAGGAGGAAGCGGTTGCCGTAGCCCGCCCATGCGCGGTCGGGCGGGAGCGCGGGGTGGCGGAGGTCGGCGACGGCGCGGAAAAGGTCGGGGTGCGCCCTTCGCAGGCAGTGGCGGCGGGGGTTGTCCATGATGTAGCGGGTGAAGGCGTGGAGGGCGTCGCGGCGCCATACGCAGCGGTCGTTGTAGCCGGGCGCCCAGAGGGTGAGAGCGGGGTCGGAGCGGCGCTGGCGCAGGGCGCTGGTGGCTTGCGATTTGAAGGCGCGGATCGCGACGCCGAGGGGCTTGGTCATTTGCGCGGTGACGTGGAGGATGCCGTGGAGATGGTCGGGCATGATGCAGAGGGTGGAGACGGCGATGAGGGGGTAGTCGCGGGGGATGCGGTGCCAGAGGTCGTGGATGAGCCAGCCGTCGGGGTTGAGGGTGCAGCGGTTGTCGGCGCAGGTGCCGAACCACGGGCGGCGGTCGTGCGTGGTCATCGTGACCATGTAGAAGGCAGGGGCGCGGTAGTCTTGGAAGGGGGAGCGGGTGATCATAACGAGGCTCCCGCCTCGGTCCGCGTAAACGCGGACTCTGGCACTGGATGGGGGGAAAATGCGGACTTTGGTGCTGGATGCGCCATCCAGTAGCAGGTTCGGCGTTTACGCCGAAGAATTATCCAGTAGCAGATTCGGCGTTTACGCCGAATTTCTAGGCATTGAATATTCATCTCTCTCCCCCTACGCCTCCTGCCTTCCTTTGATGGCGCGTTTCAGGGTCAGCGGGTCGGAGTAGCCCACGCCGCTGTCGGCGGGGAGGCCGAACGCCAGCCGCGTCACGCGCAGGCCGAGGGGCTTTAGCATCTCGCAGATGTACCCGGCGGTGAGGTCGCCCTCCATGTCCGTGCTGAGCGCGAGCAGGATCTCGCGCACCTGCCCGTCGCGCAGACGCTCGACCAATGCTTGCAGCCGCAACTCCGAGACGCCCGTCTGGCGCGACGGCGAGAGCTTGCCCATCAGCGCGTGATACCGCCCGTTGAACCCGCCCGAGCGCTCGATCTGCACAATGTCCGACGGCTCCTCCACCACGCACAGCAGCGACGCATCGCGCAGGGTGTCCGCGCAGAGACGGCACGGCACGGTATCCGCCGACGTGAACCCGCCGCACACGGGGCAGCACGCGACCGCGTCACGCGCATCGCGCAACGCGACCACCAGCGGGTCGAGCAGCGCCTCGGGCCTGCGCACCAGCGCGAGCGCGGCACGTTCGGCCGAGCGCGTGCCGAGGCCGGGCAGCTTGGACAACACGCGGACCAGGTTGTCAACCGCCGGGACCATGCGCTAGCCCCCGAGCATTGCGTTCAGGTCACCCGACTGCATCATCTTCATCGTGAGCTCCTGCGTCCGCTGCCGTATCTGTTTCGTGGTGCCGTTGACGACGTTGGTCAGCATCGTCGCGAAGCGTTCCGGCTTGCCGGAGGCGACCTCCTTCAGCACCTCTGGCGCGACCTTGAACGAGAGTACCGTGAAATCCCCGCGCATGAGGCACGTGATGCCGCCGTTGCTGTACTCCGCCGTGATGGCCTCGATCTCCGACTGGATGCGCTTGGCGTCCTTGCGCATCTGCATCGCCTGCTTCACTTGGTCAAACATGCCCATAAAAAGTTCTCCTTTGGAATGGTAGGCCGGGCGGGGCTCGAACCCGCGGCCTTCAGATTAGGAATCTAACGCTCTGTCCTACTGAGCTACCGGCCTGTGAAAAGACATAGTTATAGCACAGACGCCCGTGTAAAGCAATGCCTCATTTTTTGCGCGCGGCGCGCAATC
This sequence comes from Kiritimatiellota bacterium, assembly GCA_009778475.1. Lineage (GTDB taxonomy): Bacteria > Verrucomicrobiota > Kiritimatiellia > RFP12 > UBA1067 > WRJS01. The sequence goes on along the minus strand of WRJS01000090.1, from coordinate 3,154 downwards.
TTGCGAAACATCAACTTTCTGCTTCCATCCCGCGCCGCGAATGTGGTATCTTGTATAACAAACAAAGGAGGTTTTTGTTATGGCTTCGTTGAAGGGAACTCAGACAGAGAAGAATGTGATGGCCGCCTTTACGGGCGAGTCCGCGGCGCGCAACCGCTACACCTATTGGGCGGGTCAGGCGAAGAAAGACGGCTACGAGCAGATCGCCGCCGCTTTCGAAGAGACGGCAAACCAGGAGAAGGAACACGCCAAGCGGCTGTTCAAATTCCTCGAGGGCGGCACGGTCGAGGTCACGGCAGGGCTGCCGGCGGGTGTCATCGGCACCACGCTCGACAACCTCAAGGCCGCGGCCGAGGGCGAGGAGCATGAGTGGCAGCAGATGTACCCGGATTTCGCGGCCGTCGCGAAGCAGGAGGGCTTCGACGAGATCGCGGACGTGATGCTGGCCATCGCGAAGGCGGAGAAATTCCACGGCGAGCGCTACCGCACGTTCGCGGCCAACATCGAGGCCGGCGCCGTGTTCACGCGCGACTGCCCCGAGACCGTCTGGCGCTGCCGCAACTGCGGCTACACCCACACGGGCGCGGAAGCCCCTGACAAATGCCCCGCTTGCGTGCACCCGAAGGCGCACTTCGAGCTGCTGCCGGAAAACTTTTAACCCTCAATCCAGACAAGGAGAATCCGCACAATGAAACAGTTGAAAATCATGGTAGTGGCATCGGCTGCCGGGACTGTGGCCGCCACCGTCTTTGCCGGGCTTTACGGCGACACGCCGGACGCGAAGCACGCATGGGCCGTGCATGACAATAACCGCCCGCAGCCGCCCATCGTCCGGGCCGAGCCGGGCAAGCCGCCGTCAGACGCGATCGTCCTGTTCGACGGGACGTCGCTGGACCAGTGGTGCGCCGACAACGGCGAGCCCACCAAGTGGGTGATGAACGACGGCGCGATGGAGTGCGTGCGCGGCTCGGGCTACATCCGCACCAAGGAGGCGTTCGGCGACTGCCAGCTCCACGTCGAGTGGGCCGCGCCGGCGAAGGTCGAGGGCGGCGGGCAGGGGCGCGGCAACAGCGGCGTCTTCCTGATGGGCCAGCACGAGGTGCAGGTGCTAGACGGTTGGGACAACCCGACGTACCCGGACGGGATGATCGCCTCGGTCTATGCCGAGAACCCGCCGCTCGTGAACGCGTCCAGCAAGCCGGGCGAATGGCAGACCTACGACATCATCTTCCACCAGCCCGTCTGGGAGGGCGACGTGATGAAGTTCCCCGGCTCCGTGACCGTCCTGCACAACGGCGTGCTGGCGCAAGACCACTGGGAGATCGAAGGGCTGTCCACGCACTGCCAGCGCCGCCCCATCACCAAGTACGGCGAGAAGGGGCACCTGAAGTTCCAGGACCACGGCAACCCCGTGCGCTTCCGCAACGTCTGGATCCGCGAGATCCCCTCGCGCTTTGCGAACACCACGCACGGCGGCCCCGGCGTCAAGGAGGCGGACGTGATGGCCCTGCGCAAGGCGACCGCCGCGAAGCTGTTCGAGAAGATCGACCTGAAATCCAACAACAAGGTTGACACCTTGCGCAAGATGCTCGAGGTTATCTCCTACGACAAGGACCCGAAATATATGCAGGTCACCGAGGAGTTCGGCGCGGCCTTCATGGACAAGATCGCCAAGCACGACAAGGCCAAGCTCGAAGAGCTCAAAGGCGAGATCATGGGCGTGCGCAACGACTGCAACGTCCTCATCCGCAACAATGTATTCTCCCCCGAGAACAGGATGAAGGCTGAGCTTCAAAAGATTATCGACGAGAACAAGTGGAAATAACCGCTTCCCCGAAAAGCGTCTGCTTCGGCAGACGCTTTTTTCATTATCGGTTAAATCACTCTATAAGATTTGAGTTTGATTTGTAAGCCACAACTGAAATCACCAAATTTAAAATCTAAAATCTAAAATCCACATGAAAGCCCTCATCCAGCGCGTCGCCGAAGCCTCCGTCGAAGTCGATAACACCTGCATCGCCAAAATCGGCCGCGGGCTGCTCGTCCTGCTCGGCGTGACGCACACGGACACGCCGGCGGCCGCGGAAAAGCTGGCTTCGAAAATCGCTGCGCTCCGCATCTTCGAGGACGCGCAAGGGCTGATGAACCTCTCCGTCGCGGACATCGGCGGCGAGGTCATCGTCGTGTCGCAATTCACGCTCTACGCGGACACGCGCAAAGGCAACCGCCCCAGCTTCATCGCCGCCGCGCGCCCCGAACACGCCGAGCCGCTCTACGAGGCGCTCGTGCGCCAGTTGCGCGAAACCCTCGGCCCGCACCGCGTCCAGACCGGGCGCTTCGGCGCGGAGATGCAGGTCCGCCTCCTCAACGACGGCCCCGTCACAATCGAGCTGACCGTCGCTGAGTGAAACCTTTCTCATGACGGATTTTCACCAGATCCGAAATGAGACGGTCATAACGCGGGTTAAAAATGGTTTTGACAGTCCTCTTCATTTGGCATCATTTTGATAGAAAATCCTCTTGCCCTCAAATTGAGACCATAGTAAAATACGCCGCATGAACTAACCTCATCAGGTTAAACCGTATATGCCGACAATGTAGGCGTAACCGAAAAGGAGAGAGAGACATGACGACGAGGACTGCTGAAGAAATCGCGAGCGAGGCTATCGCCAAGCTGAACAAACGTATCACGAACGAGGTGTTCCTGATTATCCAGAAAGACCGCGACCTGATGCACGACTACCTTCGGGCCGTCGAAACCCAAGGGTTGGATACGGTTAATCAAACCATCGGCAAACGGGTGAAGGCTTCGTATAACCTCACCAACGACGGTACCGAAAACGACCCGTCCTGCACGTTGATTACAACCCACACGACATTCAAATGAACAGGAGAGGAGGATGAGCGATGCCCACACACTCCTGCCCACATTGCAGACAATCATTGGACATTCCGAAGGAGCTTCTCGGCCAGACGCTCGAATGCCCCGTGTGCCACGGGAAAATGAATTTTCAGGTGACACCTGTCGCCAGAAAACGCACGGCACTCGGCAAGTGGCTCGTCGGGGTTGGTCTCGTTATTGCCGTCATTGCCTATGGGGTCGTTAAGATGGGGATGCTCTCCGCAACGCCTTCAAAACCGCAGGTCTCCGATG
>WRJS01000089.1 GCA_009778475.1 Kiritimatiellota bacterium | reverse complement strand
TTTGAAATGAAAAATGGGGGGACAAGGGGAGGGGGGGACGCGGGGGGGGGGGGGGGGGCCTGGGGGCCGGGGGGGATGCTGGGGGGCGGGGGGGGGAAACCACCCCGGCGCTATCGCGCCACCCCTCCAGAGGAGGGGAATTAAATGCTGGCGCCCCCTCCAGAGGAGGGGAATTAGATGCTGGCGCCCCCTCCAGAGGAGGGGGATTAAATACTGGTGCCCCCTCCAGAGGAGGGGGATTGAACACCTGTGTCCCCTTGGTCTCCTAAGTCCCCTCATTCTCACTCCTAATAGCAGGGCGGAAGCCCTGCGCTCCCGGGCGCTCCCGGCCTAGCGGAGTATCAGCACGGTGCCTTGGGCGGTGTTGAGGTAGAGTCTGCCGTTGCGGAAGATGAGTTTGGCGCGGGGTGGGGCGTCGGTGGGGTCGAGGATGAATGTCGTGGTGTCGTCCACGCCCGCAGCGGAGGTGAAGTCGGCGAGCAGGTGCAGGCCGCGGGGCATGTTGGGCGACACGGTGACGGTGAGTGTGTTGTCCGGCAGAATGACGTTGCCCGTGAGCGCGACGGAGCCGCCGGGTTCGGCGTGCAGGTGCGCGAAGGTGAGCGTCCCCGCGCCTGTGCCGTTGTTGTGCATGGCCACGGTCGCGGCGCCGTGCAGGACGACGCTCTGGAAGGTGACCGAGTAGGGCGTGTCCGTGGCGAGGCGCGGGTTGGGGAGGATGTCGAGCGCGGCGCCGTGGTAGAGGGTGAGGATGCCAGCGTCCACGTCGGGCGGGAGGTAACTACCGTAGAGGGCGCTGTCCGTGGGGCTGGGCTTCACGGTGACGGATGTGGCGTAGGCGGGGTAGAGGTACTCCGGCGACCAGTAGATGAAGGAGACTTCCGAGACGCGCTGGTCGGCGGTCTCACCGCCGCAGGCGGCGGAGATGCCGAGCCATGCGTCGGGCGAGCCGAATGCGTCGGCGAGGTCGATGGCGCGGGTGGTCACCCACACGTTGTTGCCTTGGCGCAGGATGAAGCGCAGCAGGCCCGTGCCGTCGTACTCCATGATGACGCGGAGGTTGCCGTTCCGTGGGGTGATGGTGTTGGGGTTGTAGGCGCGGTCGCCGTTTTCGCCGCCGTTGATGATCCAGTTGAAGAAGTTGTCGCCGTGGATGTTCCCGGTGAGGCCGGCCTGCGGGGTGATGCCGGTGTAGCCGCGCCCGCCGCCGCTATCGCCGAGGGCCGCGGTGCCACGGGGGTCGTTGTGGGCGAACACCGCGAAGCCGTCGGCGCAGCCGTTGGCGGGTGTGGCGTGGTAGAGGAAGCTGAACCGCCAAGGGACGTTGAGGTCGATTTTGTCGCGGAGGTAGATGGCGCTGTGGCCGCCGCTGGAGGTGGTGAGTTGGAACACGCCGTCGCCGAAATCCTGTGCGCTGCCGGTGAATGTCCAGAGGGCGGCGTCCGTCAGATGCGTGGTGCTGGGGAGCGGTGTGGTGAGGGCCATCTCGGAGATCTGCTGGTCGGCGTTGCAGCCGCCGATCCCGCCGCCGAAGCCGAACCAGCCCATCGCGCCGTTGAGTTCGGCGGGGATGTCGAACCAGCGGCTGTCCGTGTAGGTGTTGCCGTTCTGCGTGAGGGTGACGGTGACCAGCCCCGCGCCGTCGTGGGTGAGGCGCACGTTGACGGGGATGCCGTTTTCGGGCATGACGCCGTTCAGGTCGTCGGCCCTCGTGTCATACAGGGAAACCCCGTTCTCGACCCATGCGAACCTGTAGAAGGGACCGGGGTTGGGGTCGAAGTAGATGTTCAGGACAAAGCCGAACGCGGTTCCGATGCCCGCGACCGCAAAGCCTTGCGCCCCGCCGCCGATCGCGCCCGCGCCTCTGGACGGGTCGTTGTGGATGAAGCAGGAGAAGCCGTCGGCGGGGACGCCCGACGTGGTGTCGGCCATGGTGTAGGTGAAGGTGGCTTCCCACGGGAGCGCGGCGCTGATCTGCTCTTTGAGGATGAGCGTGCCGGTGCCGGTGTCGGGGACGGTGGAGGTGACGCGCGCCACGCCGTCGCTGATCCACCCGGCGGCGCCGTTGGTCTGCCAGAGGGATTGGTCGGAGAAGTTGATCATCAGTGCGTCGCTGTTGCCGAGCAGGCCCGCGCCGCCCTCGAGCGCGACTTCGGCGGGGTTGGGCGTGGCGGCGATGTACTTGGCGCCGTCCATCACGCGCACGGGCACGGTGGAGGTCATGGTGTCGGCGATGAGCGTGCCGCTGAGGAGGATGATCTCGCCGCTGCCCGTGGCGGTCGTGACGGGCATCACGTCGGACTGGCGCACGGTTCCGCTGAACGCGAGTTCGAGCGTGCCGTTGACCACGAGCGGGCCGCCGCCGAGGGTGCCGGAGGCCTCGACGCGCAGGGTGCCTTGGTCGATGATCGTGCCGCCCCTGTAGGTGTTGTGGCCGGTGAGGGTGAGGGTGCCGGGGCCCGCGTGGCGCAACGCGCCGTCGCCGCGGATGTCGCCGCCGTAGATGTAGTTGCCCGTGTAGCCGAACGCGAGCGTCGCACCCGCATCGACGAGCACGCCCGCGCCGCCGAAGTCGCCGCCGTCCACGACCCGCGCCTCGCCCGAGCGCACGGCCCACGTGCCGCTGAACGTGGCGCTGTTGTCGGACGCGACAATGAGCGGGGGCAGGCCGACCTTCTCGACCCATGTGTCCGCGCCGCCCGCGACCTGCACGGTGAGCGTGTTCGCGAGGATGCCGTCGGGCGTGAGCGGTTCGTCGCTATCGAGGAACATCTGCGGGAGGATGCGGATGGCGTCGAAGGAGAAGTCGCCGCCGAGGCCGCCCCACGCGGTGAGCCCCTGCCCGCCGCCGCATTCGATGAAGCCGATGGTGATGTCGTGGAAGCCCTTGGCCAGCCAAGTCCTGCCGCCGCGACGGTTGGGGACGCCAAACTCATTGCCCCAGCCTTGCAGGTAGTTGTTGTCAACCACCTTCTGGCCGTTGATGTAGATGACGCTGGCGTCGTCGCTGGCGGTGGCGAACTGGTACTCGCCCGCGACGGGGGCGTAGAACTTGCCGCGCCAACGCGCCGCGAAATAATCGGCGGCCGAGTCGGCGTAGCCGTCAGGGAAGTGCTGGCCCACGTTCCCGTAGTCGAAGTAGAGGCCGAGCGTGGCGCTGTCGCACAGCGTCGGGTTCGGTGTGTTGTCCACGACATCATTGAGCGCGTCGAGCGTGTCCAGGTGCCAGCGGTTGCTCTCCTCCCACCAGCCTTCCCACCCCACTCCGCTTTCGAGGTCGATGAACGCGCCGGGCAGGCCGTTGAAGGTCTTGAGGCTCAGCGTCGCGCCGTCGCCCGCGAGCAGGGGCTGGCCTTGCAGGCGCGTGAGGTTGGCGACCATGAGCGTGCCGCCTTCGACGGTCGGCGAGGCGATGGGGTTGGTGCCGAAATCGGCGTGGATGCCGCCACCGATTTTGCGGTAGGCGAGTTGCTGCACGAGCGCGCCCGTGAACACCGAGTCCGCGCCGCCGTCGCCGACGGTCAGCGTCGCCGCGCCGCCCGCGCCGTCCATGACCGTGCCGGGGCCGCTGATGCCGCTGAGCGTCGCGTTGAGGCCGTTCACGTCGAGGAACGTATCGATGAACGTGTGGATGCCGCGCGCGCCCTCGCCGTGCGCGACCGCGCCCGCCGTGCCGAGGCGCAACGTGCCGTTCTCGAGGCGCGTGCCGAACGTGTAGGTGTTCGCGGCGGTCAGGGTCAGCACACCGCCGCCGCGCTTGATGAGTTCCACCGCGCCTTGGATGGGCGTGGGGAAGGTGGCGGCGTTGTCGTTGTTCAGCACGAGCCATGCGCCGTTGCCGATGCCCCAGACGGGCTGCGGGGAGACCCAACTGAAATCGGCCCCGTTGCCGATTTCGACGAGGGCTTTCCCGTTACGGTCCAGTTGCAGGAAGAGGTCGCCCGTGAAGGTGTTAGCGGGGCTGAAAAAGCGCACGGGGCCGTTGTCCGTGATGGTGAGTGTGCCGGAGCCCGCGAGCGGGGAGTAGAGGTTGAGGTTGGCGCCGCCCCAAGGGTGGAACGCGCCGCCGCCCGCGCCGATGGTCACGCCGCGATTGGCGTTGACGTTGATGTTCGCGCCGCCGCCGGGGCGCAGGACGCCGCCGTCGAGCGTGAGGTGGTCGGCGACATACGAGCCGGGCGGTGTGCCGAGGGCGCTGTCCTCCACCAGATAGATGATGCCGCCGTCGGTGATGCGCGTCTTGCCGCTGTAGGTGTTGCCGCCCATCAGGTAAACCATGCCGGGCAGGCCGGACTCCACGCCGCGCGGCGTGGGGCCGTTGTCCGTGAGGCCGCCGATCTCGAGGCCGCGGTCGCCGCTGAACTCGGTGTGCAGGCCGCCGCCGAAGCGGTACGTCGTGCCCTCGGGCGTGAACGCGCCGGTGTAGGGCAGCGAGGGCGGGCGCGCGCCGAGGTAGAGCCCCGGCAGGCCGCTGAAGTTCAGGCTCAGGCTCGCGCACGGCTCGCCCAGCAGGATGCAGCCGTAGGAGTCCGAGGTGATGCGCGCGATGATGGCGGCCGCGATGGGGTTCGTGATGTCCTGCGTGTTGAGGCAGAGCGCCGCGCCGTTGCGGAGCGTGATGGGGCCCGTGCCGAGCGCGTGTGCGTCCTCCGCTTGGAGGATGCCGCCCTCGATAAGCACCAGCCCGCTGATGTCGTTGCTCGACGCGAGCGTCAGGACGCGGCGCGGCGGCGTGTCGGCATCCATCCAGATGCGGCCGGGCTTGCCGGGCAAGTCCTCCAGCGTCCCCGCGAACGTGAAGTCATTCGAGAGCGCGACGGTGAAGAGGTTGTCGTAGGGGCGCAGCACGCCCTCGAACACGAAGTTCTCCAGCGGCTCCAGCGCGACGTCCGGCAGGAGCGAGAGGTCGATGGTGTCTTGCGCGTTCACGGCGTACAGCCCGATGCGGCCGACGGACAGCGGGTCCATCAGGCTCGCGAGTTGCCCTGCGCCGCCGTCGCGCTGGAGCGCGATGATGGCGTTGTCCGCCACGCTCACCGCGCCCGCGTAGGTGTCGGGCAGCGGCAGGTCGCCCTGCAAGAACAGGCCGCCGCCCTCGACGGCCATCGGCCCCGTGAAATCGTTCTCGCCGTAGAGGCGCAGGAAACCGCTGCCCCGTTTCACGATGCCGCCCGACGTGCCGGACGCGTCGGTGAACGGCGTATAGACGCCCATCGTCCAGTCGTTCGGCACCTCCAGCACCGCGTTGCCCGGCATCAGGTAGAGCCCCTGCACGTCCTGGAAATAATTCCAGATCCCGTCATTGCTCGGCGTGGTCAGCAACGTGCCGTTGAAATAAACCTCGCTCGCCGCCGCCGACGCGCCGCCGTTGAAAAACTGCCGCGTCGAAATCGTGCCGCCGTTCAGGTACGCCACCGCCGTGCCGTCCACCTCCGACAGCATGACGCGCCCCGGATAGCGGATGTCCATCAGGCCGCCGTTCATCGTCAGCACGCCGTCCGCGCCGAAACTCCCGATCACGGGCCCATCGTTGCCGGTGTAGTTGAAGCGGCCGCCCTCCTCTATCGTCAGCGACGCCGACCCGCCCGCATAGCGCCCCAGCAGCGCCCAGCCCTCACGCACGGTCACCTCGCCGTTGTCCGCGATGACCATCGTCAGCGAGCCGTTGCCGCTCGCCCCCTGATCCTCATCCTTCCCGCTCCCGAACGACGCGAAACGCGTCTCGAGCGTCGCCGGGCCCGCGCCGCCGCCGACCGTGATGGTCGCGTCCGCGCCCACGTACCCCGCGTAGATGCGGTTGCTCACCGCAAGCGAACCGCCCGTCAAGGTGAGGTCAAACGTGTTGCCGTTCCCGACGCCGAAGAACGCGTCGCTCTGCGTCCCCACCGCGAGCTCCGCGCCGTCCTCCAGCACCAGCCCGCCGTCGGCTCCCCACAGGCTCACCAGTTCCGACAAGGGCGAGGACAGCACCGCCACGCCGCCGTTCTCGATGAACACGCGGTTGCCGTCGCCGACCACGCCGCCCAGCCAGTTCCCCGAAGTCTCCCACGCCAGCGGCACCCCCGCCGCCCCGTCCCACACCGACAGCGACGGCGCGGCCCACTGCCCATACGTCCCGCGCCCCGCCAGATAATCCGCCACGATCTGCCCCGCCGAAATCGCGCCCTCGTAAATGCTCAACTTGCCGATGCCCCCGCTGAACGGCCACGCCCATCCCGACGGGTTGTTCAACTCCTTCACGCCACCGAGGTAGAAGAAACCGTCATCCCGCAACCGCAGGCTGTTGTACTGCTGCGTGCGCAGCGTCCCGTCCACATAAAGGCGCTCCGTGCCGGACTCATCGAACACGCAGGCGACGTGATGCCACTCCCCCACCGCCGGGATAGCCCCGCCCCACTGGACATTGTTGCCGTAATGCTCCACCGCGTTGCCCTCGTCCCTCCCGTAGCGGAACTCCATGCACGAGCGCCCCGCGTTACCGTCCGGCCAATCATCGCGCAGCGTCCAGCCGAACACGCTCTCGATGCCACCCTCCACGCTGGGGTTCAGCACCCAGATCTCCCAGCTCCACGCATTGTTCCCGCAGATTTCCGTCGGCGGCGCGCAGCCCACCATCACGGAATTCGCCGAGCCATCGAACACGAACGCCTTCGCCCCGTAATAAGACGACGCAAACGTCGCCCCCGCCCCCGGCACCGCCGGGGTGAACGTGCACCCCGCCGACCCCGCCGCCGCCAGCGACCCCACAGGAAGCCCTGGGCTAAAGCCCGCCCCCTGCGCGTCAATCTCCAGCACCAGGCTCGCCGCCTGCGCGGAAAGACCCACAAACACAACCGCCATCACATGACACAACCACGCTCTCATCTTGTACCTCCATAAAATGATATGCCCTGATTTCAACAATACGATAAGATTACATCAGAACGGATGAGCGTGTCAAGAGGATTTGGAATTTGCATTCAGAAAATTCCAGTTTTTCTCTCTTGCGCAACGGCGCGTTACCTGTTATTCTAACAGATTGATTTAAGGACGATATGGGTATCTTCAGAATAGTTTTGCAGGGGCTTCTGACCCTTGCGCACTTGCGCACTTGCCTATAATATATCGTTAGTTTGGCGTCAAGTCAAGGCGTCCGTTCCATCATTTCCGTTGCCGCCCTCCCGCAGTGTTTCCCTGAGACATTCCCAAGGGCTTTCCCTATTTGGCCTGTCACGCTCTGCGTGTGGGTTTCATGTCACACACACCGCCTGTATTCAGGCAACGAAAGGAAAACAAAAATGGGAACAAAATCCATGTGCGCACGCATCCGCAATACGGCCCTAACCCTCCTCGCAACAGCTACCGTCTGCCTATCCGGCGGTTGCGCAAGCTGCATTCTCGGCGGGTTCGGGAGCATGTTCAACCCGAAGCTTCCAGAAGGCAAGGAGCCCCCTGTCACGTTGAAGGCGTTAAAGCCCTTGCTCTCGCCGCTCCCGGAGACGAAAGAGTATCAGGAGAAGGGCGGCATCGGGCTTACCGTCATTCCCGTCGCCTATTCCGTCGAAGAGACCACGAGGGCCACCGAGAAACAGCACCGTACTTATACCAAGCACAGCATCGCGTCCGAGGTCCCCATACCGATGGTACAGGTTGAAAAGACCATCATGCCGCTCCTTGTCACCCAGCCGGACCGGGTCAAGTTCCAAGTGAAAATCTCCAACAAGCAGGCGCGCGTGTTCCGTGGCGCGGGCGCCATCGTGCAGTTCATCGTCTCGGGCAGGCAGGTCGTCGTGGATGCCGAGAGCACCGCCGAGCTGGCCGCCGCGATTGTCCCGCCGCGCAGCGACGTGACGGTGTACATCAATGGTCCCCTGCTCAAAGATATGCCCGACCGCTGCCCGATCGGCATCATGATTTACGACATCGTGACCCAGCAGGACGTGGCCGGCACCGTCACCGAGAAGCAGAACTACGAGTGGTATTTCAACTACACCACCACGCCCGTCGAGCGCCAGCTTGCCATTAAGACGGAGTATTTCGAGGTCTCGCAGATGCAGATGATGCAGAATAATATGCAGCGGCAGATGATGACGCCCATGACGACGCCCATGGTGCCGATGATGCCGATGGTGCCCATGCCGCGCTAAGGGAGGGAATAGCCATGACAGGAATCCATCGTTACGCGCTCGCGCCGATCTGCGCGGCCGCCCTGCTGGCGGCGGGCTGCATTGTCAATCAGTCGCCCCAGCAGGCCCCGCAAGCCCCGCCGCCGCCGAAACTGGCCACCCCGCCCCCGACCGAGGTCACCATGACCGTGGAGGCGCCGACGCTCTTCCCGCACCCCGCCTCCAAGCCCACGCAGGAGGCGGACGGTCTCGTCATCACCGTCGAGCCCGTCCCCTTCGAGCTCGCGGAGACGGGTATCCGCAACATGGGCGAAATCCCCGCCGACCCCGACGGTTACTGGAACCGCCTCTACTGGCGGAAATTCAGACCGACGTTTAAGGTCACCTCCGACTCCCTGAAATTCCAAGTGCGCATCGTCAACAACACGGGGCGCACATTCCGCGGGTACGGCATGCGTGTCCAGTTCAACGTCGCGGGGCGCACCGTCGCCACCGAGCCCTCCGGCACAGCGGAGATCGAGAACCTCATCGTCACGCCGCGCACCGAGCAGACGATCCTCATCTACGGCCCGAAACGCGCCACGCTGCCGAACGACTGCGCCGTGCGCCTGTTCTTCAACGACGTGATCATCAAGGCCGATGCGGACGGCAACGTCCTCTCCAAACACACGTTCGACTGGGCATTCAACTATGCGATGAAGCCCGTCGAGAAGAAAGTTACCGAAACCACCGAAGCCGTCATGCGCTGACGCGCGTGGCGAGGTGGTCACACACAAGGAAAAGCGAGGTCACGTCATGGCATACTGCAAAATATGCGGTCCCGTCAAGGTGGTCGAAAGCAGTATAAGGCAGAACGCCCGTCCTGCTGCCCCCACGTCAATGGCAACAGCAGAGTTCCGCAGCAAGTTGTTCATCCTCGCCTCCCTCCTCATCCTCTCCGCCTCTCCCGCCCTCCCGCAGGCACTCGGCAACCTCGACAACGGTATGCAAGTCCAAATCTGCTGGGATGGGCAAGACGGATACGGCAAGGATGTTCAGGGCGCGAACAACGTCATAAAAGTGAGGGAGAAGCCCACGGCAAGCGGGCAGGAACTCGGGACCGTGTCTTCTGGCCAGTATCAATCAGGCCAATCCGGAAGCGTGACACAGATAAGCCGGAAGGGGACGATTGTTGATGGTCCAAAACGAGCCGACGGTTATGTTTGGTGGAAAGTTCAGTTTGATAAGCAGGGCGACAAGCCCGAGATTGAAGGATGGTGTATCGGCGACTATCTGATTGCGCTTAGTGATCTTCCCGGCCTGAGTAAAACCTGCTATAACGAAGACAATCCTTTTAGGCTTGATCAGAACGAGAAGGAGAATCACGGGCAATGCACGGCGTTTGCCTGGGGACGATCGCGGGATAAACTGGGATTAGAAATCCCTTGGAGACGCAATGCCGGCGGATGGGAAGTGAAAGGGCTAACAATAAACGACTATCACGATTGGCCTCACGGGACAGGCGAAGAGCCGCGCCGCGCCGCAATCGCTGTCTGGCGGCTAAAGGCTCAAGACCCAAAGGGAAATGAAGGGCACGTCGCCTTTGTGGAAGATGTCAGGGACGATAAAATATATATCAATGAGGCTAATTTCTCGGAACCCGACAACATAGGCAAAGGTTCAGGGTACAATCAAAACTGCCGGATGATTACTGCCGCAGGAATGAAAGAACGGGGGGCAAACAAGGGATACACGTTGCGTCACTACATTTACTTGATGCCCGAAGGCACAGACACACCACAGGAAGAACCCCCGCAAGACATACCACAAGAAGCTCCGCCGCAGGGTGCGCCGTCGGATGCCGTTTCCATCCGCCTGCCGCCGCGTACCGAGATGCTCGCGGCGAACAACCTCGCCACACCCCTTCAGCCTTGGATCGGCCCCGTCGAGCCGCCGGACAAGCTCTCCGCCGCAACATTACTCGGACGGAAAGCAAAGACCATCAACGGGACGCTGACCCTCCGCGAGGAGACGGCGACTGAGACGTTGCCGAAGAAGACGTTCCCCGCCGATACGGAGGTTACAATCACCGGCCCCATCGATGGCCCTTGCCTGTTGAAAGAGGGCGGGCGGTTTTGGCTGTATGTTGTCCACGAAGACGAGCGGCAGGAGCAGACCTACGGATGGGTCGCGCTGAAAACCGAGAACAAGCCGCCCTACCTCAACGTGTCCGCTCCTGCATTGGCCGACAAACCGAAAGTGGAGGACGCCCAGCTGGAGAAGCAAGCCGCCACCGACTGGACAAAATACCAGTATATCCGCGTTGATCTCTCCGGCGGCGAAATCGCCTCCTTCTATCCCGTGCAAGGATTTCAATCCTTGCCCACGGACAATGACGGATACTCCCTCATTTTGATAAAGAAAGCGGCGGGCACCAAACGATCGACGGATGGCGTGACAGCACCATACGATTTTTTCCAGAGCGTCAAGCCGATTACGGAACGCCAGTTCAATGCCGTATGTCCCGCACTACTCGGGAATACCGTCCAAAACAACACGTCTGCGAAAACGTGGCCTGGATTCTTTTGTTTGAATGTGTCAGGCGGGAAAAGGGGTTGGCACGACTCGTCTAACCAGCGGGTCAGAGATGAGGATAATTTCTACACCGCACTGTCCCGGAAAACGGGATTGAACTTCAGAGAGAACAATTGCCAATTCAATCCAGACCTGTACAAGACGGCACCGCTTGATAAGAGAGGGGAAGAGCACATCCGCGAGGCTCTTGTTTCCCTTGGTAATTCTGACGGTGCTGCCGATTCAATGAAAATGCGCGTTCAGGCGGCTGGCGGTAAAGTTGACGGTGTTTTGCGCTTCTCTATCCAATGGAATGACGGCAACGATAACCCTAACGATTTTGACGCGCACTGCATAGAACCGAATGGAAATAAAATCTTTTATGCCCATAAAATCAACTACGAGACAGGGGGTAATCTTGATGTTGATATTATTCATCCAATAAGGGGTGTTCCTGCTGCAGAGAATATCACTTGGCCTTTGATAGAACACATGAAAGAGGGCAATTATCACTTCTTTGTGCATAACTTCAGCCACAGGGGAGGGCGAAACGGATTTTCAGCGGAGATAGAATTCGCGGGAGAGATTACCCCTTTTTCATGTGACAGGGAGCTCCATCAGGACGAGCAAGTCCCCGTTGTAACCGTCCGTTATTCACGCAGCGACGGTTTTAAGATTGTAAGCTCAAGACCCAGCAACGCAAATATGGACACATGGGTACCCGTCCATGATGACCGCGATTGTGCCTCCACAGGGGGAAAAGCACACGGAGGGATAAGCACAAAGTTCGTCATGCTTCCCGCCGTCAAGAAGTAAGCGGCATACGCTCTTCTGCACGCGCGGCGGCAACCGCTTTTCAGGTTTTAGAACATGCTTATTGTTTTTCTCGATTCCGATGATTTATCGCTTGAAATCCGCGCCCAAGAAACGTATAATATTTTTTTCAAACTGTGTTTAGGAACTGTTTTAGGAGGATTGAGATGGCAAGGAAAGTTACGTTGACATCTGGCCAGTGGGCAGACCTGCCCGTCAAGGAGCTGGCCCCGATGGTGAAGGATTTCGGCTATGACGGGCTGGAGCTCGCCTGCTGGGGTGATCACATGGAGTTGGACAAGGCCGCGGAGAGCAAGGCCTATTGCGACGACAAGCACGCGCTCCTCGCGGAGCACGGCCTCGGGTGCTGGGCGATCTCCAACCACCTGTCCGGCCAGCTGGTGTGCGACAACATCGATGAGCGCCACTTCACGTTCGCCCCGGCGTGCGTCAAGGGCGACGCGAAGGCCGCCAAGGAGTGGGCCATCGGGATGCAGATCAAGGCCGCGAAGGCCGCCAAGAACATGGGCCTGAAAGTCGTGAACGGTTTCACCGGCTCGCCCATCTGGCACCTGCTCTACTCGTTCCCGCCGTGCCTGCCCAACCAGATCGCCGAGGGCTACAAGGCCTTCGCCGAGACGTGGAAGCCCATCCTCGACGTGTTCGCGGAGAACGGCGTCAAGTTCGCGCTCGAGGTGCACCCGACGGAGATCGCGTTCGACATCGCCTCCGCGCAGCGCGCGCTGGAAGCGCTGGACGGTCACCCCGCGTTCGGGTTCAACTATGACCCGTCGCACTTCGGCTATCAGGGCGTGGATTACGTGAAGTTCATCCGCATGTTCCCGGACCGCATCTTCCACGTCCACATGAAGGACGTGTGGTGGGGTCACGGCGATGGCACCGTCGGCGTGTTCGGCGGGCATATCGATTTCGCTGACCCGCGCCGCTTCTGGGACTTCCGTTCCCTCGGCCACGGCGACATCAACTTCGAGGAGATCATCGTCGCGCTGAACGACATCAAGTATCAGGGCCCGCTGTCCGTGGAATGGGAAGACTCCCGCATGGACCGCTGCCACGGCGCGCGCGAGGCCTGCGCCTTCGTCCGCAAGGCGGACTTCGCGCCCAGCGCCATCGCGTTCGACGGCCAGTTCGACCGCTAAGCGCGTTAGCGTTGTCATATTATAGGGCGAAGGCCTTACGGATGACAGCGCAGGATGCCGCCCTGTGCCTCTTTATCCCGAAAGGGGTACATCAGTAGCACAGGGCGGCATCCTCCATTTGATCCTTAATTTCTAGTGAGAAGGGCTTTCAGCCTTGTGCCAATGTATAATGCATAATGCATAATTCACAATGCATAATTGGGAGCCGCCGGGAGCGCAAGGCTTCCGCCTTGCAATTAGGGATTAAAGGAGAAAGGAGAAAGGAGAAGGGACATAGGTGATAGGTGACAAGTAATAGGTAAAAGGTGAAAGATATCTGCAAAAAAAATCCTTTGTGCCTTTGTGTGAGATATAGTAGTTTAACCTCATGTTGTCGCATAGCACCGCAGCGTGCTAAACATGAGTAACCGCCGGTGGAGCGTAAGCGGAACCGGCGGGCGGCGGGGACAGTCAGAAACCCCAGCCCTGCAAGGGCTGAATGATGTGTCTTTCACGATGGAGGGCGAGCGTCCTCGCGAGCCGTTAGACGCATTGCGGCGGCTCCACCGATGGTTACTCACGTTACACGCCTTCGGCGTTTTCATAGATAATGCATAATTCATAATGCATAATGCATAATTAACAAATCCTTCGCGGCTCGCGGGGACGCTCGCCCTCCAATTGGGGTACAAAACCGAAGCGCATTTAACTTGGGCGTTGGATATTCCGTGTTGGATATTGGATATTCCCGAGGGCTTGCAGCCTTCACGGCTCGCGGGGACGCTCGCCCTCCAATTGGGGTACAAAACCGAAGCGCATTTAACTTGGGCGTTGGATATTCCCTGTTGGATATTGGATATTCCCGAGGGCATTCAGCCTTCGCGGCTCGCGGGGACGCTCGCCCTCCAGTCCGGTCATTGCCCCATAACGCATTTCACTTGGATGTTGGATGTTCTCATGCCCCATTGGCCGCGGTCGCGCAACGGGGATACATCAATGGCGCAGCGCCCTGTGTCGGCGTGTGTATCTTGTATCAAGGCTGTAAAATCTACTAACGTGTTCTAACCTGATGGGGAATGCCGCTGTCACTTCTGCCACCCGTAGGGCTGGGTCCAGGCGGTCTCGACGAACGGGCCGCACAGCATCGGCTTGACCATCTTGGTGGAGGAGGTGACGGTCGCGCGCACGTATAGGTCGTCGGGCTGCATCTGGTACGACGCGGACGTGCCGGAGACTTTCTTCGCGGCCACGCCGATGGCGTCGGAATACTTGACGCCTTTACGCGCGGGTTTTTTGTCTGTCTCGGGGTCGTCGAACGGCGTGGTCGTCTTGTCGAAGCCCGCCTTGGTAACGGTGAACGTGATGTCGTACGCCTCGCCGTCTTTCGGCTCGACCTCGACGGACAGCGCGCGGGCCTTCGCGTCGAAGCGCACGTCCTTCAGCACGATACCCGTGGAGGAGTAGAAGTCGCCCCTGTTCATAGCCTGAACGATGGCGGCGCAGTCCAGCCTCGGGGCGCGGACGCAGACCCACCCGCGGAACGCATCCACGCCGCGCGGGTTGCGGTAGTTGTGCGTGTCGTCCGTCGCGGTGCCGAAGACGGGCGGGTGCCCGGAGGAGATGCGGAAGGCGTTGGCGATGTCCCAGAACCCTTCGAGCGAGTACCAGTCCGCGTGTGCCTTGTGCCTGTTGCCGTCGTTGCACAACTCGTAGAAGCGTATCTGAGGCAGGTCGATGAGGACATCCGGCTGGACATCAAAATAAGGCCAGAAGGGATGGTTCAGCATATAGAGCGTGTCGAGCCCGTGCTCCTTGCCGTGCGCGGCGGCGAGCTCCGCGTTCAGCGCAAACGTTTCCGTGACGCTCTTCCCGTGTTTGTATGGCCACGCGCTCTTCACGTTGATGGCGTTCATGTGGACCTGGCGGTCGTTGTTTTTATACGACGGCTCAAAGCCGGGGATCATGAGGAACGCGCCGTCCTTGTCGAACTGCCGCTTCAGCTCGCCGACCGTCTTCAGGCGGATGAAGTCCTTGCCGTCCTCCGTCTTCTTGTCCGCAGTGCCGCCATACGCCGCGAGGTAACGCGCCGCGGCCTCGGGCTTGACTTTCTTGCCGCCGACCTCCTGCCAGTTTCCCGCATCCGTCTGCAACAGGTTGTGGTCTGACAGGCAGATGAAGTGATACCCGTTGGTGCGGTAATAGTCAACCGCCTCCTCGGGGAACGCCTGCCCGTCGCTCCAGTAGGAGTGCATGTGCAGGTTCCCCTTGTACCACGCGGCGTTCTGGGCGCACACGCCCAGCGCGAATGGCAATAGCAGCCCCAACAAAATGCGTTTCGTCGTCATAACAAACTTCCTTTTTTACTTCAGCATCAGCACGGTGCCGGCTTGGATGATTTCGACGGCGGTGGAGGTGGCGCCTTGGCGGAGGCGGATGACGGCGCCTTTCGGCACGTCGCCTGTGAGGTTGAGCGTCCAGTTCAGTAGGCCGTCGCCAGCGAGTGCGCCGTAGCTTAAGAGCGTGACGGTGCCGGGGCTGACCTTCCCGATGAAGTTGAGGGTGAGCGTCCCTTCGGCGGGGAGGGTGAGGGTTCCGGTGACGCTGACCGTGGGGCTTGCGCCCGCCGCGGTGATGTCGAGGGTGAGGCTGCCGGACACGGCCTCCATGTCGTTGATGCTCCCGGTGATGGGGGGCAGGCCCGCGAAGTCGGTGACGCGGAGGTTGCCGTTGGCGGAGGTGATGGCGCCGATCTCGCCGGGATTGAAGGGGGTGAGGTCGAGGGTGGCGCCGGGGGCGAGGTTGACGGCGCGGGCGAGGAGGTCGCCGGGGTGGTGGTAGCCGTTGGCGGATTGGCCTTTCCATTTGCTGAGGAGGTAGGCCTCGCAGGCGCGGCGGGTGTCGTTGGGCAGCACGGTGTTGAAGAGGATGACTTCGCCGAGGCGTTCGAGGGAGGCGCGGGAGAAGGCGAGGTTGTTGATGATGGTGTTGCCGGTGGTGGTGAAGGACAGCACCTGCACGTCGTTGGAGGTGAAGCCGTGCTGGCGGCCGTTGACGGGGATGCCGTCGAGGTAGGTCTTGCCGTTGAGGACGTTGCCGCTGGTGCCGCTGCCCCAGATGGGGGCGGAGGCGTCGTCCCAGCCGGGGGCGTCGGATTCGGGGACGGGGGCGTCGCGGGTGAAGTCGCGGCTGAGGGGCATTCCGCCGCCTCGGATGGTGTGCAGGACGACGAGGCCGGTGCGGATGCCGTTGATCTCGCCTTGGGTGCCTTGGGTGTCTTGCTCGTAGCCGTCGGGGTCGGTGTTGGGGGCGATCTTCATGTATTTGCCGTTGCTGTCGTCGGGGGGGTTGATGGCGGTGTTGGGATAGAAGTCGACCCACGGGAGGGGGTCGCCGCCGCGGGGGTTGTCGGCGTGGATGAGCCACGGGCGCTCGCGCCAGGCGTCGCTGTAGAAGCCGTAGGCGAAGCGGTTGGCGCCGGGGCGGCGGTCGATCCATTGGAACACTTGGGTGTCGAAGGGGCCGAAGGTCATGAGGTTGGTCTCGCATGCGTCGAGCCAGAAGAGCGTGTTGTCGGTGGGGATGCTTTCGGCGGATGGGGGCGTGGGCAGGTCGGCGGGCTCGAGGGTGCCGCCTTGGAGGTCGATGGTGCCGCTGAAGTGGCCGCCGAGGCGGAGCGCGCCGGTGCCGGTCTTGACGAGGGTGCCGTCGCCGCGCAGGCTGTCGATCTGCACCGCGCCGTCGACGGTGAGGGTGGCGCCGGAGCGCACGGTGAACGCGCCGACGCGGCCAGCGGGGATGCCCCATTTGTTGCCGAGGTAGGCCTCGATGACGCGGGCCTCGGCGTCGGAGACGGTGCTGGTGAAGAAGAGGGCTTCGGCGTAGCGTTGGCCGCCGGCGTTTGTCCAGTCGTTGAGCTCGCCGATGACGTTGACGTTGTGCGCGGGCGAGAGGGTGATGTTGATGATCTGGTAGCCGCCGCTCAGGCCGGTGGTGAGGCCGTCGACCGCCGTGCCGTCGAGGCGGACGGGGAAGTTCATGTATTTCCAGATGGGGTCGGAGGCGAGGGCGGGGGTCATGGGGGTCTCGACGCCGCGCATGAAGTTGGTGCTGATGGGGTTTGCCCCGGCGAAGCCGAGGATGTGGCCGCCGCCGGACTGGCTGCCGAACACCATGATGACGCGGGTGCAGTTGAGGTTGTTGTTGAACTTCAGGCGGCGGAACTCGCGGTTGGTGGTCTGGTGGTTGAAGTCGCCGAAGGACATGACGGGAAGGCCGTTGCAGGCGTCCTCGAGGAGATAGGGGCGGTCGTAGTTTTCGGCGCCCGCGTAGTTATCGACCTCGGCGTAGCGGCCGTTGACGCGTTTGTCGTACCAGCGGCTGATGATGTCCTTGTCCGCGTCGACGTCGTTCTCTTTGCGGTGATGGTCGAGGGAGTCGGCGTCGTCGGCGTCGAGCCAGAGGGCGGCGGCCTCGCAGGCGGCGGTGCTGGTGAGGTCGAGCGCGACGGTGCCGTCCTCGATGACGAAGTCGCCGTCGAAGGCGGCCGCGCCGGTGAAGGTGAGCGCGGTGTCGCCGCGCTTGATGATGGTGCCGTTGCCGAGGGCGCTGCCGAGCGTGGCGCAGCCGGTGAGGGTGAGCGT
>WRJS01000088.1 GCA_009778475.1 Kiritimatiellota bacterium | reverse complement strand
AATGCGGGGCGGCGGGGGAAATTAATGGGGCGCAAGGCAAAGCCTTGCATTTATTCTGAATGGCAGGGCGGAAGCCTTGCGCCCCGGCATTTCACTTGGGCGCTGGATGTTCCTTGCTGGATATTGGGTATTCTATTTCAGCAGCAGCACCGTGCCGCCGAGCTTCTTCAGGGTGATGTCGGAGAAGGTGGCGGTCTGGAACATCTGGGCGGGGGTGCCGGGGGCGCACACGCCGAAGCCGATGTAGAGGTCGCTCCCGAATATCCCGGCGGTGTCGTCGAAGGAGTAGGGCTCGTTGGAGTCGTCGAGCAGGGGCGCCCACGGGGAGGCGTCGTCGGCGCGGTAGGCGAAGCTGAACACGCCTTTGGTGCGCTTGATGCGCAGGCGGGCGGGGTTCAGCAGGGGGCCGCTCCAGCGGAAGGCGTCGCCGATGTTCGCGTCGGGCTCCAGGCGTTGCTTGACGTTGAAGCCCCCGTCGTTGCTGGTGGCGATGGTGGAGAGGGCGAGGAAGGGGCTTCCGCAGGAGAGCTCGTTGCGCAGCATGAGGAAGGCCTTGCCGGTGTTGAAGGAGGGGCTGATGTCCATCTCGACCGTTGCCTCGAACACGAACTCGTGCAGGGGGAGGCGCTGCCACACGAAGTGGAAGGATTCGGTGTTCCCGCCCAGCTCGCTGGCGGCGCTGGCGACGGTGAGGGTGCCGTCGGGGGCGAGGGTGTGCCAGCCGAGGCGCTGGGCGCGGAAGGTGCGGCCCTGCCACGGGGGGGTCTCGGTGAACACGCCTTCGTTGGGGGGCGGGGGAAGGGGCAGGAGCTGGGTGGCGGGGATGAGGGCGCGGTCCACGGCGCCGCCCCATTCGAGCTTCATCGCCTTGCCGCCGCCCTCTTGGAAGTAGTCGATGCGCAGGGTGTGTTCACCCGCCGTGAGGTGGGTGGTGGCCTCGTCGGTCGTGGCGCCGCGCGTGCGCCAGTTGTTGATGAGGTAGTTGCCGTCGATCTGAAGCACGATGCCGTCATCGCTGGTGAGGTAGAAGGTGTAGTCGCCGGTGAAGGGGACGATGAGTTTGCCGGTCCACACGATGCGGAAGTCGCTGACGGAGTTGGGTATCTCTTCGCGGACTTGGCCGGCGAGGTTCCAGTCGGGGGCGGGCTCGAGGAACTCACCGGCCCATGCCTCGGCGGGGTTGTAGGCGAGGAAGTAGTTGGTGTAGTAGGTGGCGGTCAGGCCGGTGCCGTAGCCGGGGGTGTAGGCGACGATGTCGTAGGTGTCGGAGTGGGCGACCTCCTCGGGGCTTGCGCCGCGCACGGCGGTGACGCGGTAGTACGCGCGCTGGCCTGCGGTGAAGGTGGCGTCCGTGAACGTGCCGCCTGGGGTCGTCCCGAGCGTCGTCGCCCAGGTCACGCCGTCGGCGCTGCGCTCGATGCGGTAGCCGTCCTGCGCGGTGCCGGTCTCCCAGTCGAGGCGGATGCCGTTCGGCTGGATGGAGAGGCCCACGGCGGTGGGCGCGGTGAGGGTGTCCTGGCTCGCGGCGGGGTTCCAGCCGTAGAGCTCGAGCTCGGCGATGTTGCCGTAGAAACCGTCCTGATTATTCCACTGGACGAAGATATAACGGAAGGGTTCTTTAATCACTGTGGGCTGGATGGTGTATTGGTTGTTCATGCCTCCGGCGAAGGAGGCTAGGCGGGTGAAGTTGTTCGTATAGTCGGGGTCGTTGGAGCCGCGCAGCTCCGCACCGTTGAGCCGTTCCGAAAAGTTTGAGCGCGGCATAAAGCGCATGTAGTCGATGCAGCAAGCCTGGCCGAGGTCCACGCCGACGGCGGGGTTGCCGACCGCTGGGGACGTGTCGGGGGAAGTTGTGGGATCGCCGTCGAACATATTCGTGACTTCGTAATTGCTACTGTAAGGGACGTATTCCTGTCCGAGTACGGTCATGCCGGGCTTGACCTGCGTGAGGTCACTCCAGTCGCGCTCGAGGCGTTCGGCGGGGATGTAGATGGCGTAGCCGCCCGGTGCGCCTTCGAGGAGCGCGGTGCCGGTGTCGAAAAGCGAGGCGGTTTTGTAGTAGTAGCGGATGCCGGGGGTGATGGCCGTGTCCGTCCACGTCATGGCGCCGAGCGCGACGCCGTCTGGGGTCATCAGCGTGTAGGGACCGCCGGGGCTGGTGGCGCGGTACACCATCACGGAGGAGATGAGGGACGGCACGTCGTGCAGCCGCCACGTGAGGACGGCGTAGGCGTTGGTGATGTCCGAGCTTGCGATGCTCAAGCTGGTGGGCGGAAACGGAGCTGCGTCCCCCTGCGCGAACTCGATTTCCGAGACATCGCCCAACCCGCCGTCCGGCGGGTAGTAACGCGCATAACGGGCCATCACCGACAGACCTATGTCAAACGCGACCTCCGTGATGACATCGACCGGCGGCTGGTTCGTCACCGTATAGATGACGGTCGCGTTCACGAAGTCCGGGTTGTCCGCGACCTCGAACACGCCGTTGATCATACGCGCGGGAAATCCGCGCCTCGGTACGTAGCGTATCCCCGTGATTTCCCTTTCGCGCCCAAAGTCAAGACCAGACCAGAAGCCCTCGCCTGAACCGTTGACCTCCGTCATGATGTTGCCGTCGAACGCGTGCGTGCCGGGGTTGCCCGTGTTATTCCATGCGCCAGGTGTGCCGATCCACTGCCCTGGCGCACCGTTGCGGGCGACGGCCGTGATGTTCGTCCACGCCGACGCGCCCGACACGTTGATGGCGCGGACGCGGTACTCGGCATCCGTGTACAGCATGAGCGACGCGTCGCAATAGTTCATGCTCCAGGCAACCCCCTCCGTGGCGTAAACGAAGGTGAGCGGCGAGAAGTCCCCCTCATGCGCGATCTTCCGCTCGATCTCGTACAGGATGGCCGACGACGGGGCCGCCGCCCAGCGCAGGTTCATGCGCCAGTTGATGACCTCGCCATACGTCAGCTCGGGCGTGTCCGGCGGCGGCTCGCCCGGGTCCATCGGGTCCGCGCCGTAGAACTCCACGCGCGTGAAGTCCCCGCCGCGCGAGTCGTACATCGTGCATTGGAGGCGCACGAACGTGAACGCGTTCGTGGCGGCGGCGGGGTTGCGGAAATGTTCGTCGCGGAAAAGCTCGGGGTTCCAGTCAGCCGGGGGCTGCAGCTCCCAGAGCGTCACCGCGTCCGAGAAATCGCTCTCGTTCGCGCCCTGCACGAGCGTGCCAGGCACACGCCGCGCATAGCCGTTACGGCCGCGGTAGCGGATGCCGGTGATGAGCTTCGGCGATTCGAGCTCGAAGCCCACCCACGCGGCTTGGCCGTTGTTCGCGTCGTAGAACGTGTTGTTGTTCCCGTCGAACGCGCACTCGGGGGCGTAATCAGGGTTATCTTGGTAATGCCCCCCGCCATCATGCAGGACGACAATCGCCCCCTGCTCGTTCGTCACCGCGTAATTGTTCAGCAGCTGGTTGACCCACTGCGCCCGACACGTTGCCGCAAGCCCTGCGGCCGTAATCATCAGTACCACCACTCGATATGCTTTCATTTCATTCCTCCAGTAGAATAACACAGATAGCATAACACGTGCGCAGGCCCCGCGCAAGCTGATTTTTAGCCGCAGACTTTATGGAGTAAGGTTCGTGCTTTCCCTTCCCATGCGGATATGGTATCCTGACTTTTTCAACTGGAGGAGGGGGGAAGATGAGGAAGACAATGTTGTGCGCGTTTGCGCTGGTGTTCGTGTGCGGGGCGGCGAGCGCGGAGACGTTCAGCCTGCGCGGGTTCGGGAAGACGGATGCGCGGTTCTCGGAGGAGGGCGGGGTGTCGGTGCTGACGCTGCGGGCGGAGAGCGCGGAGAAGGCGAAGCTGTGGCAGGCCAAGTATCTCTCTGACATGACGAACACGATCGGCAAGGCTTCCGTCAAGACGCTCAACGCGCGTCCGATGAACACGCTGGCCAAATACTTTCAGGCAGTGGACCTTGGCGACAGGGCGGGCTATGCCGCCGCAATCCGCGAGGGCAAGACCGTCACCATCCTCACCGCGCCCACGGAGGTAAGCCTCATCGCCGTCGCTGACAAGAAGGGGGCCACCTCCCTCAACACGTTGAGCGCGACCGCCATCCCGACGTACATCAACGGTTGGGATCAGCACGCGTTCCGTTTTTATTATTGGGCGGGGCAGAAGCCGCAGGGCGTGAAGGAGTATGACGCGCTGCAGGAGTTCGATTTCATGAGCGGTAAGTCGGGCGTGATTTTCTGGACGGCGCCGCACCGTGCGGATCGCGCGGAGGGCATCGATGACGCGAACCAGTGGAACTGGGCGTTCGATGCGGCGACGCGGCGGGATGTGCCGGTCGTGCTGAACCTGTCGGTCGCGGAGACGGTCTCGATCGGCAATGCGTACCGTGAGGAGAATATGCAGCACGCGCCGAATTTCGCGGGGACGTACCTGCGCCTGATGCAGCCGGGCCATTCGGGGGGGACGGTGTTGAGCTGGGCGTCGGACACGGGGCGGCACCGCTTGTTGAGCGGTCTGCAGGGCACGCTCAGGAAGTACAACACGGATGCGGTGATAGACATCCTCGAGCCGCACGGCGAGTTGAACCACGGGGACTGGACGGTGCTCATCGAGCATGGGCCGCTGGTGGACAAGAGTTTCCGCGCGTTCTTGAAGGAGCGTTACGGCTCGCTCCGCGCGGTCGAGAAGCGTCACGGCAAACCTTACGGCAAGTGGGACAATGTGTGTTTGCCGGAGATTGCGGAGTTCGCGGGCTGGGGGTCGCAGGCGGTGGGCATCGAGGGCGACTGGAAGGTGCATTACCCCGCGCTGAAGGAGGGCGGGCGCAGGCCGGGGCTGAGCGTGGAGAACGACATTCGCGCGGCGGCGGAGACGGACCCTGCGCTGTTCGCGGTGGATTGCGATGACTCGCAGTGGCGCGTGCTGTACAAGATGTCGGGCAGCGACGAGGGGCTGTTCCACCCGAAGCAGCCGGCGGTCGTGCGGCGCACGTTCCAGTGGAAGGCGAGGCCCGGCAAGCAGTGGCTCTACCTGTGGGATTTGAACACGGCGCACGGCCAGCAGGTCAGCATCCACATCAACGGCAAGGAGGCGGGGCGCAGTGAAATCCCGTTCGCCACGCCGCACTGGATGGTGTGCGAGGTGAGCGGCCTGTTGAAGGAGGGCGAGAACCTGATCGCGGTCTCGCTGCCGAACGGGTTCATCGGCTACCGCGCCTACATCACGCCCGACGCGCCCGCGGCCTACCCGTACTTCCCCGGCAGCCTCAACGCGCTGTGGGCGGACTTCAGCGACTGGCAGGGCTGGAGCCGCGAGAAGGCCGTCGAGCAGGGCGTCGCCATGATCCGCGAGGCCGAGCCTGACAAGCCCATCATCTGTATGTCGCCCGACCACTACGTCAACCAGCTGCGCGAGATCTGCCGCAAGTACGGCGCGCGCTTCCACAACACCGGCTACATGGCCGCGTGCCACGCCGAGTACCTGCCCATGCTCATGCGCGGCGTGGGGCTGCCCTTCTCGCTCGAGCCCGGCGGCTCCGCGCAAGACCTGCCCGAGTTCAAGCGCTTCCTCGGCTACTACCTCACCGAAGGCGTCAACGCCATCCACTACTTCATCCACGTCGGCATGGTGCTGTGGAACCCGCCCATCCGCGAGCACTTCGAGAAAACCCTCCCCGCGCTGCGCATGATGGGGCAGTACCACCAGCCCAAGAGCGACGTCGCCATGCTCTTCGACTCCGACATCAACGCCCTCATGGGCTACCCCTGGCGCATGGCCTCCAGCGCCGCCAGCACCGGCTTCTGGGAATGGCGCTTCCCCGTCACCCTCATCGCCGACTACCCCCCCGACGGCATCATCCCCGTGGACTTCAGCAACGGCGTCGCCGACGACTACAAGGTCGTCATCGACTCCAACTGCATGCTCATGCGCGACGACACCCGCGCCGGCATCAAGCGCTGGGTCGAGCGCGGCGGCACCTTCGTCGCCATGTACGAGACCGGCCGCCACACCCCCGAGACCCCCGACGCATGGGCCCTCCAAGACATCTCCGGCTACCGCCCCCGCGTGTTCAGCCAATACCAAGGCCTCCGCAACGACCCCGTCCAGCGCGTCAAGCTCACCCGCGCCGACGGCCAAGAAGTGTTCATCCACGCCCACCGCGAGATGAACGGCGACGGCGCCACCCTCGAAAGCGTCGCCCCCGGCACCACCCCCCTCTACCGCTGGGAGGACGGCACCACCGCCATCGGCATCCGCCCCCTCGGCAAAGGCCACGTCATCACCTTCGGCATGAGGCTCCTCCCCAGCAACGACGAGCACATCCGCCTCCTCCTCTGCGACGTCCTCAAATGGGCCGGCGCCCGCCCGATGAACCTCCTCGCCCCCCGCCACCTCAACCCCAAGCACTACGTCTCCAACAACGGCCTCACCGACATCTGGGTCGTCTGGAACCACCACGACAAACCCCTCGACTACACCTTCGCCTTCCGCGACGGCAAACCCCGCGCCCTCACCGACGCCCTCACCGGCCAGCCCGCCGACCCCGCCGCCGAGATACCCCCCTTCGAATTCCGAATGCTCACCTCCCCCCGCGAAAACGCCCCCGCCGACGCCACCCGCATCTGGCTCGGCATCCAGCGCGGCTACTGGCAAGGCACCGAAAAAATCAAGTTCGCCGCCAAAGAGAAAGACACCACCAACTTCGGCCAGAACGTCCTCCCCCTCGACGGCACATGGGCAGTCAACGGCCAGCCCATGCAGCTCACCTCCTGGACCCGCGACACCGTCGGCGACGCCAAACGCTTCACCGCCGAAAAAACCTTCACCGTCCCCAAGCACTGGAAAAACGGCGAGACCGCCCTCTGGTGCGTCGGCCTCTACACCGGCCACCTCAACATCACCGGCCGCGCCCGCTTCCTGCTCAACGGCGAAGAGGTCGCCCCCTTCCGCGACGGCGGCGGCGTCGCCGGGCTGCCCCTCCCCCTCAGCGCCGGGCAGGCCGCCACCCTCCGCATCGAGATCGAGAACAGCGACGACCTCTGCGTCCGCGGCCTCGCCGGGCAATGCTTCCTCGCCTTCACCCCCACGCCCGCCCGCACGGTTGACCTCTCCGGCGAATGGGACGTGCGCCGCGAGATCAACACCCCCCCCGACACCAAGCAGCGCATCCCCGGCAACGTCACCGGCGGCTACATCAGCCGCGCCTTCGAGATGCCAACGATCGGCAAAGGCGAGCGCGTCCACCTCTACATGAAGAACGACCGCGACATCACCGGCGCCATCATCAACGACCGCTACGTCCGCCGCAACCACCACATGTTCGGCGAGGTCACCTATCTTGACGTCACCCACATCATCAAGCCCGGCGCCCCCAACCGCATCGTCCTCTGCGGCCACGGTAACGACCCCAACCGCACCACCCGCTTCGACACCGTGCAGCTGCATATAACGAGGTGATAGGTAATAAGTAATAAGTAATATGTAATATGTAAAAGGTGAAAGGTGAAAGGTGTCTGTCAGAAAATCCTTTGTGACCTTTGTGCCTTTGTGTGAGATATTATTTCTCTGCGTCTCTGCGCGAATATTTTCTCACACAAAGGCACAAAGGATTTTCTGACAGACACCTTTCACCTTTCACCTTTTACCTTTTACATATTACCTTTTACCTTTTACATATTACCTGCAATTTGCATACGAACTGTTGTTGACAGGAGCACAGGTTTTTTTGTACACTTTTTCTTTACTGGATTTTGGGGAATCGTTTGCGGGGTGACACGTATGAGAAAGACACGTTTGTTGTTTTCGGGAATCGTTGCGGGGTTGCTGTGCCATGCGGGGATGGCGGCGTTGCCGGATGTGATTTTCACCATCGGCAAGGAGACGCACACGCCGGGGGGACTTGCGCTGGCGAAGGGTGCGGGGTGGCAGCAGTATGCGGCGGTGTTTAAGGAGCCTGTCGTGTTCACGGTGGGGAAGTCGGATGCGGCGAAGGCGTGGCCGTACATCCACCCGAGCCTGCATGATGATTGGGCGGGTAATCGCTTGCACCCGTTCGCGATCCGCTTCACGCTGGCGGAGAAACCGGCCGCGCCGCTGACGCTCGTCATCGGGCAGGTGAATTCGCTGAAGCGGCCGACGATTCTGGTGTCGGTGAATGGCAAGGCGTTGCCGCCCGCCGTCGCGCCGGAGGGCTCGGGCGATTCGTCGGGTGTGGCGGAGGCTCCGGTGCGCGCGGAGCGTTCGCTGTTCGCCATCGCGCCCGACCTCTTCAACGTGGGCGATAACGAAATCACCGTCACCGTCGATAAGACGAGCTGGATCATCTATGACTTCGTGACGCTCTGCCACAACGTGCCGCCGCCGTATGTGCCGCCGACCATCGCGCACCGTCTGGAGGAGGTACGCAAGGGCGATTACGGCGCGTTCGAGGAGATTGTTTTCGCGACGCGCAACCTCGGCCCCGACGGCCACTGGTACGCCAACTTCGGCCACTACGCTTACGGTCACGAGATGCCTTCGGGGCCGGACGACCCGCGCTTCGTGATGAACGGCGACAACCGCCAACGGGCCATCGGGCCGGTGTACGGCAGTCAGGGCCGCCTCGGCGTGGTCAACATCAAGACGGGCGCGATCCGCCTGCTCATCGACGACACCGAGGGCGCGGTGCGCGACCCGTGCGTAAGTTACGACGCGCGCAAAATCATCTTCTCTTACCGCAAGGGCGGCTCGCCCACCTTCCACCTCTACGAGATCGGCACCGACGGCGCGAACCTGCGCCAGCTGACCGACGGCGGCTATGACGACATCGAGCCGTGCTACCTGCCCGACGGCAACATCGTGTTCGTCTCCGCCCGCACGAAGCGCTGGGTCAACTGCTGGTGCACGGAGGTCGCGACCATCCACGTCTGCCGCGCCGACGGCTCGGGCATCCGCCCGCTCTCCGCGAACATCGAGCAGGACAACACCCCGTGGCCGCTCCACGACGGCCGCCTGCTGTATATGCGCTGGGAGTACATCGACCGCAACCAAGTGAACTACCATCACCTCTGGACGATGAACCCCGACGGCACGCAGCACAGCGTGTTCTTCGGCAACCTCCACCCCGGCGGCCTGTTCATCGACGCTAAGCCCATCCCCGGCAGCACCGACGTCATCTTCATCGACTCGCCCGGCCACGGCAACACCGAGCATCAGGGCTTCGTCGCGCGCGTCTCCTCCAAGGAAGGCCCCGACCAGCGCCAGAACCTGCGCCGCGTCAGCAAGGGCGGCAACTTCCGCGACCCGTGGGCGCTCGGCGACGACCTCTTCTTCGCCGCCCGCGGCCGCGAGATCGTCCTGCTCGACAACGACGGCCTCGAGAGCATCATGTTCAAGCTGCCCGACGACTACAAAGACTGCTGGCTCCACGAGCCGCGCCCCATCCTCCCCCGCCCGCGCGAGCCGCTCATCGCCGACAAGACCGACCACGCCAAGCCCGTCGGCACCTTCATCCTCGAGAACGTTTACGAAGGCCGCCAGATGGAAGGCGTCGCGCCCGGCACCGTCAAGAAACTCATCATCATGGAATCGCTCCCCAAGCCCATCAACTTCACCGGCGGCATGGACCCGCTCAGCTACGTCGGCACCTTCACCCTCCCGCGCGTCCTCGGCACAGTGCCCGTCGACGACGACGGCTCCGCGCACTTCGACGCGCCCGCCCTGCGCTCCCTCTTCTTCATCGCCCTCGACGCGCAAGGCCGCGCCGTCAAGCGGATGCAGAGCTTCACGCAGGTCATGCCCGGCGAGGCCATGGGCTGCACCGGCTGCCACGAGGAACGCGCCAGCGCACCCCGCACCGCCTACGCCACCCCCGGCGGCGTCTCCGCCTCCCGCCGCCCCCCCAGCGCCATCGACGCCGCCGACCGCGCCTTCGACGTCCCCGACTTCCCCCGCCACGTCCAGCCCGTCCTCGACCGCCACTGCGTCACCTGCCACAACCCCGACACCCGCAAAGGCGGCGTGGACCTCTGCGGCGACCGCGGCCCCATGTTCTCCATCGCCTACCACACCCTCGCCGTCCGCCACCAGATCGCCGACGGCCGCAACTACGCCAAGAGCAACTACAAGCCCTACGAGCTCGGCAGCGGCGGCAGCGCCCTCATGCAGAAACTCAGCGGCTCCCACCGCGACCTCAAGATCCCCCCCGAGGACGCCGCCGCCATCGCCCTCTGGCTCGACGCCTCCGCGCCCTACCCCGGCACCTACGCCGCCCTCGGCTGCGGCACCATCGGCGGCTACCAGGTCAACCACCAGAACTACAACAACGACCGCGACTGGCCCACCACCAAGGCCGCCCAGCCCGTCTACGAGAAACGCTGCGCCACCTGCCACACCAACGACAAGAAGCCCCTCCCCCGCTACCTCAGCGACGAGAACGGCCTCAGCTTCTGGACCCCCAGCATGAACGACCCCAAGCTCACCACCAGCCGCCACGCCCTCTTCAACCTCACCCGCCCCGACAAATCCTACTTCCTCAAGGCCCCCCTCGCCAAAGAGGCCGGCGGGCTCCAGAAATGCAAGCGCGACGACGGCGCCCCCGTGTTCGCCACCACCGGCGACCCCGACTACCAAACGCTGCTGAAAATGATCGAGGCCGGGCGCGACCGCCTCGACCAGATCAAACGCTTCGACATGCCCGGCTTCCGCCCCCGCATCGAATACCTGCGCGAGATGAAACGCTACGGCATCCTCCCCCCCGCCTTCGACCTCGACAACGACCCCGTCGACCCCTACGCCCTCGACCGCCTCTACTGGGACTCCTTCATCTACACGCCGTAATGCCGGGAGTGCCGGGAATGCCGGGAGCGCAGGGCTTCCGCCCTGCAATTTGCCGGGAGCGCAGGGCTTCCGCCCTGCCGAATTGGATGGGGGGTGCAGGGCGGAAGCCCTGCGCTCCCGGCGCCCTGCCGAATTGGATGAGAGGGGGTGCAGGGCGGAAGCCCTGCGCTCCCGGCATTTTGCGAGAAAAAAACGCATTTTTATCTGTGCAATCGGCATCATCTGTGGTTAAATAGAACAATGATTTTTAATCGTGATAGGCACAAGAGGAGTTTAGAAGTTTGAGAAATCCTGCGGGCAGGAATGCCCGCACCACCTTTACCCACTACCCACTAACTGACCCTGAAAGGAAATGCGAATGAATACGATTAAACGGAAAGCATCCGTCACGACGGCGGCCTTTGCGGCCGCGGCGCTCCTCATCATGGGGGCGGAACATGCGTTTGCGCAAAACTACAACAACTACACCATCACCGGGAGCGGGACGAGTTTCACCGTCACGCGGGACGACACGGGGGACGTCCTCGTCTCAGGCGTGAGCATCCAAGCCGCCATCGATGCCATCCTGGACACGGGGATGGCCGGCGAGATCACTTTAGGCTCTGGCGGTTCCACGCTCAATATTGGCACGGCCTCGATAATATTTGACGGTAGGGGCGCCTTCCTCTTCGGAAACGTCACAAGCGCAAACCCCAACAGTACCATCGAAACCCGTAACGGTGCCCCCCTCGCGACGCACAGTATGAGCATCTCCAACACAGGGAGCGGGCGGGCGATTACCGGAAGTGTTCGCATACATGGCGGGACGGTTTCATCGGCGACCGGGGTGGCCATTGACAGCAATGGCGGCTGGGTGCGGGCACTCCTCTCCACGGTCACCTCCGCGAACACGACCACAGGTACGATTTACAACAGTGGGAACGGCAAGTTGGAGATTACCGATGGCACGATAAGCAACACCGGCGGCGCCCCAGCGATCAACAGTGTGCAGGGCCTCGGCTCCGTCTTGCTTTGCCGCACCCCGACCATCACCGGCACCATCGTCTCCAGGGCGGGCGGTTTATCCGTTGAGGCCTCGGACCCCTACGATATGTTCGCCCCCGGAAACAACGTGTACGCGGTCGAAATCACGACCACGCCCATCGTCCCGGGCTCGACCGTCGCGGTGGTCAACGGTGAGACCTTCCTTCAGAATTTCACCGTCGTGAACGCGGGTTACCGTGCGGGGATCCGCGGAGGCGACGTGGTCCTGGCGGGGAACGATTACAATTACACCATCGCCTTCAACTACAACCCCGGGTGGTCCTATATCGTCAGGCGCGACCTCGGTGGCGCGGTCGTCGGCCCTGCCAGTGTTGGAATAATTTCAAACGCCATTGACATCATCCGGGCGGACGCGGGCGGGAACGCCTGCGGCATCACCTTCGGCGCGAACAACGCCGAACTCCACGCCTCCACGGACACCATCACGTTTGACGGCGCAGGCTCCCCGTCGTGGGGGCATATCACGCTCCGCGGCACCATCATGAGTCTTGCCCATTACGAAGCCGTCCGCTTCGAAAACGGCGTGTCCGCCACGGTGGCCAGCGCGAGAATCACCAACGAGTCCACAATCGGCGGTCACACGCTGCGCTGCAACGCGTCCGGGGCGGTTGAATTCACCGATTGCACTATCGTAGCACAGAGCGGGTACGCCCTTTATAATAACGGCGCGGGGCCGGTGACGCTGCGCGGGTCCGTCTTCTCCTCCGAACGCACGGATGGGACGATTTATTCCCAATCCGGCGATTTGAACATCCTCGGCGGCCAAGTGGAAAACAGCGGCGTCGGGTTCTCGATCGTGCACTTGAATAACGGCAACATCCGTTTGGGGAACAGCCCGACCTTCCGCAACGCCATCTCCGCCCCGGCATCCAGAATCATCGTCAACACGTCGGGCCCCGACGCGTTCAACCCCGGGAACAACGTGTGCGCGGTCAACATCACGGGCACCATCGTTGACGGCACGAGCGTCGCGGTGGTCGGCGGCGCGAACTTCATGGGCAACTTCACCTCCGCGAACGCGGGCTACCGCCTGCTGCCCGGAGGCGCCAACCTGATCCTGACCACGCACGGCTATGACTACACCATCACCTCGAGCGGCACGGCCTTCACCGCCACGCGGGACTATGACGGCGTGCTCGTCGGCACCGCCAACGTCGCCATCCAAACCGCCGTCAACGCCATCCGCCATGACGCGGCGGGGAAGGACTGCGCCATCACCTTCGGCGCGGGCAGCACGCTCGACCTCGGCACGGCGGGCATTGATTTTAACAACAGCGCCTCCCCCTCCTGGGGGCAGATCACGCTCCACGGCGCCGTCACAAGCGCCCGCGCCAGCAACTACACCATCCATGCCCAAGACGGCGTGTCCGTCGCGAGCGACGCGGACATCACCAACACGGGTGCTTCCGGGCAGGCGGTTTCGTGCAGCAGCGCCGCCACGCTCAGCATCCACGGCGGCGCGGTTTCGGCGACGGGTTCCAGCGGTGTCGGCATTTCCAATTCCGGCGGCACGGTTCACATCCACGACGGCACGGTTTCCGGCGGCCACGGTATCAACAATGGCAGCGGCACGGTCAACATCCACGGCGGTACCGTTTCAGCGGCATCGGCCAACGGCGCCGGCATTTCCAATCCCGGCGGCACGGTCAACATTTTGGGCGGGACGGTTTCGGCGACGGGTTCCGCTGGCCACGGCATTAACAACAGCGCCACGGTCAACATTCAGGGCGGCGAGGTTTCGGCAACGGGCAACGCGGCGGTTTTTAACGGGAGTTCGGGCATGGTGACGGTGCGCGGCGCGGCGACCGTCACCTCTGCCTCCGCGACAAGCGGCGCGGTGTACAACGACGGGAACGGCGTGCTGGACATCCTCGGCGGCACGATCCACAACACCGATGGCGGCCCCGCGGTCGTGAATGCGAACACGGGTTCGGGAACCGTCAAGTTGGGCAACGCCCCGAACGTCGTCGGCGCCATCGAGGCCCGCGAAGGCGGGATCTCCGTTCACACCTCGGGCGCGGACGCGTTCAACCCCGGAAGCAAGAACTACGCGGTCAGGATCACGACCGCGCCCGTCGTCCCCGGCGCGACCGTCGCGGTGGTCGGCGGCGCGGGCTTCATCGGCAACTTCATCTCCGCGACCGCGGGCCACATCCTGACCGCCTCCGCCAGCGACCTGGTCCTGTCCCCGCACGACTATCACTACACCATCACCGGCGGCGACGGGAACTTCACCGCCTGGCACGACATGGACAACACTCCCGTCGGCGCGGCCAACGTCGCCATCCAAACCGCGATTGACTTCATCAAGGCGGACGCGGCGGGGCACGCCTGCACCATCTACGTCATCGCCTCCACCTCCGGCGTGATCCGCCCGCTCGACATCGGCGAGGAGGCGCTGACGTTTGACGGCGGCACCGGTTCGAAGGACTGGGGGCTCATCACGCTCGGAGGTCTCGTCACGAGCGCCGGCGCCAACACCGTCACCATCCAAAACGGCGTGTCCGTCACGAGCAACGCGAGCATCGCCAACACCACGCGGTCCGGCGGCGCCACGGTCTATTTCGACTCGGGCGGGACGCTGAACATCACCGGCGGCTCGGTCTCCAGGGCGGCAGCGGCCGGAAGCGCCGTCCATAACGCCGAAGCGGGAACCGTGACGCTGCGCGACGCGGTGACGGTCAGCGGCGGCGGTCTGAGTAACCCGGTGATTCTCAACGCGTCGACCGGAACGATAAACCTCTTCGGCGGCACGGTGCAAAACAACAGCACCGGCCCCGCGGTCGCGAATACGGGTAGCGGTCGCATCAACCTTGGCAACGCCCCTGTCCTCTACGGCGTCATCGCCTCGCCGGAAAGCCAGGTCAGCGTCATCACCGGGGGGGTCGATGCGTTCAACCCCGGGCACACGCGCTACAGGGTCGAGATCACGAGCACGCACATCGTCAGCGGCGTGACCGTCGCGGTGCTCGACGGCGCGAACTTCCTCAGCAATTTCACCCCCGCCAACGCGGGCTACACGTTGACGGTCAGCGGCGCCAACCTCGTCCTTACGGAAATCCCCTCCGGCGACGGCGACCCCGCCATCACCGCCATCCGCATCGTGAACGGCACGAGCGGCGAGCCCGAAAAACAGATCGAGATCGAAGCCGAAGGCTGCACCAACGACCAGAAGCAATACGCCCTCTTCGGCCACCACGAAGAGATCAGCACGCGCTTCGACAACGGCGTGACCAGCCTCAACGCCGAAATCGTGAGCGCCGGCCGCAAGCCCGGCGTCAACGACGGCATCGGCCGTATCTTGTTCACCTTCCCCAAACCCAACCACGACCGCTTCTTCTTCCACATCCGCCAGATCGAGTGAGCGGGGGGGTGCCGGGAGCGCAGGGCTTCCGCCCTGCCGAATTGGATGTGGGGTGCAATGCGCCGGGAGCGCAGGGCTTCCGCCCTGCCGAATGTGCCGGGAGCGCAAGGCTTCCGCCTTGCAATGTGCCGGGAGCGCAGGGCTTCCGCCCTGCCGGATGTTGACGATGCAGGGCGGAAGCCCTGCGCTCCCGGCATTTTGCGCTCCCGGCATTTTGCGCTCCCGGCGCTTTGCGCGAGAAAAAAACGCATTTTTATCTGTGCAATCTGCGTCATCTGTGGTTAAATAAAAGGCATGATTTTTAACCGCAATAGGCACAATGGTTTCCGCAATGGGCACAAGAGTCGTGTCCACCGTGAATTCCATCGTGTCCATTGCGGTTAGAGTCCAACAGTAACGCACACAGAAAGGAACGCCATCATGGCCTACACAGAAACCAAGACCACCAGTTATGGGAAGCGCGTCGGGAACTCCTTCAAGGGGATCGCGGGCGGCTTCATCTGCTTCATCCTCGGCACGATCCTGCTCTTCTGGAATGAGGGGCGCTTCGTCAAAAGACAGGCGACTATCGGCGAGGCGGAACGCAAATGCGTCTCCGTTGACGACGTGTCGAAAATAGACAAAGACCTCAATGGCGAACTCATCCACGCCACCGCT
Organism: Kiritimatiellota bacterium; assembly: GCA_009778475.1. GTDB lineage: Bacteria > Verrucomicrobiota > Kiritimatiellia > RFP12 > UBA1067 > WRJS01. The sequence goes on along the minus strand of WRJS01000088.1, from coordinate 1,543 downwards.
AAGGCCGACACCACGAACACGCTCGTGGATGTCGAGTTCGGTGTCAGCGTGGTCGCCATCAAGCTCAACCGTAGCGTCGAATACTACCAGTGGGAGGAATTCAAGTCGACAAAGAAAAAGGACAACGTCGGCGGTAGCGAAACTACCACTACCACCTACACCTACAAGAAGGACTGGGCGGGTAAGCCAATCGACTCCTCGGAGTTTAAGGAGGCTGGGCATCAGAACACCGTACTGACGAGAATCGAGGACAAGAGCGTTCTCGCCGAAGACGTCACCTTTGGCGCCTATCGGTTGCCGTCCTTCCTCGTCAAGAAAATCAGCGGCGACAAGCCCGCCGAGGTGAACCCGACCGAGGCGCAGATTCAGGAATGGAACAAAAAGCTGGATACCGCCGCCGCGCCGCCCCCGGCGGCTGCGGCTGCACCCGCACCCGCGGCCGCAGCCCAGCCCGAGCAGTTAGAGCTGGCGCTCGACGCGCCCGCCGCGCCCGCGCCGTCCACCCCGCCTACAACGTCCACCCCGCCTACCGTCCACATCTCCGGCAACGTGGTGTATTTCGGCAAAAACCCCGAAAGCCCGGAAATCGGTGACGTGAGGGTTACGCTCACCAAGGCGTTGCCCGCAGAGGTCTCCATCATCGCGGAGGTCAAGAACACGACGTTCACGGAGTTCGTCTCCCGAAAGACCAACGGTCGTGTCTCGAGCTTGGCCATGGGCGACAAAAGCATGACCGAGATGTTCGCGGACTTGCGTTTCGCAAACTCCGTGTGGACATGGATCCTGCGCATCATCGGGGTGTTGCTGGTCATCGGCGGGCTCAACGGCATCTTCGGCTTCATCACCACGCTGGCGAAGGTCGTGCCGTTCGTCTCCAGCATCGTGGGCGCGGGCATCGGGTTCATCTGCGGTGTGCTTGGCTTCGCGTGGTCGCTGACCATCATCGCCATCGCGTGGCTCTTCTACCGCCCGATCATCGGCGTGCCGTTGCTGGTCATCGCGATCGCGGGGATCTGGTGGCTGAAGAAAGTCGCGAAAGACAAGAAGGCCGCCGCGCCCGCGGCAGAACCCCCGCCCGCCGCGTAACGCGCGTGGCGGGACAAAACGGCCTAACGAGGCGGCAGGCCGCCGGGGGTGTGAAGGGGACCTAGTGTCCTGTAAAACACAGTTTTCACGATGCAGGGCGGAAGCCCTGCGCTCCCGGCACATGGAGGGCGAGCGTCCCCGCGAGCCGTTAGGCACATTGCGGCGGCTTCCTGCCCCATTGGCCGCACGCCGCGCCAATGGGGTCCCCTGTCTCGCCCTCCATGTCACGCATTCCATAACATTGACACCGTTGAGCGCCTCAATGGCAAGCATCGTAGAGACGGATGATTATCCGTCTCTTGAAGGCAATGACACGGGGAGACGGATAATCATCCGTCTCTACCATTAAATCTATCGTGATATGGAGGGCGAGCGTCCTCGCGAGCCGTTAGGCCCCTTGCGGCTCCCCGGGGGGCCCCCCCCCCCCCCCCCAAACTTGTTTTTTTTCCAATTTTTT
>WRJS01000087.1 GCA_009778475.1 Kiritimatiellota bacterium | reverse complement strand
TGGGGAAGGGGGGGCGCCGCGCGAGCCGACCACAGGGGTCCCCATTGGCGCGGCGTGCGGTCAATGGGGATGGAGGGCGAGCGTCCCCGCGAGCCGCCGCAATGTGTCTGACGGCTCGCGAGGACGCTCGCCCTCCATGTGCCGGGAGCGCAGGGCTTCCGCCCTGCAACGTGAAATCTGTATTTTACAGGACACTAGGCAAATCCGCAGACGTGTGGTCGCTTGATGCCGGATTAAGGCGCATTGAGCAACGCAGCGATGGGTTTCTCTGTGGCTCGCTTTACTTGACGCGCGGGTAGAGCTTGATGTTGCGGTATTCGACGGCGGTGTGGTCGCCTTGGAAATAAATGGGGCCGGGGAGGGTGTCGTCGGCGTCGAGCGCACCGCCGGTGCAGCCTTCGACGGGCTGGTTGTCGATGACTTTCTGGCCGTTGAGGATGACGGTCGCGTGGCGGTCGGCGAAGGTGATGTCGAATGTCTGCCACTCCCCTGCTGGCTTGGCTGCGTTGGCCGTGGGGGCGACGCGGCTGTAAATCGCGCCGATGATCCCTTTGGAGGGCGGCCGCCCGAAGGCGTCGGTGACCTGAACCTCGTAGCGCCCGCGCAGGTAGATGCCGCTGTTGCCGCCCTTGGGCAGGCGCACCTCCAGCGTGAGGCGGAAGTCCTCGAACACGCGGTCGGTGCGGAGGTTGCCGAACTGCGGGGGGTTGTCGCCGTCCTCGAGCTTCGGCTCGTTGGTGAGGATGCCGTCCTTGACGCTCCAGCCCGACACGTCCTTGGGGTTGGTGAGCCGCCACCCGCCGAGGGTCTTGCCGTCGAACAGCTCGATGGGGTCGCCGAATTTCAGCGCGTTCACATCGGGCGCGGGCGGCATGGGCGCGGCGCGTTTGATGGCGAGGGGAATGGGCGGTCCGTCAGCATATAGTCTTGTTGCCCCGTTCTTTATGCGGGAGAGGGATGCGTCAACGGTGCTGCCTTTATCGATTAAGCGTAGGATAAGCGTGCCGAGGTTGTCGCGGCGCATGCCAGAGGCGGTCATATACCAGTGATCCCACGGGAAACTGAACGCCAATGTGTTGCGACTAAGATTAGCCTCTTTCGCGGGCTCGACGCCGCCCGTCTCCCAGAGCATATCGACTTTCGGCGGCGTGGCTGCCGTGTCGATGCTGAGCCATCCCGCGCCGCCGTCGGGCGTGGTGAATGTCCAAGTGCCGTCGAACGCCGATTCCGCCGCGCCTGTGGCGGCGAGCGCGATTCCCGTACAGATGCTCATCAATGTCTTCATGGTGTATCCTTTCCGCCTCCGAGTCGGAATGCGTTGAGTTTCAAGTAGAGAGAGCCCTTGGGTGAAGGGCGGCTCTCGAAAAGCGTGACGTCGGGCGCGGTCCACCTGCCGAAATCGATCTCGGTGTCCGCGTCCATCGCGTCGGTGAGCGGCTGGTTGCGCGCGCGCTCCTTGCAGCGGCCGAGCGTGACGTGCGGGCGGAAGCGGTCCTCGTCGGTCTCGAACCCGAAGCGCTTGAGCTCGTGCCACAGCGCGGCGTGGAGCGCGTCCAGCCCCGGTGTCGGGTCCACGCCCGCCCAGATGATTTTGGGGTTGCGACGGTTACCGAAGAACCCGAACCCGTAGGCGTGGCACGGCACGGGCGGCAGGGCTTGGCACACGCGCGTGAGGGCGGTGGAGAGGTGCGGCAAAATCGACGGCGCGATCTCGCCGAGGAACGCGAGCGTGAGGTGCATCCGCGCCTCCGCGCACCACGCCACATCCACGGCCGACGGCGCGAGCCGCTTCACCGCCGCGGCGAGCGCGGCCTTGGTCTCCTTCGGGAGGGTTATGGCGATAAAAGCTCTCATCAGCGCACCATGATCATCATGCCCAATGCGGGGAGCATGAGCGACCCGGCGCCGGTGATGGCATCGGGGTGGGTGGCGGCGGAGACGAGGCCGCTGACTTGCCGCCCGCCGATGCGCAGGCGGTGCAGGGGCTGCACGCCGTCGAAGTCGAGCGACAGCCGCGCGCCCTCGGCCACCTCGACCACGAGGTGGGGCGGGAAGGGGGCGTAGTCGGCATCCTCCACGGCGAGCCGGTCCAGGCGCACGTCGTCGATCACCGATGCGCAGTCAACGCCCCGCGTGCTGATGCCTTGGAACGTGAGCGTGTGCGCCCCGGCCGCGACGTGCGGCAGCCGGAAGGTGTAGCGCGTGAAGAGGTAGTCCTCGGTCGTGACCGTGCCGACGGTCTCGCCGTCCCACTGCACGGCGAAGTCGTGGCCCGTGAATATATAGCCCCGCTCCGAGCGCGCCGCCGCGAGGAACGACACGGTGTGCGTCCCCGCCTCGGGGAACGTCACCGTCTGCGAGAGCGTCGCGATTTGCTGGAGGTAGGCGACCTGCTTGCCGGACTCGATGCGGTTGACCCAACTGCCGTATGCGTTCGCGATGCCGCTCTTCACGTCGGGGTGGCCGCTGTCCTGCACGGACATGAACGCCCACCCTTGGGCGCCGTCCTCGAAGCCGGGGTTGTCGAGCGCGACGGGCCCGGCGTACACCACCCGCACGTCGTCGATCAGGCCGATGCGCGTCCACCTGTCCGCGGCGGTCGTCCCGTCGAACGAAAGCACGGCGGTCTGGTTGTTGGTCACCGGCGGCAGCAGGATGTCGAACGGCTGGAACACGGGGGACTCCAGCATCAGCGAGAGGGCCTTCACCCCGTCGAGCCGGACATCCATCGGGAACAGCGCGTTCGGCACGCCGCCCCAGCCGTTGCGCGAGAGTTTGGAGTTGTCGCCGCCGCCCGCGCCCTGAAACGTCAGCCGATACACGCCGCCCTTGGGGAACGTCAGCGGGATGCTGACCTGCCCGCCCGCGAAGATGAACGCGCACCGCGCACCGTCCGGCGGCGGCAGCATCCACTCGCCCGACGTGTCCTCCGCCACGCCGGAGGAGGCGACGTTGACGCCTTCCAAGCGGTTCGCGCCCGCGCCCGTGTTCGACAGTTCGTTGGTCACGGGCGCGGTGAACGTCCAGCCCGCGGCGGACACGATGTCCGCCCCCTCGCCGTAGCGCGTCTGCGCGGTGAGGAAGCCGGGCAGCGCACCGGTCTCCTCGAACGAGCCGTCCGGCACGATGTTCCCGTCGTCGTCGCCGGGGAGTTTCGTGATGCGGATGTCGTCGATCAGCGATGTGCGGTCACCCACCTCAAGGTATATGCCCTGAAAGCGCAGCGTGTACGTCCCCGCCGGGCGGTGCGGCAGCAGGGCCGTCCGCAGGAGGAACGCCGCCGAGGCGGCCTCAAAGCGCCCGACCTCCACACCGTCGAACGACACCTCCAGCAGGTGCCTGTTCGACGCGGTGCTGGTGCGGTTCGCGTGACCGAACGTCAGGCGGTAGCGCCCCGCTTCCGGCAGCGTCACCGACACCTCGCACCCGCCCGTGCGCTGGATCATGCCCACGGCATCCCCGCCGTCCACGGTCTTGATCGTTGCGTCGAGCCACGGCGACCCGCGCCGCGCCACGCCCGAGCCATAGTCCACTTCAATCGTGCCATCCATCATCCTGCCCCCGTCGAACGTCCACCCCGCAAGCACCGTCGTCGCGCCCCGGCTCCACGCCTCACCGGAACCCCACGCCTCGAAGTCCGCGTTCGGCACGGCCGCCGACACGGCGGGGGCCGCCGTCGCCGCACGGCGCGGCGCGATGCGCAGCGTCCCGTCCTCGACGCGCAGCGTGCCGACATCCGGCGGCACCGACGATAGCGCCCATGTGCCGTCTCCGTCCTTCGCCAGCACCCCGGACTCCTCCGCCGCCGTCACGAACACACCCGCCGACGCGGTCAGGCGCCGCCCGCCCGCCGCCACGTCCAGCATGAGCGTGTCGCGCGTCACCAGCGGCCCCACGGCAATCTCCCCGCCCTCCAGCGCGAGTTCGCGCGGCGGCAGCGCGGCGAATTTCTTGAGGCGCAGCGTCCCGTCCCCGGACTTGACGATCCGCCCCTCACCGCCCACGCCCCCGAGCGTAAGCGTCTCGCCCGCGCCCGCGTCCAGCGTCGCGCAAGTCCCCGCCTCGGCCTGCACCGTCCCGCCCTGTGCGCGGTTGATCCACTTGGCCAGCAGGTAACCCTCCACATCCGCGCGCTCCGCCTCGGACATCGCGACGGTGTTCTGGAACACCAGCACCTCAGAGAGTTGCCCGCCGCCCTGGCGGAAATTCGTGGTCGGCTGGTGGTAATTCCGGTCGTTGAACAACGTGGAGAACTGCACGGTGCCCCCGTGCGGGTACAGGTGCGCGCCCACAAGTTGGAACCAGTCGTTGGGGTTGACGTTCACCCCGCTGATCGGCCGCCCGTCCAGCGACGTGACCCCGCGCTGGAGGTTCGGCACCGCCTCACCGTTCCACAGTTGCGAGGTCTGCGCCGCGCTGTTGCCGACATGGAAATCCCGCGTCCCGTTGTTCCCCTCGCCGGTCCAGCCGCCGAAGAAGAACCCGTGGTAATTGTTGGCGTTCGCAAGGCCGCTCCGCGTGCCGCGCACCGCGAAGAACGACTGCGCCCCGATCGAATGGTTGCTCGTGACCGTCCCGTCCCCGTTCGGCCGCATGATCGCCATCCAGCGCCCGTTCTCCTCCATCGGCCCGAAGTTCAGGAACGTCGAGGCCCCCGCCCCCAGCCACGGCAGCGACTCGACCATCGGCCCCGGCTCCTCGCCCCAGCGCTCCGCGTAACGGTACGACGGCGCATTGAGGTCCGCCTCCCGCACGTCATGCCACCGCACCGCCATGCCCGACTCCTCCACCACGTTCGTCGTCGCGTCCAGCCAGAGCAGCAGGTTACTGTCGGAGAGCAGGCGCGCCGGGCGCTCGGGGGCCGCGTACGACGCGCCCGCCGTCAGCACCGCGTCCCCCTGCGCGACGCTCAGCCCGCCGTCCGTGAACACCGCGTTCGTCAGCGTGAGCGTGCCAGCCCCGACCTTGCGCAACGCCCCTCCGAAGACGCCCCCGCCGACCTCCGCGCTGGCCGGGACATTCACCTCCCAGCCCCGCCCGTACCCCGCCGAAAGCAAAGGCTCCGCCGCCCGCGCGGACACCCCCGCCGCCACAAACACGCCCGCCAGCCACCGCCACCCGCTCGTTACCGATTTCATTTCAAACCTCCTCTCAACAATGATGTCTTAAATGTAACACAGGGCTTCCGTGAAAGTCAAGCGGGGAAAAGTTGGTCAAATGAGGAATGCGGAATCGGCAGCACCGGGGGGACGAAAGGGACGAAAGGGACGGAGGGGCGAAGATGGTTTTCTTTCCCCTGCGTCCCCTCTGTGGCTCTGTGTGAGGCATTTATCCGCCCATTCCATTTTCGCCTTTTACTTTTCCCCAAAAAAATTATACACTGTGGGGCAACGTAACGCTTGGAAGGATTTTTCGTATGGCATTGGGTGTGGGTATCGTGGGGTTGCCGAACGTCGGCAAGTCAACCATCTTCAACGCGCTGACGCGCGCGCAGAACGCGGAGGCGGCGAATTACCCGTTCTGCACGATCGAGCCGAACAAGGCCACCGTGCCGCTGGCGGACGTGCGGCTCGACGCGCTGGCGGCCATCGCGAAGCCGGAGCAGGTCGTCAAGGCCACCGTGGACTTCATCGACATCGCGGGCCTCGTGCGCGGCGCGAGCAGGGGCGAGGGGCTGGGCAACAAGTTCCTCGCGAATATTCGCGAGTCGAGCGCGGTGCTTCAGGTGGTGCGCTGTTTCGCGGATGACGACGTGGTGCACGTGGAGGGCGGCATCGACCCCATCCGCGACATCGAGATCATCGAGACGGAGCTGGTCCTCGCGGACATCCAGTCGCTGGAGAAGCGCATCGAGCGCGTCGGCCGCATGGCGCGCGCGGACAAGGAGCTCCGCAAGGAGGTGGAGGCGATGGAGGCCCTTGCCAAGCACCTGAACGACGGCAACCCCGTTCGCACGTTCCCGCGCGGCGAGGCCGACCCCATCCTCGGCACGTTGACCGAACTCCAGCTGCTGACCGACAAGCCGGTCATCTACTGCGCGAACGTGGGCGAGGGCGACCTCGGCGGCGGCAACGCGCAGGTGGCGCGGGTGCAGGCCTATGCGGCGGAGCGGGGGTGCGATGTGGTGGTCATCTCCGCGAAGATGGAGGCGGAGCTCGCGGGGCTGTCGGATGCGGAGCGCGGCGACTTCCTCGCGTCGTACGGGCTGACCGAGAGCGGGCTGGAGCAGACGGCGCGGATGGCGTACCACACCTTGGGCTTGGCGAGTTATTTCACGGCGGGGCCGAAGGAGGTGCGGGCGTGGACGTTCCGCAGGGGCTGGCCGGCGCCGAAATGCGCGGGCGTGATCCACACGGATTTCGAGCGCGGTTTCATCCGCGCCGAGGTCATCGCGTTCGACGACTACGTGCGCCTCAACGGCGAGGCGGGCGCGAAGGCCGCCGGTCTCATGCGCGTCGAGGGCAAGGAGTACGCCGTGCAGGACGGCGACGTGATGCATTTTTTGTTTAGTTGCTAGTTTCTAGAAAAAAAAACGGAGATTTTTTTTGACAGGATTAACAGGATTTCACAGGATTGTTTTTTGCCAAATGGATACAATAGTAATGTCTTGAAAATAGTGCCTATTGTGCATTCTATGGTGTCCATTGTGGTTAAAGAAAACGGAGGATTGTTTTTAACCACAATAGGCACAATGGTTTTCACAATAGGCACAATGGCAATGCCTTGAAAATAGTGTCCATTGTGCATTCTATAGTGTCCATTGTGGTTAAAAATAAAAACGGAGGTGTTGAAATGACAATGCGTTGGACAAGGGGTCGACACGTGTCGACACGAATCGAAAAGAAATCTCGCGTGGCAGTGCCTCGCCGCGCATTTCACCTATCACCTTTTACCTTTTACCTTTTACCTATCACCTATTACCTTTCCCTCGCCCTCTGCGCGTCCGCGCAGACGGCGAGCGACCAGTGGGCGGCGACGGACGGCCTCGGGCGCAGCCTCCGCAGCTATGAGCAGGCGGGGCCGAGGCGGCCGGGCAAGACCGTCGCGATGTTTTACTGGACATGGCATCAGGGCGCGGACGACACCGCCTACCCCGTCAAGAACATCACCGAAATCCTTCGCGCACACCCCGAGGCCATCAAGGATTACGACCACCCCGCATGGGGCGCCAAGCGTCCCGGCTGGTTCTACTGGGAGCAGCCCCTCCTCGGCTACTACAAGACCACCGACCCGTGGGTGCTTCGCAAACACGCCGAGATGCTCGCCGACGCGGGCGTGGACGCGGTGTTCTTTGACTGCACCAACGGCAGCCTCACGTGGATGGACTCGACCGAGGCCCTGCTCGCCACCTGGGAACAGGCGCGGAAGGACGGCGTGAACGTCCCCAAGGTCGCCTTCATGCTCCCCTTCGGCCCGCACCCGCACGCCCTCGTCTCCCTGCGCCAGCTCTACCGCGACATCTACCAGCCCCGCCGCTACCCCGACCTCTGGTTCATCTGGAAAGGCAAGCCCTGCATCATGGCCTACCCCGACAACCTCACCGCCGACGGCGACGACCCCGCCATCGCCGCCTTCTTCACCTTCCGCCCCGGCCAGCCCGACTACGTTGACGGCCCCGCCGCGCACCGCAACGACCAATGGGGCTGGCTCGAGAACTACCCCCAGCACGGCTACGTCAAGCAGCCCGGCGGCGGCTTCGAGATGGCCACCGTCGGCATCGCCCAGAACGCCGCCCCCGAGCGCGGCGGCCACTGCAGCGCCTTCAACGTCCCCGGCGCGCAAGGCCGCAGCTACAGCAAGCGCCACGGCTTCGACACCCGCCCCGACGCCCACCTCCACGGCCGCAACTTCCTCGAGCAATGGGACCGCGCCCTCGAGCTCGACCCCGAGCTCATCTTCATCACCGGCTGGAACGAATACGTCGCCGGCCAATGGCTCCCCAAGCACGGCTGGAACGGCGACCCCTTCTCCTTCGTCGACCAGTTCGACTGGGACCGCAGCCGCGACATCGAGCCCAACAAAGGCTGGGGCCCGCTCGGCGACGTGTACTACTACCAGCTCATCGACAACGTCCGCCGCTTCAAAGGCATGGCCCCCCCCGCCGCCCCCTCGCCCCCCGCCACCATCCGCATCGGCCGCGCCGACGGCTGGGGCGGCGTCCTCCCCCACTACGCCCACTACCAAGGCAACACCCTCCGCCGCGACCACCCCGGCCACAACGACCAGCGCTACGCCGACGCCAGCGGCCGCAACGACATCGTGGCCGCCAAAGTCGCCCGCGACGCCACCCACCTCTACTTCTACGCCGAGGCCGCCGCCCCCCTCACCCCCCCCGGCGGCAAGCACTGGATGATGCTCCTCATCAACACCGACCGCGACCACGCCACCGGCTGGAACGGCTACGACTACGCCCTCAACCGCGTTACCCCCGAAGGCGGCAAAGCCACCCTCGAGAAATGCCGCGGCAACGCCTGGGACTGGGGCAAGGCCGCCGAATGCGCCTTCGCCGTCGTCGGCAACAAGCTCGAGATCGCCATCCCCCGCGCCGCCCTCGGCCTCACGGGCAAGGCCGTCAACATCGAGTTCAAATGGAACGACAACATGCAAGACGAAGGCAACGTCATGGACTTCTACCTCAGCGGCGACACCGCCCCCGGCGGCCGCTTCAACTTCGTCTATACCGCCGAATAAACCCCCTCGTTTTTCGTTGTCTCGCGCATAAATCTGCGGTTAAAAATCAATCCTGTAAACGCCTGCCAATCCTGCCAAAAACAAACCTCTGTCTTTCCTCATGTGTAACGTGGGTTCATCCGTTTGTCCAGTCATGCACTTTTCGCTCTTCCCAGCCCGCCCGATTGTGGTATCATCATGCACAAATGGGAGAGTTGTGTCATGAGCGGATGGGTCAGCGGTATTGCGGTGGCGGTTGTGCTGGGGGCGTTGGGCGTGGGATGCTCGTCGTCGGCGGACATTCAGCGGAAGGCGGCGGAGCAGAAGCGGACGTGGCTGCTGGAGGCGGACACGTCCGCCGTGGCGGCGCGGGCGGCGCGGTTTGACGAGATCAAGATGCGCGCGTTCCGGGGCCTGCCGCCGTTCAACACCGCCAGCCTCGTGGTGAAGCGCGCGAACGGCGAGACGGTCTTGGATTTCTATAATGCGTGGGTCGCCGCGCCGCACGAGATGGCGCGGGTGCAGGCGGCGCGGTATCTCGAAAAGACGGGGCTGTTCCGCGCGGTCCATGACGGAGCCTCGGGGGCGCTGCCGCCGCTGGGGCTGGAGGGGACGCTGTGCGAGCTCTTCCTGGATTGCCGGGGGGCGCGGCCGGAGGCGGTCGTGACCTTGCGGCTGGTGGTGCTGGATGAGCGCGCGCCGTCGTTCACGGTGGTCTGCTCGGCGGAGCGGACGGCGCGCGCGGTGTATGACGCGGCGCGCGAGGACGGCATCGCGGATGCGTTCACGGCGGCGCTGACGCTGGCGCTGGACGCGCTGGCGCAGGAGCTGCGGGAAAAGGAAAAATGAGTCTCGACAAACAGGGCGAAATACGGCATTATGGTGAACCTATATTCCTTGATAGGTGGCGAGTGTTCAGGGTGTGGCGAGAGGTGCTTGGAAAGCAGGAGAAAGTATGGAAGTGAACAACCATGTTCAGATTATGACGGAGCCCGTGACCGTTGCGACGTGCCCGAAGTGCGGCGCGATGCTGGAGGTCCCCGAGATTCCGGCGTTCACGATGGTGCAGTGCCCGACGTGTGAGTTCGAGTTTCAGGTGCCGGCGAAGTTCGGCTCGTTCCTGCTCTTGCAGGTGCTGGGCATGGGCGGCATGGGCGGGGTCTATCGCGCGCGCGATGAGGCGCTGAACCGCGAGGTGGCCATCAAGGTCATGCTCAAGAGCCTCGGCGACGACCCTCAGTTCGTCGAGACCTTCCAGCGCGAGGCGCAGGCCGCGGCCAAGCTGAACCACCCGAACATCGCGCAGATCTATTCGTTCGGGCAGGTCATGGGCCAGCCGTATATCGCCATGGAGCTCATCCCCGGCGGGAGCCTGATAAAGATGATGGAGTCGCAGGGGCAGCTGGACCCGGCCGTGGTGTTCCACATCGGCGCGCAGATCGCGGAGGGCCTGAGCGAGGCCGCCGAGGCCAACCTCGTGCATGGCGACGTGAAGCCCGAGAACATCCTCTTCGACGCGGAGAAGAGTGCCAAGCTCGTGGACTTCGGGCTGGCGGCCATGCAGAGCGGCGGCCCGAACCAGGAGGTCTGGGGCACGCCGTATTACATCGCGCCCGAGAAGGTGCGCAAGCAGAAGGCGGATCTGCGCTCCGACATCTACAGCCTTGGCGCGACGCTCTATCACGCGATCGCGGGCGTGCCGCCGTTCGACGGCGACAACGCGGCGGACGTGGTGAAGGCGCGTTTCAGCGGCGACCCGAAGCCGTTGCGGAGCATACGCGGAGGCGCCGTCCCGGAGGAGGTCGAGGGCGTCGTCAAGCGGATGCTCTCCGTTGACCCGGCAATGCGCTACCCGACGTATGGGTCGCTGCTGGGCGATATGCGGCGCTTCCTCTCGAAGGCCGGGCCGGTGAATGTGGCCTCGTCCGGCAAGAAGATAATGATTAAGGGCAAGCGCCCGAAGGCCCTCGTGCCCGCAGGCGGCGGGGCGCTCCCGGAAGGCATGGTGCCCATCGCCCAGATCGAGACCGAGGAGGAGACCGCGCGCGAGGTCAAGAAGCGCACGCGCAAGCTCCTTGGCATGGGGTGCTTGGGGTGCGGCGGCCTTGTCCTGCTCATCGCCGCGATTGTGGGCGGCGTTGTCTGGGTCAAGGCCTCGCGCGCGCTGAAAGGCGTTCAGGAACAGTTGGTGCAGGACACAAAGACGATGGCGAAGGCGAACGAGTCCATCGCCAAGTCCGTCAGCGAGGCGAAGAAGCTGGAGGAGCGCATCCGCGCGAACATCCCCGAGGCGGAGAAATATGCCAACGATGCGGCGACGGCGGTCATCGCCGTGCTAGGCGAGGGCGTGCGCGCGGCGATGATCCCGGCGGAGCCGTCTTACGACGATGTCAAGGCGTCGGCAGACGACGACGCACCCATGCCGCCCGGCGGCGGGAAAATCTCGATGCCGCCCGAGAAGCTCGAGGAGATTGCCAAGCTGCTGCCGCCAAACCTTGCGAATGATTTGAAGGAGCTGGACAAGCTCCCGCCGGATCAGGCGCTCGCCAAGCTGGAGGAAGTCGCCAAGGCCTTGCCGCAGAAAGAGGGCGAGGAGATGAAGCAGAACCTCGAGATGTTCAAGGCAATGTCGGAAGGGCTTGGCGGCATGATGCAGCAGATGGCCGAGGGCATGGCTGCCGCGATGGGCGGAGCCATGCAGCAGATGGCGGAAGGCATGGCCGCCGCGATGGGCGCAGACACGGAGGAGGTCTCCGCGGGCGAGGCGAGCTACCCCGCCGTCAAGATGGTGCGCGAGATGCACATGGAATTGTACGCCGTGAAGAAGGCCGCCGCACTCGCGGCGTCCTGCGTCTCCGAAATCGAGGCGATGGCGAAAACCACGGAGGCGCTTAAAGAGCAGGACCAGAAGGACAAGCTCATTACGCAAGCGAATGCGATTGTCGAGAAGACACGCGCGATGGGCAATATGCGCGAGCTGGATGTCGCGGGGAAAGTCAGCCGTATGAAAAAAACGCTGGAGAGCGTGAGGGCGGATATCGCATCCTTGACCGCAGTCCGCCAGCAGGAAGCATTCGAGAGAGCCCAAGCCGAAAAACGCGAGGCCAATCTCGAGCAGCAACGCCAAGCCCAAGAGGCCCTTCAGGCGAAAACGGCGGACGAAGTCGCGAAGGTGCGCGAGGCGGAAGCGGAGATTATCCCCATGCTCAAGCAACTCAAGATTCGCGAGGCGACGCGCGCGTTGCGCACGCTGAACGGGGAGATCGAGACGAAAGGCGGGCTTGACGCGCAGGCCGCCGCGCTGGAGCGTGTCAACCGCATTGAAGAGCTTCACAAGTTCTTGGTCGAGAAGACGCCCGGCTTCAAGTCCTCGCGCGGCTGGGCGATTGACGCCGCAGACGCGAAAGAGCTGACCGTCGGCGGGAAGAAAATCACGTGGGCTGACATTTTCTCCTCACGCATGGACATCGTCGGCGAGCTCGTCAACGGGCTGGTGACAAGCGAGCAGGCGACCAAGAATATGCGCTTGCGCGAACGCACGCGCATGGAGGTGAACGCCGCGCTGTGCCTGCTCATGTTCTATAACGAAACCCCGTCCGCCGTGGACCGCGCCAAGCAGATCGCCACGCAAGCCGCGGAGAACTTCCCTGCCGACGCGGAGATCGTCCATCAGCTCCTGCCGGAGTTTTTTGAATAGGGGGTAAGGTTGCCTATGCGCTACGTCAGCACACGCGGCGGGAACGCGCCGCTCCGCTTCACCGACACCATCCTCACCGGCCTTGCCCGTGACGGCGGGTTGTTCCTGCCCGAGCAGACGCCTGACGTCCGCGCGAAGCTGGACGCATGGCGCAGCCTCCCTTACGCCGGGCTTGCGTTTGAAATCATGCGCCTGTTCGCCGACGACATCCCCGAAAACACCCTGCGCGAAATCATCCGCAAAAGCTACGCGACGTTCCGCCACGCGGAGGTCACGCCCGTCGTGAAGGCCGGCGATGTTCACATCCTCGAGCTTTTCCACGGGCCGACGCTCGCCTTCAAGGACGTGGCATTGCAGTTCCTCGGCAACCTCTTCGAATACGCGCTGGCAAAGACGGGCGGCGAGATGAACATCGTCGCCGCCACCAGCGGCGACACCGGCAGCGCCGCCATCTACGGCGTGCGCGGCCGCGCGCGCATCCGCATTTTCGTCATGCACCCGCACGGGCGCGTCAGCCCCGTCCAAGAGCGCCAGATGACCACCGTGCTCGACGATAACGTCCGCAACCTCGCCGTCGAAGGCACCTTCGACGACTGCCAGAACATCGTCAAAGCCCTCTTCAACGACTTGGCTTTCCGCGACGCGAATAAGTTAGGCGCGGTGAACTCCATCAACTGGGCGCGCGTGCTGGCGCAGGTCGTGTACTACTTTTACGCCGCATTCCGCGTGCAGGAGGCGACAGGCGCCGCGCACGTGCGCTTCGCCGTGCCGACCGGGAACTTCGGCGACATCTTCGCCGGGTATGTGGCGCACCGCATGGGCCTGCCCATCGACAAACTCGTGCTGGCGACCAACGAGAACGACATCCTCGCCCGCTACTTCGACACCGGCGCCTACCGCCTCGGTGACGTCGCGCCAACCCTCAGCCCCTCCATGGACATCCAGGTCGCCAGCAACTTCGAGCGTTACCTCTACTACCTCGCGGGCGAAAACCCCGAGGCCCTCAACGGCTGGATGGACGCATTCCGAAAGACAGGCGCGCTCACCCCCGGCATCGCAGACCACCCCTGCTTCGCCGCTGGCCGCGGCGACACCGCCATGACCCTCGCCGCCATCCGGACGTACTGGCAACAGCACCGCCGTCTGCTCGACCCCCACACCGCCGTCGGCGTCGCCGTCGCCGAGAGGTTCCTCGACCCCGCCGCCCCCATGATCTGCCTCGCCACCGCGCACCCCGCGAAATTCGGCGACGCGATCACACGCGCCACCGGGCAAAACCTCGCCCGCCACCCCCTCCTCGACGCGCTCATGGATATGCCCACGCGCATGACCGTGGTCCCCGCCGACACCTCCGCCGTCGCGGCAATCATCACCGGCGCATGACAGGACAAGCCGATGCCAGACGACATCCCATTCACCTGCCAGCGCTGCGGCGCATGTTGCCGCGTCCCGGGATACGTCGCGCTCGCGCAAGGCGAGGCAGAGGCCATCGCCGCATTCCTCGGGCTGGACGTGTATGCCTTCACCGAACGCTACACGACCCTCACATTCAACCGCAAAGACCTCTCGCTCTCCGAGCAGGAAAACGGCAGCTGCATTTTCCTCCAGCCCGACAACACCTGCCGCATCCAGCCCGTCAAGCCCCTGCAATGCCAAGGCTTCCCCCGCCGCTGGAAAACCCCCCGCCTCCGCCAAACCTGCCCCGCGCTAACGTAGCGCAGGATTGACCCTCACGGCTCGGCAGGCCCCCGGGAATATCCAATAACCAACACGGAATGTCCAATGTCCAAGTTAAGGTGGCTCGGGCATTCCTGCCCGAGGGCAAGGCGAAGGCTGAAAGCCCTCGGGGAATATCCAATATCCAACACAGGGGACCCCGTTGGCGCAACCGCGACCAATGGGGCATGAGAATGTCCAATGTCCAAGTTAAGGTGGCTCGGGCATTCCTGCCCGAGGGCAAGGCAAAGGCTGAAAGCCCTCGGGGAATATCCAATAGCCAACAGGGAACATTCAACGTCCAAGTTAAGGTGGCTCGGGCATTCCTGCCCGAGGGCAAGGCAAAGGCTGAAAGCCCTGCGCTCCCGGCATTCCTGATTCGCTCCCTTAATTCCTAATTCCTAATTCCCAGTCTCTCCCCCCCTCCCCGCCCCTACAACCCGCCGCCATAACCCGTTGGGTTCCAGCGCGTTGCGCGCTGCCTGTAGGGGTCGCGCCCCTACACCGCCCCTACAAGCCCCGGCGCAAACGCGCCGTAACCCCCCGCGCCCCAACGGGTTGCGCGGCGGCGCCTGGGCCTGAAGGAGTTAGTTACAGTATTCGCCGCCTGCGCGATCGCGGGCATGGCTGCCGCTGTGGACAGCAATGTCGTCGGTTACAACACGGTTGGCGTGCTGACCGATGATATGACGATGATCGGCATCAATTTTGATGAGGTCGGGGGCGGAGGTCTTCCTATCCAGAAGGCGTTGACGGGTGATTTCAATGGCGGCGCAAGTTTTGGTCTGGCGGATAACCTGATGGTCTGGACGCCGAGCGGGTATAAGTTCTTTTATTACGGAGTTTGGAACGACCCGCTTAACCCTGAATGGGATAACCTTTGGTATGATAACTCGACAGGTGATGAGGCGGCTTATATCTTGCAGCCAGGTGATGCCCTTTGGTATGTGCGCCGTGGTGCGGCTACATCGGTGTCGGTTGCCGGTGAGGTTCTTGCGACAGGTGGGAGCGTTTCGATTCTTGCCGATGACATGACCATGTTTTCGAACACACATCCTGTTCCTGTACCTCTGAACGGTAGTGGTGGGTTGAATGTTCAGAATCCTACAGGTGGCGCAAGTTTTGGTTTGGCTGATAACTTGATGATTTGGACACCGAGCGGGTATAAGTTTTATTATTATGGGGTATGGAATGATTCGGCTAATCCTGAGTGGGATAACCTTTGGTACGATAATGCTACAGGTGATGAAGCAAGCATTTCGTTAGAGGTCGGGCAGGCAGCTTGGTATGTACGCAAAGGCGGGGCGACGACGATTACATTCTCTAGCCCACTGTGAAGTAGCAGAAAACATTGTCCCTGCGAAAGATGATGGCGTGTGTTTATTGTCTTTCACAGGGGATTGGATGAGTGATTACGAGAAGAAAGGATTATAATAATGAAAAAGGTGATGATGGCTATTGTAGCTGTAATTTGTGCAGTTTCCGTTCAGGGGGCTGCGGTTATTTGGGGGAACGAAGGACTCCCTATTACTAACCTTGATGGGACAACGATGACGGCAAGTCAAGTTGCTACGGTTAAACTAGTAGTCGAGTTGCTTAATACTTCGAACTCTGATGTAGTAATCGGAACAGCGACAGGTATTAACACTATGGAAGCTGGTTCGTTAAACGGAGCTACTTCGAATTATACGTTTAATACGGATGCTACAACAGGTGACTTGCTCAAAGTCTACATGACGGCGACATTTGGATCGGATGACTACTATAGAGAGATTACAAACTCGGCATGGTTAATTTCCGCAATCAATAATGGTGGCACTGATACATTCCTTTGGTCTGGTGAGGGGCTTGCTGACACGGGCTGGCAGCTTATACCGGAGCCGACGGCGATGGCGTTGCTGGCGTTTGGCGCGGCGGCGGTGGTGCTGCGGCGCAGGTTCCGCAAGTAGGCGTCTCTGCGTGACGTGATTAAAAAGGCCCCGGGCGAGTGTCCGGGGCTTTTTTTTATGGCCGTTTAGTTTGCTGGCGTTTCAGGTTTTTCTTTGTGGCCGCCGTGTCTGAACCACCCCGTCAGCCTGCGGCTGACACCCCTCCACGGGAGGGGAATTTGGGGACCGGGGACGACGGGACTACAGGACGACGGGACTACGGGGTGGCGGGACTGCTTTTTTTGGGGGGGCAGATGGGCTGGGGATTGGTGACGGTGTTTTTCTCGGGGCTGTGCGCGATGGTGGCGGAACTGGTGGCGGGGCGGCTGGTGGCGCCGTTTTTCGGGCAGTCGGCGCGGACGTGGGCGGCGCTGATGGGGGTGACGCTGGCGGGGCTTACGGCGGGGAACTTGGCGGGGGGGGGGCTGGCAGGGCGGGCCTGTCGGCCGGGCCCGCCGGGGGGGGGCTGCCCGGGCGGGGCGCCCGCACCCTGCCCAGGGCCCCCGGCGCCCGGGGGGGCGCCCCCCGCCGGGTGGCCGGGGAGCTGGGCTGCACGGACGTGGTGGCCGAGTGCCTGCCCGAGCGCAAGCTGGAGCTGGTGGAGGAGATGAAGGGCCGGGGCTTCAAGGTGGCCGTGGTGGGCGACGGGGTCAACGACGCGCCGGCGCTGGCGGCGGGCGATCTCGGCATCGCCATCGGCGCCGCGGGCTCGGACATCGCCATCCATTCGGCCTCCATCGCCCTCATGTCCGACGACCTGGGCCGGCTGCCCCTCCTCGTCCGGCTGAGCCGCAAGGTGCGCAAGGTGGTCCTGGAGAACCTGGCCTTCGGCGCCCTGTTCGTCCTGGCGGGGCTTTTCGCGGCGGGCATGGGCCTCATCAACCCCGTGGTGGCCGCCCTGCTGCACAACGTGGGCAGCCTGGTGGTCATTTTCAACTCCGCGCGCCTGGTGCGCTTCGACGAGCGGGCCCTCCCGGCCGCGCGGCCCGCCCCCTGACAAGGCATTCCATGGCCGAACCCGTCCTCCAGACCCACCAGCTCACCAAGGTCTACCGGCACCCCTTCTTCGCCTGGAAGATCCGCGCCCGCGCCGTGACCGGCCTGGACCTGCGGGTGGAGCGGGGCGAGGTCTTCGGCCTGCTGGGCCCCAACGGGAGCGGCAAGTCCACCACCATCAAGATGCTGCTGGGGCTGCTGTTCCCCTCCGGGGGCGAGGCCGCCGTCTTCGGGCGCCGCCCCACGGAGGTGGCCATCAAGGCCCGGATCGGCTTCCTGCCCGAGGAATCCTACCTGTACCGCTTCCTGGACGCGGGAGAGACCCTCGACTTCTTCGGGCGCCTGTTCGGCCTGCCGGCCCGCGAGCGCCGCCGCCGCGCCGACATGCTGCTGGACATGGTGGGCCTGGCCCGCGAGCGGGAACGCCCCCTGGCCGAGTTTTCCAAGGGGATGGCCCGCCGGGTGGGGCTGGCCACCTGCCTGATCAACGACCCCGAACTGGTGATCCTCGACGAGCCCACCACGGGCCTGGACCCCTTGGGCACCCGCGAGGTGAAGGACCTCATCCTGGACCTGAAGCGCAAGGGCAAGACCGTCCTGCTCTCCAGCCACCTGCTGTCCGACGTCGAGGACGTCTGCGCCGGGGTGAGCATCCTGTACGGCGGCCGGTCGCGCGCCGAGGGGCGCCTGGAGGACCTGCTCCGCCAGGAGGACCGGGCGCAAATCACCGCCCGGATGGACGGGGCCACCGCCCGCGACGCCGTGGCCTTCCTGCGGGAACGCCTGGGCCCGGAGGCCGACATCGCCCTGCAGCCCCCCGCCGAACGCCTGGAGCACTACTTCCTGCGCATCGTCCGGGAGGCCCAGGCCCAGCGGGCGGACACCAGCGGCG
>WRJS01000086.1 GCA_009778475.1 Kiritimatiellota bacterium | reverse complement strand
GTGGCGGGGCGGACGCCCGGCGCCCCGGGCACAAAGGGGGGGGCGAGCGCCCTCGCGAGCCGTTAGGCACATTGCGGCGGCTCGCGGGGACGCTCGCCCTCCATGTCATGCACTCCATGTCTCGCCATCCAAAGGGGTAAGTAATCCTGTCAAGAAGAGTTCCGCGCCGTTGCTTCCCTCTCGCGTCCTATGCTGATCAGCATTCTCATTGCATCGCGGCTTCCTCGGAGGTTAGCAACTTGGCTTTGCCGTCGAGGACGGCGAGGGCTTGTTTCATGATGTCGGCGATCCACATGTTGCGCCCTTGCCAGGAGGAGCCGGGCGGGGTTTTCTTTTGCGTCGTCCCTTCTTCAACGGCGTCGCGGATGGGGGCGGCTAGCTTCCCGAGGCGGTAGATGGTGTTCGCGGCGTAAAGCCCGCAGGTGCCGGTGTTGTCCTCGTCGAGCATCTCTTTCGCGAGGACGGGCAGGGCTTCGTCCAACACGCCTTGCCGCGCCAGCGCGGTCGCGGCCTCGACGCGCACGAACCCTGATGCGTCGTTGAGCGCCGCGAGCAGTGCGGGCTTTGCGGCGGCGGCGCCCTTCCCCAAGACGCGCAGCCCTGCCGCCGCCCACCAGCGGATGGGCATGGAGGGGTCTTTCAGCGCGGTGATGAGGGCGGGGATGTTTTGGGGGTCGTTGTCGGAGGCGAGCCATGCGATGTCGAGCGTCTTGGCGACGTCCCACGCGCCGGGTGCGCGGCACGCTTCGTAGCCTTCGATGTCGCAGCCTTCGGGCAGGAGGCCGTTGTCGTAGTAGGCGATGATGTGGTCGTGCAACGCTTGGCGCATCTCCGCAAGACGCGCCGCGTGCTTGGGGTCGGCGGCGAGGTTGACCATGTTGTTGGGGTCGTTCTGGTTGTCGTACAGTTCCTCGCTCGGCTTGCGCCCCCAGAACTGCGCGGTCTGGGAGGTGAGCTTGCCGTCCTCGGCGACCTGCGCCCACGACAGCCAGCAGCCCGCCGAGAACATGTAGGGGTTGCGCTCGACATACGGGATGTCCGGGCAGAAGTTGCGGACGTACACCCAGCGCCCGTCCTGCACGGAACGGCTTATGTCGTAACGCGCGTCCATGCGGGTGCGGCTGCTGAACGCGTATTTGCGCGGCGTGACGTTGCGGAGGTCTTTCCCGGCGAAGGGGACGCCCTTCATGTAGTCGGGCTGAGGCAGCCCCGCCAGCGCGAGGAAGGTGGGGGCGAAGTCCTCTTGGCTGACGGGCTTCGTGAGGCGCGAGCCGGGCTGGGCCGGGGCGAGGTGCTGCCACTTGGGCGGGAAGTAGGCGATGAGGGGGATGCGGATGCCCGCGTCGGAGAGGAAGCGCTTGCTGCGGAGCGTGAGGTTCCCGTGGTCGCTGGAGAAGAAGATGATGGTGTTGTCCGCCTGCCCGCTCGCCTCGAGGATGGCGAGCTGCTCGCCGAACAACGCGTCCATCTTCGACGTGGCGAGGGACTGCTGCACCAGCGCGCCGCGGACGATCTGCGTGTCCGGCATGTAGGGGCGCACATAGGCGTTCGACTGCGCGGGGAGCGGCGTGACGCCGTGGTGGAAGCCGTGTATGCGCTCCTCGTGCGTCATCATGTCGTTGAGGACGCAGTAGAACGGCGTGTCCGCCGCCGGGCGGTTCGTCCAGCTTGCCTTGTCGCCGCCGTCGTTCCACGTGCGCCCGATGTTGACGTTGGCGTTGTAGTCCGTCTTGGTCCAGTTCGCGGTGTAATAGCCCGCGTCGCGCAGGAACTCGGGGAAGGCTTTCGCGCCCGGCGGCAGGATGCCGAGCGCGCGCATCTGGTGCGCGGGCCCGCACGTCACGGGGTCGATGCCCGTCACCATCGTGAAGCGCGACGGCGCGCACACCGGCGCCATGCAGTAGCAGTTCTCGAACACGATGCCCCGCTCGGCGAGCGCGTCGAGGTTCGGGGTCGAGATGTTCGGGTCGGGCGCGCGATAACAGCCGATCGACACCGCGCTCGTGTCCTCCGCCGTCAGGAACAGGATGTTCGGCCGGTCCGGATCCGCGCGGCTCGCGCAGGCAATCCCCAAAGCAAAAACAAGTGATCCGATTTTCGATGCGTTCATCCCTGATCGTGCATTAGAGAATAACGGGCGGGGTTTAACCAGAATGGACACAATGGTTTTCACCATAGACGCAATGATCGTGTCCATTGTGCGTCCTATCGTGCCCATCGTGGTTAATGAAAACAGCCTGTTTTTTACGAATGCGGAATTGTGGTTCATTTGTGATTGCTCCTTTTTGTTTTTATCGCGCCATGGTAACAATCCGCCATCAAGCATATCACTTCACGAGGATGAGCGTCGCCTTGCTGGTGTTCAGGTAGAGGAGGGTGTGCGCGACGGAATCGATGTCCACGGTTTTGGTCGAAAGCCCCTTCGCCCGCCCAGCGGGATAGACGGTGATGCCGTTCCAGAAATCGGTGGTGTTCAAATCCGCCACGTCGCCCTCGACCGCGAGGAGCGGGATGAGTCCGCTGGCCGCCGCCGCCGAACTGAACGCCGTCATGTCCACCACGAGGTTCATGCCCGCG
Source organism: Kiritimatiellota bacterium (assembly GCA_009778475.1). Taxonomy (GTDB): domain Bacteria; phylum Verrucomicrobiota; class Kiritimatiellia; order RFP12; family UBA1067; genus WRJS01. Next base: position 15,354 of record WRJS01000086.1, on the reverse strand, counting down.
CCGAGTGCGCCGAGCGTGAGCGGCGCGTCCCCGAAACTCTCCGTCGGGACGGTGATCTTCACGGTCGGCTCGTTGCCCTGCGTCGTGTCGGAACAGGTCAGCGCGTCGAGCGTGACCGCCGCGCCCGCACCCTTGATTTCCAGCGCGGAGTTGGCGCGCAGGTTGAGCGTCCCGCCCATGAAGGCCGCGCCGTCCACCTCGATGCCGTTCGGCACCTCCACGTCCACGGTCGCGCCGAAGTTCATCGTGGCGGCATCCGCGAACGTGAATGACCCGCCGTTGCGCACGATGATCCAGTTGTTGCTGAAGCTGTCGTCATCACCGCCGACCTGCAGGTGGCGGACATCGGCGGAGGTGCTGGTCGAGACGTAGTCCGCGCCGTCAACGGTGAAGCTCCGCCCCGCGCCAGCCGGCACGTTCCAGTTGTCCTCCCGGAACATGAGAACCATCCCCGCATCCGTCACGACGCTGTCATCCAAGAGGGCCACGCTCGAACCCACCCCTTGCGCGTAACCCACCGTGCTGCCGTTGCGGATTTCGCTGGCTTCTCCAAAGATGACTGCCCCGTTGATACCGCCGGGGCGGCCATAGTGGCGGCCGTTAGGGGTGGTGTTGTCCGTCACGTTGTAGAAGAGCGTCGAGGAGCCTTCCTTATCGTTACAGCTTATTACGGCGTTGCCTGTAAGCACACAGTTCGAGAATACGCAACGCCCCATGTATGCGGTCCAATAGAATCCAAGCGTCGTGCCGCCCGTCACGAGGCAGCGCGAATCGGGGTCGCTGTCGCTGTCCCAGTATTGCCCGTTACCCCAGAAGCTCTGCCAGCCGAAGTGCACCAGCCCGCCGCCCGTGATGGTGAGGTCCGCGCCCCGGTGACGCGCCAAGCACGTATTGTTGTTCGCGATATGGAGCGTCCCTTCGACGTTCAGCACGACAGGGGTGGTGTTATCGCGCGTATCGGCAAACCCTTGGTCAACACCCGGCAACCCTATGACCATGAGGGTCACGCCCTGCGGGATGTTGAGCGCCATGCCGTCGCCCAAACCTGCGGGGTTCACCCGCAACGAACCGATCGTCGTGTCGTTCGTCACGTTCACCAGCGCGTTCGAGTGGCTGATGGTCACGAACGTCGTGTCGTCGGGGGCAATGCCCGTGCTCCAGTTCGCGCCCACGAACCAGTCCGCATCCTCCGGCGCATCCGTCACGTTGCCGACCCACGTGGAGACGCGGTTGTCGATCTTATAGATGGCGTAGTAGGTCTCGGTCGCGCCCGGCGCGAGGTCGCTCTCCGTGACGGGTGCGCCGTTGCCGTCCGCCTGCGTGTTCCACTCCACGAAGAGGAACCCCGCAGGGGGTGTCGGCACGGGCAACGTGCCGAACGCGAGGCCCGCAGGATAGGCGTTCGTCGAGATGGTCGGGGCGGTCGGATCGTCCTGCCAGTCGAAATAGAAATCGACCGAAGGCGCGTACATGGCGTAATAGGTCACCGCCGAATTCGGCGCGAGGTCGCTCGCGGTGACGGGTGCGCCGAGGCCGTCGGCTTGGGTGTTCCACCCCGCAAACATGCGTTCCCCGTCCTCCGCGACCGGCAGGGCATAGAACGGGTCGCCCTGCACATAATCCTCCGCCGTGACAGTCGAATCGCCGTCCTGCCAGTCGAAGCTGACCGTGACCCACGGTAGCGTCGTGTTCGCGCCCTTGCAGAGGGCGAAGAGGGTGCGGTAGCTGCCGTTATCGGTGCCGCCGTTATGGACTTGGTCTAAGGTCAAGAGACGGACGATGTTGGCGGACAGGTCTATATCCGCCCAGCAGGCTGTAAGTTCTGTGCCAGCTGGCGCATTGCGCTTCGCGAGCAACGGGAGATACCCGTCATTTGCCAAGGCCGACGCATCCACTACGAGGTTCGGGAATACATCCCCCGGAAAGAGGTTCCCCAGCACATTAACAAGTGCCGCTCGCTTGCCACCGTCGGGGTTAATCCCATTCGCGCCAACCGTGAGGCTGACTGTAGGCGTGCCAGCGCATGTGAAATTGCCGCCCACATGGAGGTACGACTCATTGTTAGCCGCGCTCGAAACTTCGAGTATGGTCCCGGCACCCCTCAGCGTGAAATTGTTGGCTCCGAAGCGCCCCGGGTTAATCTCGAAATAGTTGGAACTGGCACCGCTCGGCGCGTCAGGCCCGACTGTCACGTGTCGAATGCCAATGCCCGCCATGCCACGGAAGGCAATGCGGTTGTTGTAATAGTTCGCGGAGTTGTTGTTCGAAAAAATAGTCCAATCCGTGTTCCATCCTTCAGTGCCAAAACTCGGCCATACCCAATCCGTAAAGATGAACGTCCGATCATACCCGTCCCCTGACATGATGTCGGGGGCAACGCTCTTGTCGGCGGTGAAGTTGAAACCGCCCCGCCCGATCTCGACTGTCGTGCCCGATGCGGTACAGAATACGGCAGGACCGTTGACGTTCAGGGTGGCAGATCCCCAACCGGAGTCCCCCCACATGGTTAGCGTCGTGTTCGGGACATTGCCCGCCGTGAGTCCCGCAATCGTTAGGTTCGCCCCAGGAAACTCCACATACGCGCTGGCTCCGAACGTCGCGGTGTCGCCTCCGTTCGGGTAGCCACCCGTGCCGCCCATGTCCGTCCAGTTCGCGGGCGTCCGCCAGTCATCGTCTCCACCGCCGCCCACCCACGAATAATCCACCGCCCACGCCGTCGCGGCGCAGAACAGCACCGCCAGTGCCGTAATAAGCCTCGTCACCACTGTTTTCATAAACTTGCCTCCCTCCTTGCCGCCATCTGATTCCGCTGAAGCTTTCCTGCCGCACACGCAACAGTCCTTCATCATTGAATCAATTGTATCACGTCCCCCTGTCCTGCGTCTTGTACAATTCCGACACGTTTGTGTACAATTCCGACATTTTCGAGAAAACATTGCGTAATAATGAGGAATGCGGGGACAAAGAAAACCAAGGGGACGTAAGGGAAAACACCTTGTTCCCTGCGCCCCTTGGTCTCCTGTGTCCCCTAAGTCCCCTCTTTTTCCTACCGGTTGCCGAACTGGCTGTCGAGCTTGAATTTGAACGCGGGGGAGGGCTTGGAGGTTTTGCCGTCGGCCGCGGTGTAGAGGATGAAGGCGTAGAGGTCGGCGTTGGGGCGGGTGCCGCGCACTTCGGTGGCGGTGCGCTTGATGCCTTTTCCGACGAGGAGCGCGCCGGAGCCGTCGGGGGAGGTGCCGACCCAGATGTCGTAGGACGCGGCGCCGGGGACTTCGTCGAAGCTGAACACGCCGCGCAGCCCGTTGGGCTCGAAGGAGGGGTGTTCGATGGCGGTGATGCGCGTGGGGGGCAGCTCGCCTTTCGCCTCCAGGTCGAGGAAGGGGTTGGAGCGGATGAAGCCTTCCCGGGGCGGGGGCATCTGGAGGCGGTCGAGCGCGATGGCCGCGTCGCCCATGTCGTCCGCCGTGGCGTATTCGGCGATGAGCTCGCCGAGCAGCACGGGGCTGGGGTCGGCGGGTTCGAGGGTGTTGACGTGCATCACGTTTGCGCGGCGCTCGACATAGACCTTCTCGAGTTTCAGGGGCAGGTCAACGATGCCGTCGCCGTCGCCCAGCGAGCCCCAGCAGAGGGAGCCGGGTTCGCGGTAGCGGTCGTAGGGCGCGTGGGAGGGCATCTCGAAGCGGACGAGGCGCCAGCCGTCGAAGTTGAAGTAGCTGTCGCAGGGCATATCGTCGCAGTTCCACTCGCCGATGCTGCCGACGCTGATCCAGCCTTCGCCCTTGGCGTCGCGCAGGACGTACACGACGCGCCCCCAGTCGGAGGCTGCCCTGACCCACAGGGAGAGGTGGCTCGCCTTGCCGGGTATCTCGATGGGCGCGTCCGGCACGAAGGTGGAGAAGAAGGGCATCACGCCGCGATCCTTGGGCTGGGGCGGGAGGGTGACGCTCAGGGCGACAAAGTTGGGGACTGGCACTTTCTCCACGCTCATCTCGGCGGGGAAGCGGCGGATGGCTTCGGGGAAGGAGTTGAGGTAATGGAACTCCACGAGTTTGGGCGAGGTGTCCTGATGCAGCAAGTCCGACGCAAGCCCCAGCGTTTTCGTGTGTGCGCTCGCGACGGCATCGGAGTGGTCGGGTGCGCCGAGGGTGACGGTCGTGGCGTCGCTCGGGCCGTAGAGGAAGATCGGCGACTGGTCAACCGTGAAGGTGACCGTGCCGTTTGCGGCCGTCAGCGGGACGATGTTGTCCATGGGGTCGTAAAGCTCGATCGCCGCGCCTTGCGGAAGGGTCATGGTGACCTCGCGTGTGCCGCGCACCGTCCACAGGACGAAGAGGTCTTTGCTGGTCTTGCTGTCGCGGTAGTGGTGGCAGAACACGGTGTTCGAGCCGGTCTTTTTCCAGCCGACGAACTCCATCCAGCGCAGGTGGCGGATGAGCGTCGCCATCGCGCTGTAGCAGATGTGCGGGTTGAGCTCGGGGATGCGCGTGAACGCGCCGCCGCCGTAGTGCTGCTCGCCCCACTGGTCGCTGCTCTCGACGGGCGAGCACATCGCGAACTGGCGCGTGACGCCGTAGCCCGCGAGCATGAGCGCGGCGCGGACGGTGCTGTCCGCGAACCCGCGCGGCGTGATCGAGCCGGGGTCGGGGCGGTTGACGCACGGGCCCTCTGGGGTCAAGAGGAGGGGCTTGACGCCGGGCTTGTACTTGTCCCACGCCACCTTGTACTGGTAGCAACGGTGCAGGGCGCTCTGGTGGAACTGCATCTCGGGGAGGCGGTCGAAGAAGCCGAAGTCAACGCCGGAGCCATCGAGGATTTGGGTCAGCTCGTCGTTCTCTTTCAGGAAGGGAATCGCGAAGCAGAGGTCGCCCCACGGGAGGAGGATTTTGATGTCGGGCTTGATGTCGTGCAGCACCTGCACGGTCTCCAGCACGCCGCGTCGGGCGAGCTCGAAATGCGCGCGCTCTTTCGCGGTCAGGACGTGCGGGGGTTCGCCGTAGAACTCGGGGTGCGTGCCGTGGGTGCCGAGGCCGCCCGGCTCGCCGAAGAACGTGACATAGGTCGGGTCGTAAACCTTGGGGTTGCCCTTGCGCTCCTCCAGCAGCTTCACCGTCTTGTCGCGGACCTCGCCCTTCATCTTCTCGGGGTCTTTCAGCCGTTCTGTGAGCTCACCGATCCAGCGGCAGGGCAGGTGATCCCGGCTCGCCCAGAAACTCCTGATGCCGAAACGCTCCGCATCCGCCAAGCCCTTCTCGGACCACTTCATCGTCTGCGTCGCGACCGACGCCATGCCCAGCGGCCCCATGAGGAGCAGCTCCTCGTCCGCGTCCGGCGTCGCGTGCTGGCCCGACCAGTTCCACCAGCCGAACATGAACCCCCGCGCATCGAACGGGCGCGCCTCAAGCTCGCGTTGGCGCAGGTACGCCAGCGAGCGCGTGAAGGTCGCGGCTTCCTTTTTCTCCCCGATGCCGATTTTCAGCGTCACGTCATGGTGACCATACATTTCGACCTTCATGGACACCTTTTGACTCTTCGCCTCGAACGGTTTCAAGGTGACGCTATGGAAAACTTCTGAATGATTCCTGATAATAGGCGACACTTCCCTTGGGTAGTTTTTATAACTCGAATGGAGCGTTACGGAAACCTCCTGATCCGTGCGGTTGGTCAGCGTCACCGTGTAGGACGGCACGGCCGGCTCAGTCCACACGTTGCCATAGGCGTCAGGCTCGAACCGCACGTCCACGGGCGGGTACTCCACCGTCGCCGCGAACAGCCGCACGGCCGACGGCAGCCCCGCGCCGTGCGAGCTGTAGTGGCACGGGTCGGGGTACTCCTTGTACGTGGCGGTGTCCTTCGTGAACTCGACCTCCAGCATATCGCGCTGGGTCAGCTGGTTCAGCCGCCAATACTTGCGCTCCGGGTCGTCGTAGCACGACAGCTGCGACAACAGCCCCGGGTTCACGGGGACGGTCACGAGCCACAGGTTCAGCTCCTTGCCCGAGGCCGTCTTGACACCCTTGGCGTACAGTTTCGTGTCCGACGGCGCGGCGGTCGCCAGCGGCACCTCGGGCGACACGATGTCAACTGGGAAGCCCGCCGCCACGCGGTAGAACTGCACCGTCAGGCGCGGGACGGTATGCTCACGCGCATCTGTCGCCGCCAGCAGGTGGATCGCGCTCGGCGCACGATTCGGCAGGCGGAACTGCAAGCGCGTCGGGTTGTCCGAATGCACCCCCATCCACCGCCCCCCGAAGCTCCCGTTCTGCGGCTCCTCGTAAGTGCCGAACAGGTTGCCCTCGCGGAACCAGCTCTGCCCGATGTCCAGATGGTCATTGCCCGCCATCGCCGACGACCCGATCACGAACGGCACCGCCCCCACCTCGAACGGCACATCCCGCGCGGGCAGCGCATCCGCCGCGAACGCCTCCCCCGCAAACCCCTTCGCGTTATACCGCGCCGACAAATCCATCGGCCAGAAAAGCCCATCTGGCGGGCGGGCGTCCCCGCGAGCCGCCGCCATCGCCACCGCCACCGGCTCCCCCGCCAACTTCGCGCCACCCGCCGCGCCCACCTTGAACGACGGCGCCCAATCCCCGCCGACCGGCCACTCGTGCATCAGCAACCCGTTCACCAGCAGACGGCAGAACCCCGCGTGACGCTCCAGCGCGAGCGCGAACGTGCGCCCCGAGAGCGGGTGCTCCGCCTGTATGCGGTTGTAGTGGTCCGACCACTCGAGGATACTGTCCGTCCACCCCAGCGCGGGCTTCTCGCGCCCGCCGACGGTGATCTTGCCCGTGAACTCATTGCGCGTCCCCGTGGGCGTCTTGTAGCCCCACGTGACCTCCCGCGCATCCGGCGCGACATTCAGCGACACCGCCTCATTGCCCACGCCCGTCGCGACGGTCACCTCCCCCGCCGTCCCGAACGTCGCGCGGAACGTCAGGCGCGTACCCTCCTTCAACATCCCCCCGTCCACCGCCACCTGCGCCATCCCGGCACCCGCCATGACCCACGCCACTACCGCCGCACAAACCAGCCTTCTCATTGTCCCGCCCTCCTTTTTTCCAAAACACGTTCCCCATTAAAATCGTAATTGTACCACCTTTCCCCGCCTCGTGTCTTGTGCAATTCCGGCATTCTCTGAAAAAAGTTAAGTAATAGGTGATAAGTAATAGGTGATAAGTAATAGGTAAAAGGTAATAGGTAAAAGGTATTCCTCTCGGAAAATACTTTGTGCCCTTTGTGCCTTTGTGTGAGATAAAAGCAAGTGATAGGTGATAAGTAATAGGTAATAGGTAATATGTAAAAGGTAATAGGTAAAAGGTATTTCTGCCGGAAAATACTTTGTGACCTTTGTGCCTTTGTGTGAGATAAAAGCAAGTGATAGGTGATAAATAATCCTGTTAATCCTGTCAAAAAAATCCTGTTAATCCTGTCTAAAAAAATCCTGTCAATCCTGTCTAAAAAATCCTGTTAATCCTGTCTAAAAAATCCTGTTAATCCTGTCTAAAAATCCTGTTAATCCTGTCTAAAAAATCCTGTTAATCCTGTCTAAAAACCCTGTCAATCCTGTCTAAAAATCCTGTTAATCCTGTCTAAAAAATCCTGTTAATCCTGTCAAAAAAATTGTCCCTTTTTATTCTCACACAAAGGCACAAAGGACACGAAGGGGGTTTTTGTAGAAGTTTAAAAGTTTAGGAGCCTAGAATTAAACTCCTAGACTCCTAAACTCCTAGACTTCTAAACTCCTAGGATACTCCCTCCTCCTCCCCCGTCAGTCGATCTGGCGGGCGTGGAAGAAGAAGCGGTCGTGGCCGGGTTTCGGGAAGGTGAACACGCGCTGCCCGACACCGTCGTTGACGCCGTATTGGCGGCCGGCGGCGATGACTTCCGCGTTTTGGCTGACCGCGCCGTTGTCGTAACGCGCACTGATCTCCTCGTGATGGCCGAAGAGGGCGTACTGCTTGGCGGTGTTGACGCAGCCCTCGACGGTAATCTCGATGTTGCCCGTCGCCGTGATCATACGGATGGCGGTGATCTTGAGGTCAGCGGTCGCGCCCTGCACGATGGTGACGGGCTTCTTGATGAAGGTGTCGTCGCCCACATGCACCACGAGTGCGAAGTCCGTACCCCAATCCGCCAGCGAGCCCTCCAGAACGTCGTCGAGGATGATGTTCCCGGCGGCGTCGAGGTGGCCTGCCAGCGGGCCATCGGCGGTGATGCCGTTGTCGTCCAGAATCCAAACCTCGACCACGCGCCCTTCCAGCGGGGCGGTGTCGTCATCGGCGGGGAAGTATTTGCCGATGGTCTGGCCGCCCACGCCCGTGTAGAGCGTATCGGTGAGGTTCGCGTTGGCGTTCGGGTGCGTCTCGTCGCCGGACGGGATGTCGATCACCACGACCAGGTTTCCGGTCTCGCGGTCGTACACGCGGATTTCCGGGACGTTCGGGTCGAAGATGTAATCGTAATCCGACGGCGGGCAGTTTTCGACTTCCGGCACAACCCACGGCGGGACAAACTCGTTGTCACCGGGATAGTGTTCGATGGTGTTGCCGGGGACGACGTTCACCAGGTTGGTGCCGACATAGTTCGGGTTGTCGTTGAGGGCGGGGCGGCGTGAGCCGGTGCCTTCACGCAAGCGCCACCAGTCGGTGCCGGGCGCACCGTTCGCATAATCCGAACCGTCCGGAACGTCCAGATACCAGCCGTTTCCGTCCGTGCCTTCGGGGGCGTAGATGTCCGCCGGATTCCAACTGGGTTGGCCGGGGAGGCTGTAGTTGCCCGCGTAGGGACCGGAGAGCAGCCATACGCCTTCGCTGTAAACGTGTTTGGCGATGCCGCAGTGTTCGTCAATGAAGCACGCCCAGGCACCCGTGGAGTTGAGCATGACGGTTTCGCCGGGGAGCGCGCTGGAGATCGTCGGCAGGGACAGGATGGACGCAAATGCGTTGCCGTCATACTGCTTGTTGGCGACTTTGCCGTTGCCGACCCACGTGAGTTGCAGCGGGATGATGTCCGCGATGAACACGGGCTGGGCGGCGAGGGTGTAGAGCCCTGCGTCCGCGCCGTCGAGGGCGTAGCCCGCGCCGGTGGCGGTCTTGCCGAGGCCGACGTCCTTGTCCGCGAAGGAGGCGGTGCCGGGGATGAAGGTCACGTCGTCGCCGGTGATGACACCCGCGAGTTCGGGCTGGTCGCCCACAACCGCGACCGTGGTGCCGTCGTATTCCCTGGGATGCACGGCGCCGTTGACCAGCGTGAGCGTCCTGGGGGCGACGGGGTCGGTGGCGGCGGAAGCGGCGGCTCCGGCGTAGAGGCCTTCGCCGTTCACGACCACGCGCAGTTCGAGGCCGATGTCGTCGGCGACAACCGTGTAGGTGGCGTTGGTGGCGTCGGTGATGGGCAGCCACTCGTTGTTGACGTCGTCATACCATTCCCACTGCCACGTCACGGTCGCCCCGGCGGGTTGTTCCGTCGCCGTGAGGGTGTCGCCGTATTCCGGCGTGGTGTTGTCCACCAGCGGGGGCTGTACGGGCGTGGGGTTGCGCAGGATCAGGTCGTCGCCGAGGATGTCCAGCACATAGCCGGGGTTCACGGCGGTGAAGTTCGCGAGGAAGTCCGCGCCGTCCACAACCGCGACGGTCGTGCCGCTGATAATCAGATTGTCGTAGAAATCCCAAATCGCAACCGCATAAATTTCCTCACCGGGGTTGAAGGTGTTGGGGTTGCTTCCGGTGATGACGCGGATGGTGCCTGCCGGAGCGGAGATGAAGCCTTCAATGGTCGGCGCGTTGCCCAACACGAGTTCTCCATACCGCGAGTCGTAGCAAACCGCTTCATAGCCGGCAGTGCTAATCAATGTGCCGCCGAGGATGTAAATGTCACCCGTGCTATCGTCCACTTTGAAAACTGCCACATCGCCAGTCATTGTGCCGCCCGTAATGGCGAGGTCACCGGTGCTGTCCAACGCAATGGCGGAACATAAACTACCAGTTGCTAAAATGTCCGCGTCGCTTATGACGGAAACGCCACCGTAAATACTAATCGTAGTCCAACTGGAGTTTTCAACACTACCGTGGAGCGTGATGAGACCCCATGCTCTGGTGAAGTCGTCGAAATCAATGTGCGCGTTCCCGATGTCCAGCGCGGTTGCCAATCCCGGGTCGAAGGTGATGGAGCAGTCATGCCCATCCGCGTCCGCCTGTATGGCGACAATCGCCGCCTGTATGCCAAGCCCCGCCGCCGGCGTCACCTTGTGGATGCCGCCGTTGCGCGTCGCCACGAAACTGCCCGATCCGCCCGTGATGACGTAGGTGTAGTCGTTTTCGATTCCGGTGACGGTGCCGTCGCCGGGGTCAATCGGGACGATGTACGGCGGCTCGTCGCCGAAGATGATGTCCACGATCTCGCCGGGGGGCAGTTCCGAGCCGTCGTCAATGACGATGACGTAGGGGCCGTCGGGGTCGGGGCCTTCGAGGTGGCCGGGGACGCTGTTGGTGGTCGTGGTGCCGTCGCCTTCGTCGGTGATGACGATGATGACGACGGGGGCGTCGTTGGTCACGCCGGGCATGTCGCCGGGCCACACGGTGCCGATTTCGGTGTCGTCCGTGTCCAGGTCGTCGTCCAGCACGACGGACGGGCCGCGGCGGATGGCGAAGGGTTCGACCTCGAACACCTCGCTGCGGATGACCACCTCGAGCGTATAGCCAACGCCGACCGCGCTGTGCGGCACGACGTCGTCGAGGATGATGTTGCCGTCGGCGTCGAGGCGGCCCGCGTAGGGACCCGCCACGATTTCGCCCAAGGCATCGAACACGGTGATGATCGCCACGGTGCCTTCCAGCGGATCCAGATCCGTGTCCAGCGGGAAGTATTGGCCGAGGGTCTGCTCGCGCACGTTGGAGTACATGAAGTTCTTGAGCACCGCCACCGCAATCTTGTAATCCACCTCGCCCGTGGGCAGGTCAACCACCGCCACCTCGTCGCCGGAATCGCGGTCATAGATGCGGATTTCGGGGACGTTCGGGTCAAAGATGTAGTCGTAGTCGGAGGGCGGGAAGCCGGGGACTTCGGGGACAATCCACGGGTCATAATCGCCGTCATACGGATCATGGTCGATGGTGTTGCCCGGCACGACGTCCACGAGGTTGTCGCCGACGTAATTCGGGTTGGTGTTCGGCGCGGGGCGGCGTGAGCCGTCGCCCTTGCGCAGAATCCACCAGTCGGTGCCCAAGACCGCGCCGGGGGTGCCGTCCACGACTTGCAAATACCAGCCGTCATCCTCGCCTGAGCCGTCATCGCCTTCGGAGATCGGGGCGAGCCAGACCGCGAAGAGCGTGATGTTTTCGATGAAGGTGAAGGGCGCCTCGTCGGCATACGCCACGGGACCGTCGTCCGTCAAAGCCCACCCCATGAACACATATCCGTCGCGGCTAAAGCCGTTCGGGGCCAGATTCTCGATCTCGCCGTAGAGTTCCGTTTGCGGTTCCATATCGCCCGTGGCGTCCGGCGCGTTATGGTAGAAGTACACCGTGGCGGCCGCGCTCAGGACGAGGTCATCGCCGCTTGCCGTGCAGACGTAACCCACGTTAAGGACTCCATCATAGTTCCATGACACGAAGTTGCCAAGGAAGTCCGCGCCGTCCACCACCGCGACGGTCGAGCCGCTGACGATGGGGGAAGAGGTGATGTATATCCCATAAACGTTTTCGCCGGGCGTGAATTCATCCGGGCCCGCAGTCACCGCGCTGACCTTGCCTTCCGCCGTATAAATGCCGTTCAGGATAGGATCATTGCCCAACGACACCGTGCCGGCAGCGTTGTTCCTGATTGCAGTCATCCTCAAATCTATCACTCCGCCATATGCGTTGATCGTCCCGCCGGCGTGGTTGTAAATAACGCACAGGGGGGCCCCCATCGGGACCGACGACGCGTCATACGTGTTCTGAACAGTGCCGCCGCGCACCGTGACAACCCCGTTGCCGTTGTTGTACACCGTGCCATTGTAATATGCCGCGGTGACCAACGCCGTGCCGGAAATCGTGACCGAACCGTCGTTGCTGTTGCGGATGGCATTGCCTTTCCCTGTGCATTCAACCGTGCCGCCGGTGACTTCCACCGCGCCGGAATAAACATTCTCGATGGCGGCATCGCTCGCGTCGCACGCGCACGTCACCACGCCGTCGGAGACGATGACCGTGCTGTCGGATTCGTTGCGGATGGCGCTTGACCATTGCCCCGTCGCGCTCACCGTGCCGCCGATGACGTGGAACGTGCCATCCGAAACAATCTTGACTGCATTGCCGGAATTGAAGCCCGTGTGCTCAATGTCCGCGTCGCTCGTGATGGACATGGGGGTACTCACGTATATCGTGCCTTGGTTGATGGGCGCGGTGGATGTGACGGAGCCGTGGAGTTCGACGGAACCCCAGTTGCCGTTGAACTCGGCGTATTGGCTTCCGATGTCGAGCGGCACGCCCGCCGTGCCCGAGTCGAAGGTGACGGAGCAGTTGTTGCCGTTGGCGTGATTGCGTATCGCCTGCATGATCGTCCACATCGAGCCCTCGTCCTGGGCGACCACGGTCACGCCGTTGTTGCACGTGGCGGTGAAGAAGGACGTGGACGGATTTCCGCTGGCGGGGTCGTTGCCGTAGGTGACGACGTACTGGTAGTCGGCGTCAATCGTGATGCTCGCGGGGTTCCAGCCGGGCTGGCCGGCGGGGACGATGTAGTTCGCCGCATCCGTGCCGGAGAGCGCCCACACGCCCGTGCTGGCAACCGGCTTGTTGAGGCCGGGAGCCCCGTCGGGAATCGTACCCGTGCCGTCCATGAATTGAACGGCCGTAACGCCGGAGAAGTTGAGCGAGACATTCTCACCCGCGACCACAGCGCCGAATCCGGGATAGGACGTTACCTGCGCGTCGGCGTTGCCGTCGTACACCTTGTCGGACACCGTGCCGTTGCCTGTCCATGTGAGTTGGCGCGGGGTGATGTTCGGGGTGTTCCAGCCGGGGTTGCCGGTCGGGGCGGTGTAGTTGTCCGCGTCCGCGCCCGTGAGCACCCATGTGCCGGCGGTATAGACGATGGCCTTGTTGTTGCCGACCGTCGCGGTCTGGAACGAGACCACCGCCGTGCCGGGGACTGCCGTCACCGTGTCGCTGACGACGATGTTGCTCATCGGCAGGTTCGCGATGGTCGCCGCCGTCGTGCCGTCGTACTCCTTGTTGTCAACGCTTCCGCTGCCGTTCCACGAGAGCGGGCGCGGGGTGATGTTCGCAAAACCGAACGAGGGCTGGGTGGTGATAAGGTAGTAGTTGGCGTGCGCACCGCCGATGCCCCAACCGAAGCCGGTGACGGCCTTGTTGTTGCCGACGTTCTTGTCCGCGAATGCCGCCGTGCCGACGGTAATCGTCACGGTGTCGCTGTTGATGACGCCGTTGAGCGTCGGGGCGCTGACAACCGTCGCTGTCGCATTGCCGTCATACACCTTGTTGCTGGCGCTTCCGGCGTTCCATGTGAGCGTCTTGGGCGTAACAGCGGAGGTTGCGGCGGAAGTGACCGTGCCGTAGTATTCGCCCGTGCCGGTCGCAGTAACGCGCAACTGGGCTCCGATCATCGTCGCCGGGACGGTGTAACTGGAAGCCGTCGCGCCGGAGATGTTGGACCATGTGCTGCCGTTGTGGTATTGCCACTGCCACGTCGCGGTCGAGGTCGCGCCGGAGGGCGTGACTGTTGCCGTGATCGTGTCACCGTAAGCGGGGGCGGTGTTGTTCAGGTTCACCGCCGTGATGAGCGTCTGCGCCTGCACGACCAAGTTGTTGCCGCTGGTGATCAACCGGTAATTGGCGTTCACGAGCGGGAAGTTGTCAATGCGGTTGACCGGAGCCGCGCCGTTGAACACCGCGATCGCGCCGGCAAGCGGCGTGGAATTGATGTGAATCGGGTAGGTCTTGCTTGCGGGGTTGAACGTATTCGCTCCCGACGTTTCCACGCCTAATGAATTCGACGGAACACGAATAGCGCCTTCGGAGGAACTTCCGGTGATCGTCGGGGAGTTGCCCAGCATAATACTACCGGCAGTTGAGCGTTCGTTTTCAATCGCCGCGCCGGACGTGGCCTGTATAGTGCCGCCGTAAACGTTGATAACGCCACCGGGACAGTAATTATGAATCGCCCGCGCGCTTGTGCTGTTGGCGGTGTTGCGTACCGTGCCACCGACAACATTAACGATGTTGTTGGCGGATCCGCTTGATGTGATGTTACAAATAGTGCCGGAGCTTGTGGGCGCTGAAGTAACCAATGCGGTGCCGGAAATTGTTACCGTACCAATATTAACATTATAAACATCAGCGTTATAAATAGCCAATCCGGTTCCGGTATTTGAAACAGTTCCGCCACTGACATTGAGTGTACCGCGCGACATAATGGTTTGTGGCCCCGTACCCGTCACCGTACCACCCGAGATATTTATCGTTTTGGAGCTCGCATTAATGGCCTGATAAGTTGATGAAACCGTGCCGCCGGTTACATTCACATCTCCTTGCGAAATCGCATATGAATTACCGCTTCCCGTAGCGATTACCGTTCCGCCGGAAACCGTGGTGGCGCCAGTGGAGGAATTGTTAATCGCATATCCACCGTTGTACGAATTGCTGACTGTTCCGCTTCCGGAAACCGTAACCGTTCCGGTACCTGTAATGTAAATGGTGCGGATACCCGTGGAGGAAACCGTTCCGCCGGAAACATTGATCGCACCCGACGAGCCGTAAATCCCGTAATACGCTGACGAAACCGTGGTGCCGGTGCCGGAAACGTCGACCGTGCCGCTTGCGGCTTTACGAATAGCATAAGCCGTGCTTCCGACCGCCGAAACCTTGCCGCCGTTGTTGACGGTGAGCGTTCCAGTCGAGTTCCAATAAATCGCATTACCCGCGCCCGTGCTGGTGTTTTGTATCGTCGCGTCACTCGTTACAACGGCGCCGTTGCTGCCGATGACCACACCGCCCGTTGTGGAAGTCGAGGCGGACTTGACCGAGCCGTGCAATTTGATTCCGTTCGCCGCCGAGCTCCAATTGGAATCCGCAGTAGAGCGGTTGAATTCCATTGTCGCGGTGCCGATGTCGAGTTGGGTGGTGCCGGTTGCCGCCGCGTAAAACGTGATGTCGCAGGGGTTGGCGTACACGTCCGCCTTGATGGCGTTAATTGTGTTTTGGATGGTGGCGCCGGTGATGATCGTGCGCGTGTTGTTGTTGTCGGTCGCCGTGAAACTCGTTCCGCTTCCATAAACGCGGTAGTTGAAATCCTTGGCGGTCAACACCAAATTCGCGCCGTTGACGGTCAAATAATGCCCCCCGTTCGCGC
>WRJS01000085.1 GCA_009778475.1 Kiritimatiellota bacterium | reverse complement strand
ATAAACCTCCGTTTTCTTTAACCACAATAGACACAATAGAATGCACAATGGACACTATTGTTGTGCCTATTGTGAAAACCATTGTGTCCATCGTGGTTAAAAGTCATCCTGTAAAATCCTGTTCATCCTGTCAAAAACAAATGCCCGTCGTGTGCGGGTGCGTCATTGCATGATGGCGCGGACGATCTCGCCGCGCCGCTGGGATTCGATGTTCTCGTAGGTCCCGTAGAAGTCGGAGTTGCAGTCGAGCCAGAGGGTGATGCGGCGCATCTCGTCGGGGGTGAGCTTGACGTCTTTGTGGCCTTTCGCCAAGTGCTTGTAGAGGGGGGAGGCGATGGCGCCGAATTTGCCGGGGTAGGTCTTGGATTCGACGAAGCTGCCGCCGCCGTCGTAGTAGAAGGCGAAGGGGCGAAGGTCGCGGTAGGAGGGGGTCCATTGGCCGCCGTCGGGCTTGCCGCTGAGGTCGGGGGCCTTCTTGCCGTCGGCGCGGGCGGTGGCGTGGCACGCGGCGCAGTGCTTGTCGAGCACGGGCTGGACGAGGCGGGGGTAGCTGAAGGGGTTGGTGCCGTCGGGCTCGGGCTGTATCTTGGAGGGGGGGCGCTGGGTGGCGAGGGTGGTGCGGGGGAGGGTGGGGGCGGCGCGGCGGTTCTCGTGGCAACCGACGCAGCTGAGGTTTTCGCGGGGGGCGGCGTACACGTCGGAGCGCATGGATTCGACGGCCTTGCCGTCGGCGTCGAGGGCTTGGAAGAGGACGGGGATGTAGGGGGGGAGCTGGAAGTGGACGCTGCCGTCGGCTTCGACGGGGACGGTGCCGAGGACGGCGCGGGCGTTTTTCTCGGTGCCGTAGCCGATGGCGGGGTTGTTGCGGCCGGGGGTGGATTTGGGGAGTATCTGGATGATGCGGAGCGCGGTGATCTTGGCGCCTTCGGGCCAGGCGTGGCGGCTCTCGTAGATGTTCATGATGGAGACGGTGGCAGGGGGGGCGGTGAGCTGCGGGTCAAGCTGGGCGGCGGCGAGCAGGCCGGGGCGGTCGTAGTTGGCGCGGGGCTGGTCTTGCGCGACCTGGTAGGGCTGGACGGTCTCCTGCACGACGGGGGGGACGGGGGTGGGGCGCAGGGGGATGGGGCTCTGGCTGGCGATGGCGGGGTCGCGGTAGAGGAGCTCGATGTTGCCGAAGGCGTCGAGGAGGTAGAGGCCGTAGTTCTCGACGGAGTCGGGGGCGGCGGAGGAGGGGTAGCCGAAGGCGCAGAGGTAGTAGTCCTCGCTGAGGGGGAAGGGGGTGGCGTAGGAGGCCTCGCGGCAGAAGTAGCCGTATTCGGTCTCGGGCATGCGCTCGTCGGGGGTGATCATCTTGACGGGGGCCATGGCGTCGTCGTCCTCGATGTCGGGGTCGACGAGGACGATGGAGCCGTAGGTCTGGCCGTGGTGGGCGGTGGCGACGGCGACCATCTTGCGCGAGCCGGGGATGGCGCGGATGTCCATCTCCATGCAGGGGCGGTCTTGCCATTCCTTGGGGTAGTTGCCGTGGATGGCGAGGGCGTTGCGGCCGTCGGGGGTGGTGGTCCAGGGGTGGTGGGCCTGGAAGAAGCCGCGGTCCACGTAGTCCCAGCGGGTGTACACGATCATGCCGTCGTTGAGGACGCTGGGCTGCCACTCGCAGGTCTCGTGGTGGCTGAGGCGCTCCATGCCGCTGCCGTCGGCGTTCATGCGGTGGAGGGTGTAGGTGAACCACGGCGCGCCGCCGTTCGCGGTCATGTGGCAGCGGCCGAAGCCGCCGCGGCGGTCGGAGATGAACGCGATCTTGCCGTTCGGCAGCCAGCACGGGTCGAAGTCGTTGAACACGCCGCGGGTCAGCTGGCGCAGGCCCGTGCCGTCCGCGTTCACGCTGTAGATGTGCCATGCGTTCTGATCGGTGAACGAGCATTTCAGGCCGCTGTAGTTGTACATCCCGTCCGCGTCCTCCGCCGCGCGCCGCTCGGGCGCGTACCCGGCGGCCTCGGTGTAGGCGAACAAAATCCGCTTGCCGTCGTAGGACAGATCGGGCGACAGGTACGCGCCGTCGGGCGCCTTCTCGCCGATGACGTTCCGCGCGGCGGGCCGCTTGCCGAACGCGTCATCCAAGATGAACAGCCCTTCGCCCTTGGTCGCGTGGATGCCGTAATACTGCCCCGCCATGTGGTCGCCGCCGAGCTCGCCCCGCGCGTTCTTCTTGTGCGTGATGAACACCACCTTGTCGAAGTCCAGCAGCGGGTTCGAGAACGCCACGCGGCGGCGCAGGTCACACACCGCGAGGTAGAGCGCGAGCCTATCGCCACCCTTGGCGACCAGTGCGTCGAGCTCCGCTTTGAGCGGCGACTTCAGCGCGTCGCACAGCGCCCGCGTGCGGCGGATGACGACATCCGCAGGATCCTTGTCCTCGGGCAGGAACAGCGACGCCGCGTTGTGCGTGTGCTGCGGCACCGCGAACTTGCTCTTGGGGATGCGCCCCGTGAGCAGGCCGTCGAGGCGGTCATACTGCATCATCGCCTCCTCCAGCAACTCAATGTCGCGCACCGCGTTCGGGAAGTCGCGGCGGATGAGCGCAAGGGCCTCCCGCAGCGCGGCGGACTGCCCCGCCAGCCCGAACGCGAACCCCCAGCCCTGATCGCCCTGACAGATTTTCAGCAGCAGCTGATTCTTGCCCGCCTTCAACGGCAGCATGATCTTCTCCTCGCCCGGCTTGCACGAGCGCAGGACATTCTTCGCGAAAATCTTCTCGCCGTTCACCCACACCGTCAGCGTGTCATCGCTCCCCATCTCCGACATCACCTGCTGGTCAACGGGCGAGGTGATCTCGCGATAGACATACGCGCACACGAAATCATTCACGTCGAAGATACGCAAGTCATTCGCCACGCCATCCCTGAACGTGTCCTTCCGCTGCCAGCGCACACGCTTCCCGCCCACGCCATCATACTCCGCATTGAGGTCAACCCCCTTCTCCGGCGGGTACGCCACATCAAAGCCCTTGTTGCCCAGCTCATTCGCGAACGGCCCGATGAGATGCCACGGCCCGAGCGCAAAGTCCCCGTTCGCCATCGCGGCGGGATACGACAGACGGAACGTCTCCTGCGGCGTCGCGCCCTTCTTATACCACGCAGGGTCTTGAGCGAACACGGAAATGCAAGCCAACGAGAACAGACAACTCACAACACTCTTTTTCATTCTGCGCACCTCAAAGCCAGTTTCAAATAAGAGAATAGTTTCCCTGTTTTCAGTGAAGTTTGCAACACAATTTTTTCAAAACGACAATCGCGCAGATCGCCTGTTGCATCTTCGGCGGATATCCGCTATAGTATTCAACCGATTCATCTGGCATCGGTTTTTCACCCAATGGCACGGAATGCCTCGCATGGCCGATGCCAACGAAAGGAGTTTTTTATGATACGCTTAGGCGTGAACATTGACCACGTGGCAACCCTGCGGCAGGCGCGCCGCACCGTGTACCCGCGCCTGACCGACGCCGCCGCGCTGTGCGAGCAGGCCGGTGCGCACGGCATCACCGTCCACCTGCGCGAGGACCGCCGCCACATCCAGGACGCGGATGTCTATGCCCTGCGCAAAACCATCGCCACGCGCATGAACCTCGAGCTCGCCAACACGCCGGAAATCATCGCCGTCGCGCTCGAGGTCAAGCCCGACGAAGTCTGCATGGTCCCCGAGCGCCGCGAGGAACTGACCACCGAGGGCGGCCTCGACGTCGCCGCCCAGCGCGACGCGCTCGCCCCTGTCGTCGCACAGATGCGCGACGCGGGAATCAGCGTCAGCATGTTCATCAACCCTGACCTGCGGCAGGTCGAGGCCTGCGCCGCCATCGGTGCGCCCTATATCGAGCTCCACACCGGAACCTACGCCGACACGGCCGATGCCGAACAGGCGCGGGAGCTCGAGCGTCTCATCGCCGCCGCCCGCCGCGCACGCGAGCTTGGCCTTCGCGTCAACGCTGGCCACGGCCTCAACCTCGACAACGTGAAGGCGGTCCTCGCCATCCCCGGCCTGGACACGCTCAACATCGGCCACAGCATCATCTGCCACGCCGTCTTCGCGGGTCTCGGTCAAGCCGTCCGTGACATGCTGGACGCGCTCCAACTGAAAACTGAAAACGGTAAACGGTAATCCATGCTCTCCCGAGGCTCATACGGCATTGAATACGACGAAGACAAGAACAGCCCGCAGACCAAATACTGGTGGGCGGTCGTGCTTGTCCCGTTGTTCGCGGTCATCATGATTTTCGCGCGCAGCTGCAAAGGTAACGCCCCCGCGCCGGACGACGACCCCACGCAGCAGCCCCGCTTCGACGCGCCCGAGACCAAGGTCAACCGCGAGAGCGCCTCCATCGGCCGCCACTTCTTCGGCAAATGGTTCGGCTCATCAGACACCGCCGCCCGCGAGACGCAAAGCCCCCCTACCCTAGACGCGGACACCGCCCCCCCCAAGACATCGAAACGCCTCCCCGCGCAAACCCAGAAACTCCTCGACCAAGCCACCGCCGACGAGCAGGCAGGCAACCTCATTGACGCGCGCCAGACCCTCCTGCACCTGCTCGGGCAGAAAGAGGCGGACGAGCTGCGCCCGTTCCTCGAGCGCAAGACCGGGCAGATCAACACCGCGCTACTCTTCTCGAAGCAGCCCGCGCCCGGCAAAGCCGTCCACACCGTCGCGCGCGGCGACACCCCCGGCAAAATCGCCCAGCGTTTCGGCTGCCCCCAAGAGTTCATCATGGAGATCAACGGCATCGAGCGCCCCGAGAACATGCGCATCGGCACACAGCTCCACGTGCTGGACAACCCCGCCTTCGAGCTTCACATCGCGCCCGCCAGCGCTTCCGCGCTGCTGACCTTCAACGGCGAGTTCTTCAAGCGCTACGCGCTCATCCCCGGCGACGCGAAAATGCCCCCGACCGGGCGCTACACCGTGCGCAGCCGCAACAAGCGCACGCTCGACCAAGCGGACATCTGGACCGGCATGCCCGACGACAAGCCCCGCCACGCGCAAGACATCTGCTGGGTCACGCTCGCCTCCTCCGGCGGCGCCACCCTCGGCGGCATCAGCCTCCAAGGCACGCGCAACGCCTCCACCCCCGACGCCCTCACCGTCCGCTTCCGCAACCCCGACATCGACGAGCTCTACCTCCTCCTCCCGGCCGGGACGGCGGTGGTCATCACGGAGTGACGGGCGAACGGCAATAATCAATAGCCGTCGCCCGCGGGTGCGCCGTCGAGGATTTTGTCGGCGGAGCCGACGCCGAGGCGGTCAACGCCCATGGCCGCGAACAGCACGGCGCGTTCCCAGTCGCGGATGCCGCCAGAGGGCTTGACCTTGGCGCGGCCTTTGCAGGTGTTGAGCATGACTTCGACTTGCTCGACGGTCGCGCCGTCGCCGTTGAACCCCGTGGAGGTCTTGACGAAGTCCGCGCCCGCCTGTATCGAGAGCTCGCACGCCTTGGCGACCTGCTCCAGCGTGAGGAGGCAGGACTCCTGAATGACCTTGACGACGATGCCCTTGGGCTTCGCCACATCGACGACGGCCTTGATGTCGCGCACGACCCAGTCGAAATCGCCTGACAGGAACTTGCCGATGTTCATCACCATGTCCAGCTCGTTTGCGCCGTCCTCGATCGCCAGTTTGGCTTCGAGGGCCTTGACCTCGGGGAGGCTCGCGCCGTGCGGGAACCCGACCACGACCGCGACGGTCGTGCCGCTGCCCTTGACCAGTTCCGCCGCCAGTTTGGTGTCGGACGGGCGGACGCACAGGTCGCCCACGCCGCGCTCGACGCACATCTTGGCGTTGGCGCGTATGTCGTTGTCCGTCATCGCGGGCTTCAGCACCGCATGGTCCATCATCTTCGCGATCTGCTCTTTCGTGAACTCACTCATTCTCGTATCTCCTTCTCTTTGTTTACGGTTTGACAACCTCATCGCCTTTCGCATAAACGCCCTGGCGTTGCGAAAGGATTACTGTGCGAATCTTCTCCGGCTCGCAGACCCCGTACAAGGTCGCTTCGCATTGCGCTGACCCAGCGGTCTGGATGCGCATCGCCCAAATGCCAAATAAGCGCAGAAGCGGCCCTTGGACAAGGGCGATGTCCGTAATCCGTTCGAGCGGGATCGATTTGCGGAAAAGGAAAAACACGCCGCCGCTGACGCACAGCACGCTCCCCTCTAGCCGATACCTGAGGTTACGCGCTTGCCGCGAGCAAATCCAACGGCCGGCGACGTGGTAATGGACGAATGCCGCGATGAAGGGAAGGAGCAACAGGAAAGCGGGAAAACGCGGACCGTTAGATGCAAATAAAGCCACTAGACACGGCAAGGACAAAGGCACCGCCGGCCCGAGAAAAAATAACGACTGCAACACCCGAAAATACCGCCCGACGGCATCACGGTTAATCTCAAACTCCATACCCTGCTCTTTCATGAACTCGCTCATTCTCGTATCCTTTCTGTTTGGTTATGCTTGTGAAATCCTATTCCCCGTTCAATCATCAGGGCGAAGCCCTGAAATATACTAGCGTAGGGCAACGCCCTACGAAACGGGACACACACATTTTCAAGCCCTGTAAGGGCGTAATCCGTTTTGATGTCGCCCTTTCAGGGCTTGGCGTTTCTTTGCCCCCTAACGTAGGGCGTTGCCCTACGCTGGGGGATGTAACCCCTTCGGGGTAGAGAAAGTGCCTGTAAATATTTCCGCGCACAGGGCAAGGTGGCATGGGCATTCCTGCCCGTGATTCTTCGCTCTGCGGGCAGGAATGCCCGCACCACCACTTCCCGGCATCCTCGTCCCATACGGCGCGGACCTGCCTTTCCTCGAAGAGTTTAATCTTATTCTTGGGGTCGCTCATTTTCATTTATCCCTATTGGGCTGCTTGAAGTTCTTTCAGTTTGTTGCGCGCGGTGTGGTCGCCATTCTCGGCGGCTTTCGTGAACCACTCGATGGCTGTTGCAATGTCTTTCTTCACGCCTTTGCCATACTGGTAGGCTATGCCAAGGGTACTTTGCGCCCCTGCGTCCCCTTGCTCGGCGGCTTTTCTAATCCATTTGGCGGCTTCGTCGAAATCCCTCTTCACGCCCTCGCCATTCTGATAGCATATCCCAAGGATATGTTGAGCGCTTGAATACCCGTTTTCGGCTGCCTTCCTGAGCCACTCAAAAGCCTTTTTTTCATCCTTGCCGACGCCATTGTGCCCTTGCTCGTAAGACGAAAAAAGATAAAATTGCGCTTGCGCGTATCCTTGCCCTGCGGACTTGTTGAGCCACTCGAAAGATTTCTCAGCATCTTTCTCCACCCCCATGCCCTGCGCATAACATGCGCTAAGGATGAATTGAGCTTCGGCATTGCCTTGTTCGGCAGGTTTTCTGTACGACTCGAAGATTTTCGAGTCCACCTCGTCAATGTCCTTTGCCGTGATTGTGCCTTTCGCCTTGTATTGGTCAAGGAGGTGCTTTGCAAACAGGCTTTCTTGTGCGGCGACTTTCTTGAACCATTCGACCGCCTTCGAGACATCCTTGTCCACGCCTTCGCCTTTTACATGACATGCGCCAAGAGCATACTGCGCCTGTGGATGCCCTTTCTCCGCCGCCTTCCGATAGCACTCTACCGCCTTGACCGAATCCTTGCCCACGCCCTCGCCTTTCCGGTAGCACTCGGCGAGGTCATATTGCGCCAGCATGAAATCCTGCTCGGCGGCCTTCATGAGCCACTCGACGGCCTTTGCATGATTCGTGCTGACACCTTGGCCATCCCGATAGAATGTCGCAAGGCTGTATTGCGCCTGCACATGCCCTTGTCCTGCCGCTTTCGTGACCCATTCGAATGCCTTTGCCGCATCCTTCTTTACGCCCACGCCTTGCGCATAGAATATCCCAAGGCTATATTGATCTCTGGGGTCGCCCTTCGCGGCGTTCCTTCTGGTCGTTTCGAAAGCCTCCACTCCAGGGTCGCGCTTTTGCCGTTGCAGGTCTTCAAGGCGGTATTCGGCTTCATCGTGGCCTTGCGCCACAGCCTTCTTGTACCACTTGATCGCCTCCTGCGTGTCTTGGATGACGCCCCCCTCGCCTTTCTCATAACGCCTGCCCAAATAATACTGCGCCTCCACATGCCCCAACTCAGCGGCCTTGCCGAGGCTCTCGAGGGCTTTTGCGGCATCCTTCGGCACGCCCACCCCGTTCGCATAATGCCAGATAAGGCCGTAGTGGGCGCCTACGTCGTCTTGCGCGGCGGCTTTCATGATCCATTCGACGGCCTTGACAACGTCCTTCTCCACGCCCTGACCCTCCCTGTAGCAACAACTAAGGGCGCACTGGGCTTTTGCGTGTCCCTGCTCGGCGGCCTTCGTGAACCACTCGAAGGCTTTGGCGAAATCCTGATTTTTTGGGGTTCTGTTGTTCACGTAGCACATCCCGAGGTTGTATTGCGCCTCCGCGTCGCCTCGCGTCGCCGCCTCGACGTGCTGGGCGGGGTCTGCCCAGAGCGCCTGGGTGTTCATGTCCTCGATGAACCCGTCGAGGACCTTGACGAGGGCTTCGGCTTTCTCGTCGCCTTGCGCCGCAGCCTTCCTGAACCACTCCCTCGCCTTGACGTAATCCTGCTTCACGCCATCGCCATACGCAAAACACATTCCGAGATTGTGCTGGGCATTCAGGTGGCCTTGCTCAGCGGCTTTTGTGAGCCACCAAGCGGATTCCGTCAAATCCTTTTCAATAATGCCTTTTACCCCTTTTGCATAAAACGCCGCAAGGGCGAACTGAGCCTCCCGATGCCCTTGGGCTGCCGCCTTCTTCAGCCACCCGAAAGCCTTCCCCGGCTCCCCCTCGTCTGCATAATACGTCGCGAGCCAATACTGCGCCTCCGCGTCGCCCTTCTCCGCCGCCGCCATGTGCTGCGCGGGGTCCGCCCGCGCGAAGGCCAGCGCGAACAGCGCCAGCGCCGTAACCGTAATCCATTTCATGTCATACCTCCAAGTGTCTCTTTAAGCATGACAAAACTGTACCATCGTGGCAGACAACACGCAAGTTGTTTTTTTACATCGCGAGGCGACGCCCGAGATGTTCAGCGGCTGGCCGGTATTGCCCAAAGATAACATTGGAGGTAGAGACGGATGATTATCCGTCTCTGCAGGGCAATGACACGGGGAGACGGATAATCATCCGTCTCTACGCATTATCCCCTAAAAGCGCACACCATTGTACCGTCGCGGATGTGTGCCAATGATACAAAATGCTATATCATCACTCATCACTTAGGCTCACAGCGTGAGGCGGCCGCCCGAGATGTTGAGCGACTGGCCGGTGATGTAGTCCGACGCGGAGGAGCAGAGGTAGACGGTGGTGTCCACGACGTCCTCGACGGTCGCGAGGCGGCCGAGCGGGATCTTGGCGGCGAATTTCTTGACGACCTCCGCGCGCTCCTGATGGAGGTTGTTGATGTAGTTCGCGGACATGAACGTCCACACGCCCGTGTTGTCCGTCACGCCGGGGCAGACGCAGTTGACCTGGATGTTGTCCTTCGCGAACTCGAACGCCAGCGCCTGCGTGAAGGTGATGACCGCGCCCTTCGCCGCGCTGTAGTGGCTGAGCAGCGCGGAGCCGTTCTTGCCGGACTGCGAGGAGAAGTTGACGATCTTGCCGTACTTGTGCGCCTTCATCAGCGGCGCGACATACTTCACGAAGAAGAACGTGCCTTTGCAGTTCACCGCGAAGATGAAGTCCCACTCCTTCTCCGTGATGTCCTCGACGGCGTTCTGCCCCGCGATGCCCGCGACGTTCACCAGCACATCGATGCGCCCGCTGAAATGCGCGGCGGCGGCATCGACGACAGCCTTGACTTGCGCCTCGCTCGTCACGTCCGCCTCCAGCCCCGCGATGTCATGCCCGGCCGCCTTCAACTCGCCCACGACGGCATCCACGCCGTCCTTCTTGAGGTCGGTGACGAACACCCGCGCGCCGCACTGCGCCAGCCCCTCCGCCACGCCTTTGCCAATCGCCCCGGCGGCGCCCGTCACGAGTGCCGTCTTTCCCTTGAAGTCAAGGAAGTTATTCATCTTTCGTTTCTCCTTTGTGTGTGATGAGACGTTGTCCTTCCAACGCCACAGTAAATCCACGGAAATCATCGTCGTCGCACCCGTTGTCGATGCGGTAGCCGTTGACGAATGTGTCGGGCACATCCTTTGTCGAGATATCGATTGCCCCGGTCGTGTAACGCAACGGCTCGCCTGTCCTTGCCGAGATCGGAAGCCTCTCGATGAACTCAGGCACCAGTGCCGCCAACGTCTCCGGAAGCAGGTTGTATTTCCGCCGATAGCGTTCCACCGCAATACCCGTTTCCGCGGCACGGGTATAGTCCGTCTTTGTCGCAAGTGACTTGATGAGAAGCCCGGGATTATATTGCGCAACTTGCATGAGCGGCATACTGGCTTGCGCGTTGTAGGCTTGTCCCGCCTTTGAATAACGTTCCGCCTCTGAAAGCGAAGCGTCGTTTAAAACCTTGCAGACAGCCTCTGTCCGCTTAAACTGCGAAAGTCGCTCGAAGCACAGCCAGATGGAGACAAACGTTCCTATGGTTGAGCACAAGACTTTCTGATTTTCCGGACACCCCTTCACAATCAAGTCCTCCAAAACCGTGCTTTCGCCATAATAGACACTGGCAATCTGGCGGAGGCATTTTTCCGCAGGGACTGACAACCCCTTCTGCATTTGGGCAAGATCGTCGTCAGACAACAGATGTATCGCCGCTTGCAAAGCCGTCAGGCGTTGCATTTCCGTTGGCATTCCCAACATTTTATTTATGAGCATCAGCGATGTCTCATAATAGGCGCGTATCCCGTCCGTACGTTGCAGCAGGTCGCGGACGGCATTCGTGTTCCCATGGTGCGCCTCCATAATCGCCTTGTTCGCATAATAACGCCCCCATTCCGAAATCCCCAAGCCCTGCGTCGCACGCGGCGGAATCGAGAATGCCACGGGATAACCCTGATCCGTATGCGGCGCGCGAGGATCCGTCACCTCGTCCATCACGGCGATACGTGAGGCGTATGTGGTTTCATACTGCTGAAACGCCTCAATCTCCTCCTGTGTCGGCGGCAAGAAGGGATTGAGGATTGGGACTGTTTTCACCCGTTCGGCGGCGGGAATGGCGTTCGTCAGGCTTTCGATGTCCTTGGCGTTTAATCTCCGCCCTATCCTTAACTTCCATTGATTGGTGGATGCCGACGCCTGACGTTCATCGTGAAGCGTCTTGAAGGGTTCAGGAAGTTCTGCGTCAGCGGCGTTCATTTCCGCTTGCCATGCCTCCCATGTGAACGTCACGGCGCATCGTTCGGGCATCTGCGCCTTTCGCGTCTCCACGATGGCGTTCAATC
Organism: Kiritimatiellota bacterium; assembly: GCA_009778475.1. Lineage (GTDB taxonomy): Bacteria > Verrucomicrobiota > Kiritimatiellia > RFP12 > UBA1067 > WRJS01. Next base: position 6,590 of record WRJS01000085.1, on the reverse strand, counting down.
GGGGATATATGACACGGGGCGTGATGAAATAGAGGAGCGTCAATGTCATGTACAATGTCCCCAGCCACAGAAGCGAACGGCGGGGCGACAGGAAATAAATGGCGACCGCCAGCATGACCATAGAGCCAAGAACGCAGACCTCCCGCGTGATGCCCTGACAAACCGGAATGAAGCGGCACGCAATCCCCGCCACCCAGCAGACGGATGCCGTCACCGAAACAATGAAGGCTTTCCCGTTTCTGAGTTTCCACGAACACGCGGGCATCCCGGCCACAGGTAACAGCAAACTCAACACGACGGCGATCCGTTTCCGGCACTGGAAAGCCTTTATGTACAGGTCCATCAAAAACAAGAGGGTCAGCACAACGGAATAAAGCGACATGAGGGTTGTCGCAAATGTAAAGACACGGCTATATGTCGCGATGTTGGACACGGAAATAGCGCCAAAGACAGAAACGCCCGCCAGCGTCAGCAATAGCAACGCAAACAGCCCCGTCAAGAGAACGGCTCTTAGCGTTGCCACCAACGCAAACGTGAACAACACGCCGACATCGGAGTTGCCCCGCCAAAACACCGCCTTCAAAAAACGTTTCACCGTTGACATCGCGCTCACCTTGTGCGAAACGAGCGTTACGTTACGCTCGCCTCCCTCTTAAACGTCTCCTTTAAAACCCGCTGTCCACGAGTATCGCTGTCTTGTCCTCCATGACTGCCCCATGAAAAAAATATGGGCTTGGGTTCCTCACTCCCCGAATTGTGGGGGGAATACTTACCAAGCCCGTGTTCGAAACATCACAATTGAAACATATCCCCGTCCCGATTGCAAGGCGGAAAATGATTTGATTTTTTACAGATCGATGACCGACATGGTGGGCGTCGTGCTGGCCGTGTGCGGGCCGAAGGTGAGGCTGATGTTGGAGACATAGACCTTGTTGCCGCGGCGGATGCACTCGGAGGGCGCGTGCAGCAGGCCTCCCTTGCCGTCGCTGGGCGGGTTCTTCGCGATGATGTCAACCCCGCCGCACGCCGCGATGCTAACGATCGCGTTGCCGATGAAGTCGGCGCTCCAGAATGTCCCTTCGCTATCGCACTGCAAGCCGTCGAGGCTCTCCACGCCAGCCTTCGAGCAGTCCACCCACGGCTTGAAGTCTTTCACCGTGCGGTCGGCGTTGAAGGTCATCTTCCACAGCACGGCGTCGCCGAAGTTGCAGACGATCACGTTGCCGTCGGCGTCCGCCGCGATGCCGTTCGCGCCGACGGACCATTTGCCCGTGGTCGTGAAACTGCCGATGTAGTGCGGGTCGAGGTCAATCTTGCCGCCCTGAATCACGACCGGGTTCTCCGCCGAGAGCTCGGACAGTTTGAGCGCGCACACGCCGCTGGTGAAGGGGTCTTTCGTGCCGAAGTTCGTGTCCGCGATGTAGAGCGTGTCGCCGAAGGTGGTGATGCCGTTCGCCTCGTTGAGCCCTTTGGCGACGACCTCGACGCGCTCCGCCTTGCCGTCCTTCATCACGACGCGCAGGATGCGCGACAGCCCCAGCCCCTTGCCGTTGAAGTTCTGGTTGTCGTTCACGTACAGGTTGCCGTCTTGCGCGAACACGATGCCCAGCGCACAGACGCTCTCCGTCTCGGGGTGCAGGGGCAGCGTCACGACCTCCTCGAGCTTCTCGTCCTTGCCGAAGCGGCAAATCACCGAAGGCTTGCCCGAGGCGAGGTTGTTCATGTTCACATAGACATAGCCGTCATGTATGCACATCCCGTCCGGGTTGGTGTACTTACCCGTGAGGTCGAACAGCAGGCGCGGCGTCTTGAGCGCACCGCCGCCATGGGCATGACCCTTCTCCTCCTTGCAACCGACAATCCCGACCGCCAACGCGACCGCCAACGAACCGATAACCAGATTTTTCATCTTCTTCTCCTTTTCCCTTTACTTCAGTTTAATCACCGACACCGCCTGATGCGCCGTCGCCTTATGCACGCCGAACTCCAGATTGAAGTTCACGACATACAATTTATCCCCGCGACGGATCACATCCGCCGGGGTGTCCAAATCGCCATCCGCCGCGTCATGCGGCACCTTGTTCCGCGCCACCACCTGCACCACGGGGCGGTCCACGCCGATCGACGCCACTGCATTGCCCAGCAGATCCGTGACCCACACCACGTTGTCCTGCGCGTCGTAATGCGCCCCGTCCAGCGACAGCATCGCCACATTGCGCGTGTCCACCCACGGCTTGCACGACGCCACCGCGCCCTTCGCGTCGAACGTCGCGCGCCACATCACGCCATCGCCGAAACTGCAAATGAACAGGTTCCCGTTGCCGTCGAACGTCAGCCCGTTCGCACTGTACTGCACGAGCGGGTTGCGCGTCGTGATGGTCAGCAGGCAGCGCGGGTCCGTCGCGGCGGACTTCACCGCCACAGGCTTCTTCTGCTGGAGGTCCGCCAGCGCGAACTTGAACACCGCGCCCGTCGTCACGCCGTTGGGCGCGCGCGCCAGCACCGTCTCCGTCACATACACATCGCCCCCGCGCATCGCGATCGCATTGATGTGGTTGAACCCGGCCGCCGCAACGTCCACGCTCACCGGCTTGCCCTCGTCCGAGAACGACACCCGCAGCAGGCGCGACTTGCCCCACACGTCATCCGCGAAATGGTTGTCGCACACATACAGGTTGCCGTCCGGCCCGAACGCCAGCCCCAGCGGCGACACGTCCGCGCCGAACGTCAGCACCGACTCCAGCTCATCCTTCGCCGTGATGCGCATGATCTGCGCGGGCTTCTTGATGAACGTGTTCCGCGCCGTGAAATAAATGTCGCCCTGATGGAGCGTCAGCCCCTCCGGGTTCGCCACACCGTACTTCGTCAGGTCGAACGCGCGCTTGACAGGCCTGAGCCCGTCCGCCGTCGTCTTCGGCCCCCACATCGCGCACCCGCCCGCCAAGAGCGCCACCGCCGCCATGCCCATCGTAACCATACGTTTCATACTGCCTTCTCCTTTTCTACTTTGTGAAAAACGGCTTCAACGCCGCAACCGCCGCGCAGTACCGACCGTACCGCCCGGCATAAATCTCTGCCCGCGCCGCGTCCGGCTCGTAACGCCGCGCCACGCGCGTCATCGCCGGGATCGCATCCTCATACGACGCATACAGCCCGCACGCCACCGCGCCCGCGACCGCCGCGCCCAACGCCCCCAGCTCCGACCCGTCCGGCACCTCCACCGGCACCTGGAAAATATCCGCGAACATCTGCATCCACACCGCGCTCCGCGCCGCCCCGCCCGTCAGGCGGATGACCTCCGGCTTCGCGCGGAACGCGTACAGCCGCTGCAAGTGCATATTGTGCGAGAACGCGCACCCCTCATACACCGCCCGCATCACATCCGCGCGCCCGTGGCGGCTGTCCAGCCCGAGGAAGCACCCCTTCGCCGCATACCCCACGTTCTCCCCGTACAGGAACGGCAGGAACAGCGGCGCGTCCGCATCCGGCGCAACCCCCGCCACCTCCGCGTCCGCCCACGCGAACACCGACCCGCCGCCCGACTGCTTCAGCAACGCCGCCTTGTCCCCGAGGAACGTCTCCGCGAACCACTCCAGATTACCCGCCCCCGTCGGGCTGCCCTCCAGCATCAGGTACCAGCCCGGGATGCTGTAGCACGACGTCATAAAGAGATTCCTGTCCACCAGCGGCTCACGCGCGATGTACTGGTTATTGCCCCACGTCCCCGTCACGATCACGAACTGCCGCCCGTCCACGCAGCCCGACGCCAGCCCGCACGCGTCAATGTCGAACATCCCCCCCGCCACGGGCGTGCCCTCCGCCAAGCCCGTCAACGCCGCAGCCTCCGCCGTCACCGCCCCGCACACCTCCGCGCTCGCCACGATCGGCGGCAGCAGACGCTTCATCTCCGCGATACCGAAAACCTCCAGCACCTCATCATCATACCGCGCCGTGATCACATTCATCAGGCTCGTGCCGCTCATGTCCGTGATCTCCATCGCCACCTTGCCCGTCAGGCAGAAGCGCGTGAAATCCTTCGCCATCAGCACCGCCGCCGCGCGCGCCACCGACTCCGGCTCATGCTCCCGCAGCCACGCCAGCAACGCGTTCGGCTGCGCCGCCCACACGCACTGCGCCGTCTTGGGCAACGCCGCCGCGTCCACCCCCCGCGCCTTCCAATCCGCGACGATTCCCGCCGCGCGACCATCCGACGAATAGATGCCGTTCCGCACCGGCTTCCCATCCGCATCGATCAGGTACAGCCCGTTCCCGTGACCCGTGCAAGACACACACGCAATATCCTTCGGGTCAACGCCCGACTTCTCAATCGCCTCCTTGATCGCCTCCGCCGTGTCACGCCAGAGGTCACCCATGTCCCGCTCCGACCAGCCCGGATGCGGCTGGAGGATATTCACCCTCCGCCCCGCGACCGCCAGCTCCCGACCATCCGCCGAAAACACCGCCGCCTTCGACACCGTCCCGCCGTTATCAATCCCGACCAGATACTTCGCCATAACAAATCTCCGTTTCCCGCAAAATGCGTTAAACATTATTTAACCACACTTGCCGCCGGAGATAAAGGAAAAGATTAGGGGGAATTAGTGGTTAGTGGTCAGTGCTTAGTGATTAGTGGTTAGTTTCTATAATATTTCGAGTTGACGTTGGCACATCATTCTTTGCCCCGAAGGGGTTAGCGTCTTTTCGTATGCTTCAAGCCCTTGCAGGAATGTTCGCGCCACATTGCGGTATCCCGTCTGCACGAGTGCCCTTGCTTGGTCTTTATTCCTCTCCATGAACCTGGATCGCCCCAAGGGAACCAAGCGAGCCGCTTGTCCTTAGCACCATGCTCGTCGGTGTGACAACGACTGACTCGAAAATCAGAAAATTGTTCAGCCATTCAATCCCGTCCATCCCGTGCGCACCGCCCGCAAGCAGCACGGCGACCAATGCCATGCAATGTTTCGTTTTCATCGTCATCCCCCCTGTTTCCGTTTTTTGCGCACGACCCACAGGGCGACGAGGAAGGCGAGCGGGATGAGCGCGTAGGGCCAGAGGGTGCGGGGTTGGGGTTGCGTTTCGGGCTGCGCGTCTCCGGCGGCGGCGGCTTGGGGTTCGGCTTGCGGGGGCGGCGGTTCGTCAGGGTTTGGCGGCGTCTCTTGCGGCGCGGCATCTTTTGATCCCGTGACCAGTGGGATTTCTGCTTTCGGTTTTATCAAACCCTTCTCTATGAGCGTAGCCCACAATTTTGCAAAGGATGGGTCTCGTGATACTCTCGCCATCATCTCTGCGTCTTGCATTATTGTCTCCGCATCCTCAACTATTTTCTCAGCATACCATCCCAGCTTCTCGATTTCCCAACTTTTCGACTTCTCCGGACTCACCCACTCCCCATTGTCCATGACCATCTCCACATCACCCTCGCCCATCCCCGCAGGGGCGTCACCCAAGGCGACAAAAGTGATGTGAGACGGGGAGCAAGGGTGGGCGCTGTCGCCCGCGAGCATCTTAGCGACCCTAAAACCCTTCTGCTTGTCTTTAAAGGCGACAGGCCTAAAGACTACTTTGAGATAGCGGCAACCGAGCCACACCTCCTGGTCCGCGACCAGGGCAAGCGTCTCGCCTTCTTCCATGTGGCGCCACGGCTCCGGCACGCCATTCGGCGCAACCAAAACATTGCACCCCTGGAGCCTGACCGTCAAGCCTGTTGCCGAGACCGAGGCAATGCTCATCCAAGAATCCTTTTTCAGGTACTCGATTGCATCCGTCCCTAACGCGCTATTCACAAGCAACAATGCGATTAATACCGCACAACGCATTTTCATTTTCTTGCCTCCCTTATGGGTTCACCTTTGGCCCCCATTGGTTTTTATGCCGGCATCCCGGGTTGGCCCGGCCGGGGCGCGGCGGCTGGCCGCGCCAGCTGGCAGTTTACAGTTTACAGTTTTTAGAGTCACGCCTCCGCTTCCTCGCGACCCATAGGGCGGCGAGGAAGGCGGGCGGGATGAGGGCGTAGGGCCAGAGGGTGCGGGCTTCGGCTTGCGCCTCGGGCTGCGCGTCTTCTGCGGCGGCGGTCTGGGGTTCGGTGGGCGGCGCGGCCTCTTTGGTGGTGGCAGGACTTGGCTCGGGAATAGGGAAGCCCAGCTCTTCCGCCCGTTTATACAGCCATGCCGCCTGCGGGTCTTCGGGCGGTTTCGGCGGCGGGGGAAGCTTGATTTCTTCAGCTACGTCGCCCTCGCCCATTTCGGCAGGAACATCGCCTAGTGCAATGTATGCAATGCTGTTCGTGGTTATTCCGCGCCCGAAAGAGATACCGTTAGACACATTGGCAATCTGGAACCCCTTTTGCTGGTTCTTAAAAATGACTGGGGTAAAAGAATAACTGGCGTGAAATTCAGCCACCTTCAACCTTGCGTCAGGGGTCAAAAGCAGAGGCTCGTCGTTTTCTATGTAGTCCGATATTCTTTTTTCAGGCAAAGGGTTGTGAGCGTCAGGACACAAAAGGCCATACGCCCCCGCCCTCCCGAACCTGATTCTCAAATGCCCAGGCGTGGCCGTGATGGACTTGAACGGCCCCCTGTCCCGGAAAGCCG